>JBBKWP010000333.1:0-17106 GCA_037968995.1 Candidatus Xenobia bacterium
GCCAATCCTGGAGATGTTGTTTTAGGCACTCGGATCATCAATTACGGATTCGCTCAACTGACGGATCAGGGATACTCACCGTGGCCGACCTACCAACCTGACTACGTGACGAAGAATCCGCTCTATTTCCCGGCTGACCCTGATCTGTTGCGTCGTGCCCTCTTAGCTGGGAAAAGCATCGACTTGCCGCCCCTTACTTTCGACGGTGCCACCCGGCAGCCGGAAGTGATTCAAGGGGTCATCGAATCTGAGGATGTCTTTTCCGAAGTGGGCGCGCGTAATGAAGCGGTCCGGGCTGAGACCGGAGCTAACACGTTCGAAGAGGAGGGAGCGGCCATCGCCCAGACCTGCTTTCAGCTGAATATTCCGTTTTTGGTCGTCCGAGGCATCAGTAACCCGGCCGCCGAGAACGGCTTCATGTTTTTCCAAGCTCTTTCGCCTCAAGCAGCCGAGAACGCGGAGCGAGTGGTGCTGGAAGTTCTCAAGGGCCTATAGTTTTTTCCCAGACAGAATCAGGAGATCTGGAGCGAGTGACTAAGCTGTTAGTACTCGGTCGACCTGCTCACAGAATTTTGACGGCCGAAGAGGAGTGTGTTTTGCACAAGACGTCCTTATCGGTGAAACTTTTCTCAATTTCTCTCGGAGTGACTCTCTGCCTTTCTGGTTGCGCGAAGCCGGGCCTGCCCAATGAAAGCCCGGCACCACAAGCGACGACCCAAGCGCAGACAACACCTCAGGTTCCGGTCACGCCCGAGCCTGAGGCTGATCTGGGGGCCTTCGCCGATGACGCGGTGAAAGCGAGAGCCGCTAAGCTTGCGGAATCTTACACGGAGAAAGGCTTTCCGCGGGAGGCTTCTCAGGACAAAGACAACGGTCCAGCGTTTCTTTATCTCGCCGCTACTTCAAGTAGCCCAGACGTTCAACTGGAAGCCCTAAAAAAGCTGGATTCGGTCTATACGACGTCTTCGACAAGCAAAACGCAAGCTCAAGCCGACGAAAACTATGACAAGGTCGTGCTTCATTTTCTCAACAGCAGCGATGACGCCCAGCGCTACTACGCCTTGGAGGCCTCGGGAGATTCGTTGCGCAAAGACGGCAGTCCACAGGTTCTGGAACGCCTTATCGAAATCGGTTCCTCCGATCCCAATCCCGCGGCCCGGTTCGGCGCGATGTCGGCTTTCGCGAAGATGGGACATCGGTCCGATAACTCTGACGTTATCGATCTTTACCTCAAGGCCTACAAAGATGAACCCGAAACGGCCCAGATCGCTTTGAAATGGACCGGCACAGGTTTCGCAAGAGCGAACCAAAGAGACGACGTGAAAGCGGCCATGGTGGAGTTGACGAAGCACGAGAACCCCGCCGTTCGGGGAGAGGCCGCCTTCGATTTGGGACAGGTCTTTAACGACGACTCTACGCTGGTCATCGAGACCATCAAGCCTTTGCTAAAAGACAAGTCTCCGTATGTTCGAGCCAAAGCTCTCGATGGATTGTCCTACCTAAAGGACCCTGAGGTTTTGAAGCTCATCGCACCTTCTTTGGACGATTCGGCGACCACAAATTACCGGATGCCGATCACGAACCTGCTTGGGAAATCTGGGAATCACAACTACACGACGTTTGGCTGGTCGCGAGTGGACGGAACGGCCTTGAAGTCTCTGGAACGTGCGTCGGGGCAGATCGACCGGAAGACGAAGTTCGAATTGGGTAAGATCGACTACAAAACCAAAGATAAAGATATCACAAGCGAAGTCGAGCGAGCCAAAGCCTGGCTGGCGAAGAACGCGACCTGAGTTTTCTCTGCACAACGGCAAGGTGCACCTGCTGCGAACGGACAATCCTCATGGATGTCCAAGCGTCGTCGAGCGAAGAGTTCTTGTCTCGGTTCACTTTTGGCCATTCTGGCCTCAATCTTACTTGGGCTTTATTTCACCGCGACACCTGCCGGCCCCAGGGCCTGGTTTAAGGACGCACCGCGACCCCTTCTTTTGGCCCACCAAGGCGGCGAGAAAGAGTGGCCCAGCAACACGATGATCGCGTTCGAGAAAGCGCACAAAACGGGCAGCGACGTGCTAGACTTTGATCTCCATATGACAGCGGACAAAGTCTTGGTCATTCTGCACGACACGACCGTTGAACGCACCACCGATGGTCAAGGGGTCGTCGCCGAGATGACCTGGCCCGAGGTAGAAAAGCTCGATGCAGCCTATCGGTTCACAAGAGATGGCAGAACCTACCCGCTTCGCGGCAAAGGCTACGGCATCCCTCGATTGGATGAAGTGTTACGGACCTATCCAGATTGGCGCTTACAGATCGAAGTGAAGCAGGCGCCGCCCGCGATCGCCCAAGAACTGGCGAAGGTGCTCAAACAGTTTGAAGCCGAGGACAGAGTGCTCTTGTCGTGCTTCGACGACAGTATGATGAAGGGACTGCGACTGGCCTGCCCGCGGGTTGCGACATCGGCCACCCCTCTAGAGATACGAGCTATGGTTCTGGCGAGTCGCCTCCATCTGGAGGGTCTCATATCACCCGACTACAGTGCGCTGCAGATCCCCTTGCGACACTCGGGGATCGATCTCGTGACCAAGCGAACGGTCGACGCGGCCCACAAGCGCGGCGTTAAGGTTCTACCATGGACCATCGACAACGAAGACGACGCTGAGATCTGCCGAAAGGCCGGCGCCGACGGATTCAACACGAACCTTCCAACCAAGATGGAGCGTGTGCGCGAGCATTGGACCGATCTCCAGGCTCCCTTGTTTTCGAACCCACCGTAGAGGGAAATCTTTTCCTGAGCCCAACGAAGCGATTGGGTTAGTGAAGGATGGAATGGAATGAATCTGAAGCGCAATCTGTTTTTGATAGTCCTGGGACTGGTGGGCTTGTTCGTCGGTGGCGCTCTGACTCCCGATATAGACATCCAGATCGGACAACGACCGAGAGAATCGGTCGTAGAAGATCCGAGTCTGCCGCTCCCGCCCATCGGTCCGCGTGACGACGGATTTCATCCCCTTTCTCAACCGTTTTTGTTCCAACTCGGAAGCACGGACAAGCTGAAAGGGGAGGAGCGAGAGCGTCAACTTCAAGAGCAGTATCGGGGGATTCTCTCCAGCCTCCACGGCCAGATGCCAAAGGTTGAGGTACAGCGAGTCGATAACATGACAGTGGTGGCGATCGACGGACAGACATTCGCGACGGTTTTACCCGCGGACGCTCCAGACTACTATTCCAGGCTTTCCGATGCTCGCAAGCAGGCTTTGGAAGAGAAAATTGCCCGGCGTTGGAAGGATTTGCTCGACGATGACCTCGCCGAAGAGACTTCAGAACGGTCGCCGGAGTCCCTGGCCCGCTTTCCCTACGTTGCCGGGGCGTTGTTGTTCCTGGGCTTGATTTTCCACGGGTTCGCCGACCTATTCGCTCGCAAGTTTCTTAAGTCTCCCGGATGGTCCTTAAAAGCTTTTGTTTGGCTGGCTTGCCTGTCCATCATCGCGTTGCTTCACCCAACGCTGAAACCGCTGGCGATCACGATCATCAAAGGAGGTCTGCAACCCGTTTTCTACTTTCTCTTGATCGTGAGTGTTTGCAGCGTGGCCTACCGATTGGGCTGTAAAGTATTGGACAATTATTCCAAAGCCTATATCGCCGGGCAGCGGGACCCAGGTCAGCATCTGCATCAGAGGATAAACACCATGCTCCAAGGAGGACACTTTTTGGTAGGCACGGTGGTTGCGATTTTCGGGGTGGCTTGGTTCGTGAGTTCGCTCGGAATCGATATTGGCAACGCCTTCGCGGGAGCCGGAGTCGCCGGGGTCGCCCTTGGGATTGTCGGCAAGGACATTTTGATCGACTATTTCTACGGGTTCAACATCCTTGCCGACAACCAGTTCAACATCGGAGACTACATCGAAACGCCCGTAGCGACGGGAACGGTGGAAAAGTTCAACTTGCGAACCACCAGAATACGTGAGACGGACGGCGGTCTTACCATCGTGACCAACGGACAGTTGACCCTGATCAAAAATCATTCACGGGATTTTGGAAATGTGGATTTTAGGGTGTGTGTGGCCTACGGTAGCGACACTGACCGCTGTTTTGAAGTGTTGAAAGAAGAACTAGTCAAGTTGGCCGATGAAAAAGCCGACACAGTCCAAGCGGAGCCTGTTTATACGGGTATCCACGAGTTGGGAGACAACGCCATAACGCTGCGAGCCATGATCAGAACTGCGCCGCTCCAACAATGGTCTGTCCGCCGGGAGTTTAATCGTCGGGTCCTTCATCGTTTTGCAAAGGAAGAGATTGACATTCCATTGCCGCAGCGAACCGTGTGGCTGCGCCAAACCCAAGCGCTCGAGGTTCACGGGGAAAGCTCGCCCGAACAGCCGAACGGCACGGGAGAGATTGAGAAAACGTGATCGGTTTAGGCGTCGAGGAGGTCCCGACGCCGTCTCGGTGCGAACAAACCACTTATGAACTCACTCACGGAGATCCCTCACGAACGCTGTCGCTCGCGATACCTTGGTTGACCGCCGGCAGTCCGCCACGCGGATTGAGTTACGCTAAACACGCCAAGCCACTACGGGAATGTTTCTACACCCCTTTTGAGGCGGCTGGTCTATGCCAATTCGGATTCTATTTCCGAGACAATTTTTTGGGGGCGCGGACGGCTAATCAGGTTCGTACCGAAGCCCAACGGTTGGCGCGATCAGGCGTTTTAAAGCCGGCCGGAACCGGACGTGAGCGGAGGATCGACGGGGGCGTTCGAGGAGACAATCTCTGCTGGGTGGAGAAGTCCAACGCCGGCAGCGGGATTCGCGCTTTGATGAGTCGCTTTGAGGTTCTACGCCAGACGGTCAATCAGCAGATGTTTCTGGGAGTGAATCGCTACGAGATGCAGTTGGCTCAATACCCCACCGGCAGCCAAGGCTATTCTAAGCACTTTGATGCCTTTCGGGGCGGATCACAAAACCGCCGGTTGACCGCGATCTACTATTTGAATCCTCAGTGGCAGCCAGGTGACGGGGGCGAACTCTCTCTCACCTTGCCACAGGGGCAGTTCTTGCTGGAGCCACTTCAAGACCGACTGGTGGTGTTTTTGGCTGAGGAGATCGAACACGCGGTTTTACCCACCCAGGCTTCCCGCTTGGCTCTCACTGCCTGGTTCCACGGATCTTAAGGTGTTCGCCTAAAAGGATCGTCTCGGGTATAGGAAGTCGCTCTCCAAAGAGGAAAGGCGGCGTTTATGAGCGCTCATCTACCTTTGTCTCTGACACGACGTCTGGCCTTGATGGTTCCCGTCGTGCTGCTGTTTCTGGGCACGGATCAGTGGAGTAAGCGTTGGGCGGTAGAGAATCTTCAGGGACAGCCACCGCAAACCTATTTCGCCATCCTGACTTTAGTCTATGCGGAGAACATGGGTGCCTGGGGAAGTCTAGGGGCCGGATGGGGTCCCTTCGCGCGTTGGCTCATTTTAGGGATATTGCCGGCTGTTGTGCTCTGCGGCTTGGCCGTCTATGCCCTGCGTGAAAAGGAGTTAGGAACGCCGGAGGTGGTCGCCTGCGCTCTAGTGATCTCTGGCGGGATCGGTAATCTGATGGACCGATTCCGTTTGGGGTTTGTGCAAGACTTTCTTTACCTGGGATACGGTCCCATCGGCACCAATATCTTTAATGTCGCCGACGCCGTGGTCATGACCGGCTTGGGAATTTTACTGCTCAAAAATATCCAGGCCTACCGACAGCAAAAAGCCGACGATTCCTTGGAATCGCCGGCTTCCTAAATTAGGGGCGCTGCTACGGCTTTGAGACTTGCCCGCAAGTCGTGCAGCCGTTGACGTAGCCCCGACCGTCGCACATATAACAGATTCCGCTACCTCGGCAGTAGCTGCAGTCCCCTGTTGCGTTGCAATCCACGCAGGGATTTCCAGCGTAGTTGATGCCGCTCCCCAGGGTATAGCATTGTTGACATTTTTTGCTGCCGCTGCATTTAGGACAATCGCCTGGGCCCCGGGTCTGACGTTTCTTTTCGACCCTGGTCACCTTGATCTGCATGGTGATGGGGTCGGTTTCTAGCTGAACTCCGTAGGTCTGCTTTCTGCCCTCTTTGGGGGCTGGGAAGTAGACCGGCACCACCTGGCCGTCCGGGGTGTCGATGACGCTCAGCTTCGAGGGTTCTCCGTTGAACAGGATCGACCAGGCGGCCTCGGCTCTCAGGGCGAGGTCGGGGTGAGCCAACTGCAAGGCCAGGAGCGCTAAACTCAGGATTCCTAGAAGTCGTAGACTCCGAAAGGTGCGGGTTTTCATGAGTTGTCCTTTCTTAACGAATGGTGATTGCCAAAAGTACAGTCTCGTTTTCACCAAAGGTTGTACCGGGATAGACTTTGCTGAGGTACTGCTTGGTGACAAGACCTTTGGTGGTTGTCAGGATGGCGGTTTGTCCTCGGCGGAGCAGGATGGTGGTGTCGCACAGAAAGGTGTCTTGCCCGTAGGCGGACGCCGCATCGGGTGAAAGTGAGGATTTCCCGACTCGAGTCACCACCTTGATCATGCCGTTTTCGTGAGGGGTCGCGGTGCAGTCGAGCTTGAACCCTTCGTCGATGTACTGAACTTGGTAGCCGTCGACGCGAGGGTCGCGATAGGGAATCGGAACTTTCAATCCGCTCATATTGAGGCACTCTTCTCCGAACGTGCTGGTCAAGGTTCCCGAATCCAGCAAGTTCGCTTTGTCGGAGCTGACATACTGGCGCCATTCGTTCGCGTCGAGGAGTAGCTTAGCCGGCTGGGCGCTGGTTTTGACAAATTCGTATTCTACCTCATAAAACCCCTGCTGAGCTGTCACGGCCTGAAACGATAGCAGCAGTAGGGCGAGGAGAACTGTGGCCGAGCGAGACTGGAATCCAAAAATAGAGAGGGTCACTAGGGGCGCTCCAATCGAAGGGTTGCGATGATGTTTTTAGAAGTGACGGGACGGCCCAGTTTGGCGAGCTGACGGGCCACGCTCGGACCGGTTGCTTTCCCCAGAACCACGGTCTCTCCGATGGACATCGATGGTATCTTGGTGGCGGAGATAAAAACCAATGTTTCAGGATATGAGGTGGTTTGAGCGCCTTCTCCCTCAGTGCGCACACCGGTCATCGTGCTGAATTCGTGACGAGAGGTGACCGAGAACACGTTGGCCTCAACGGAACGACACACAACATCGACCTTAAAACCGATGTCGACAAATTGAACCTGAAACTGCGTAGCACGAGGGTCGTAGTAAGTAATGGGGACCTTATGACCGAGAAGGGTGACCGCGTCGACCCCTGTGACGGCCATCAAGTCGGCACTTTGCAGAAGCTTGCCTTCGACCTTGTTCTTAGATGGGCCCGGACTTTTCTGCAGTTTGGCCCAGGTCTGATCGCTGACTTCCATCATTTCGATATGGTAAACCACCGGAACCAGCTTTGCCGCCTTGGCTGTCTTGACCGGCTCTTCTGCCCAGGCTTGGGGTATGAGCGTGATCAAGAGTCCCACCACCGCCATCCATTGAAATCTTCGTTGTTTCATTCATCCTCCTTGGTTCCCCGGCAAAATAAGGTCGTCCGGTGGAATAACCTCACTCTACTGCCTGGTCCCCGGTCAATCTACGTGACTCTTGTCACAATTCCTTACTGATCTGCGCATTACCCCTAGGAGGCTTTTCAGGAAAACAGAAGCGACACTTGCTGTGAGAAGTTCTAAACATTGGGTGCGCGCTTTGTGGCTGGGGTGGTTTTTGGCCTGCGGGACTCTGCTCATCTTAGGGGAGACGGCGCTGTCGGACCGCACCTTGAGTATGTTGACCCTACGCCAGACGAAATTCCGTGACGACGCTGAAGAACTGAGTCGTGCCTTCGCGGCGCTTGAGCAACTTCCGTGGATTCTCCTTTCCAACGCTCAGGCGACAGCGGCCAACGGACAGCTGGACCTTGAGAGATTGAAGCTCTTGCGAGAGCAGGGGAGACCCTACTGCCAAGTTTTCTGGGTGGACGCGTCGGGTCGAGCGGTCGCCTCGGACGACCCAGAGGTTGCACCGCTTTGGTTTCTGGAACTGGCCAAACGACTGCCCGCCTCCCCAGAGGGACAACCTAAAGTTCTGCGGCCACTCCCGCCGGGTCTCGAGGCGGGAAGGTGGAGTCAAGAAGAACTGGTCCTCGAAGCTGCGCCCGACAACTATTTGGGGTTCGCCGGCCGCTCCTCTCAGGGCCATTATCTACTGGCCCGGGTCGATCTTGAGCATGTCTGGGGGCAATGGCTCTCCAACCGACTTTCTCGACTGGACTTCGGGGAAGCCTTGAGCTGGGAGCGGGGGACGCCTTGGAAATCTCAGGAGAGGCTCGATGAGACCCTCAACGCGGTTGGAGAAGAGGAAACGGGTTGGTTCGGGCAGGTCTCCCCGTCTCTGAAAAGCTGGCGAAAGGAGATCTCCACCTTCCTGCCCGACGACCCATATCCGTTCGACGCCTTGGTATTGACACTCGACAACCGCTCGGCACTGCATCAACTACGGAGGAACTTCGCCTTCGGTTTGGCGCTCGCGGGCTTCGTCATGGCACTGTTCGCGGGTGTTTTGATGTTGGCCACTCGTCTGGTCCGCAAAGAGATGGAACTCACCGCGGATCGACGTCAGTTCACCGACATGGTGAGCCACGAGCTGCGCACACCCATCGCCTCGATCTCTATGTATCTGGAAATTCTTCGTGATGAATTGGTGGACGACCCCGACAAGATCGCGAGTTATCACAAGACCTTGGCTCAAGAGTGCGGGCGCCTCCGGTGGATGGTCGACAACATCCTCACCGCCAGTCAACTCGAGCGGGGGTCACCCACTGTGGAATTTCGCCGGGTGGAGGTGGACAGGCTTCTGGAGCGCTTGAGAGACGCCACCCGTCAGCTTCCGGGCCGTCTAGAGATTAAAACCACTCCCGAGTCACTCACCCTTCAGACTGATCCTGAGATCTTGCTTCATATTCTAGTGAATCTTGTGGAGAACGCGTTCAAGCATGCAGGGGTGGACCGCCCCGTTCAGGTTGCCACTTCCAGCAAAGCAGCGGAAGTGAGATTTGAGGTGATCGACAGCGGTCCTGGGATATCGCCCAAGGATCGTTCACGAATTTTTGAGCCGTATCGGAGGGCCGAAACCGCATCCGGCGAGAAAACCTCGGGTATGGGGATCGGGTTAGCTGTGGTGAAAGGTTTGGTCGAGGCGCTCGGGGGGTCTGTGGATTGTCTCGCGGCGCCCGCCGGTGGCGCGCTGTTCCGAGTGTCTCTACCAAAGGCACCCATGGGAGACTCATGATGGCCCGAGTGCTTGTGATCGAGGATGAAAAGGCGTTGGCTGTCGGCCTGGTCGATGTCTTACGGGTTAAGGGCTATGAAGTCGACTGGGAAAGTCGCGGCGATGAAGGATTGATCAAGGCTCGTGCCCAGAGCTATGACCTGATTCTGTTAGACGCGGAACTGCCTGGTTGCGGCGGGTTCGAGATCCTCAAAGCGCTCCGTTCCGAGGGCGACCGGGTTCCTGTGATCATGCTGACGGCTCGAAAGACGGAGATGGATCGGGTGCTCGGCTTTGAACTGGGGGTCGACGACTACGTGACCAAACCGTTCAGTTTGCTAGAGCTTTTGGGTAGGATTGGAGCCCTACTGAGGCGCTCCAGAGTGGTTCGCGCGGAAGCGGTCATGGAGTCCGACGGAAAACTTTGCTTTGGGACGACGGTGGTGGACCTTGACCGCTTCACGGTTCGACGAGGTGAACAGGAGATCGCTCTGCCCGCCAAAGCTTTTGAGATCCTTCGGGTCCTGCGGGCCCACCAGGGACAGGTGGTGAGTCGCGACGATCTGATGGATGAGGTTTGGGGGGCGGAGGAGGCTGTCACGCTGAGAACGCTCAACAACGTCATGGTGAAGCTGCGCCAGGCGATCGAGGAAACGCCCCAAGGCTCGGAATATCTCAAGACCGTGCACGGCGTCGGCTATCGTTTGGTGGTGTGATGAAATCGTGATGGTTTTGTGTGCAAAACGAGAAGACGCCACTCAGACATTGCGGTATGCTCGTCAGGTCATGCCAACCAGATCTATTGTCCTCCAACTCGCTTTCATGACACTGATGCTAGCGTATCCCGCTTCGGCTCAGCTTCCTCGTGGATGGACATTTTTCACCACCAATCCGACGTCTTTTGAAGGCGGGCGTGATGTCACGGCGGCCTATCAGGGCTCATCGTGCGGGATGTTGCGGTCGGTTGGTAAAGTCACTGAGCGTAGGCATGCGTTACTTCTTCAGAAAATCGACGCCCGCGCGTACCGTGGCCAACGAGTCAAATTGAGCGCTTGGGTCTCGGCCGACGAGGTCGTTGGTTGGGGTGGGATCTGGCTGCGGGTCGATGACAAAGAAGGCGTCCCGCTAAGCTTCGACAATATGATGGAACGTCCGATTCGAGGCACTTCGACATGGAGCGAGTACTCTATAGAGATGGAAGTGGCCCCTAAAGCTCGTGAGATTCACTTCGGTCTTCTTTTGTCGGGGCAGGGAACGCTGCGGGTCGACAGCCTCAACCTGGTCACGGCTGGACCGGGTCGGCCGGCGGAGAAGGTTCTGACTCGAATTCGCTCTTTACCCTCAGAACCGGTGAATACGGGTTTTGAGAAATAAGCCGGTGATACATCGACGAGACCTTTGGCTCGTGGCTGCTTGTTTTTTTTTCCTAGCGGTCGCTGTTCCGGTCCTGGCGAGAGAGTCGGGTCCTCCAGGATATGACAGTGGCTCTCGACTCCGCTTCGTTCCCCCCGAGAAGCGTTGGGCGGTGGTGGTTGGGGTTTCGAGGTACGAGCATCTTCCGAAGAGCGCATGGCTTAACAGTGGCGATAAGGACGCCAAGGCTTACGCCGAGTTTCTGTTGAGTCAGCGCGGAGGTGGAATGCCTTCGGAGCACTTGAAGCTACTCTTGAATGAGGACGCGACCACGAAGAACGTGCGGTTGGCTCTAGATTTTTTAATCACTAACGTCGTCTCCGGAGACGTCGCGACGATCTTTTTCGCGGGCCACGGTCAGGTCAATCAGTTTGGGAGCGGGGAGGTGGCCTACTTGTTACCATACGATAGCGACCCGGCGACCTTGAACGCGACAGCGCTCCCGATGGATGAAGTCCGCCGCTATGTTGATGTTCATCTGCGCCAAGCCAGTCAGGTGGTGATGATCACAGACGCCTGTCATTCAGGAGCGATTATCACTCCACAAGAGGACGCATCCAGAATTCATTCCATCAACGAGCACCTGCAGGCCGTGGGACAAAGAGACGGAGTTCTTAACCTTATGGCCTGTCGACGCGACGAAGTGGCCGCCGAAGATCCCCGTTTGGGAGGTCACGGAGTCCTGACCTATGCGCTCTTGCGAGCCCTCAACGGCGGTGCTCGAGCGACCTCGAACGGGATTGTCCGAACTCAAGAACTTTTAGAATACGTCAACCGACAAGTGCCCCGCCTGACCGACCAGGCGCAGCACCCGCGGCACGGCGCGAACTACACCGATGAATTTCCTTTGGCGAACCTTAATTTGCAAGGCCCAGCCTATCAAGTGCCTGAGGAGCCCCGCAACCTTTTAGAAGCCCAGCCGACCTCTGTGTTCTCGAAAAGGACGGCGTCGGCGACTCTCAAGGTTTACGGCGCCTCGCGTGAAGCGGAGGTCTATTTAGTGCAGGGGAATGAACAGCGGTCGGTCGGTCGGGCCTTGAGTACGGGGACCGTGATGGTGGTGGAGGGACTCCCACCTGGAGGATATGAAATTGTGGAAGCCGGGAAAGGCGACCCGGAGAGATGGACGGTCGAACTCACGGCCGGGAGTCAATCGTTCGACTTGCGAACAGGGGACTTTCGCTAGGGATCCGGGCCGGATCCCTAGGCGTCGTCGCGGTCTAGACCGCTGGGCGATTTTAGACAGAAATCTTGCTGAAATTCGTCAAAAACTCCGTGAGGCTTAGGCTTGCCTTTCCGTCATCGATTCCGTCGTTATCGGCCTTCTCGTGCCAGCCCCAGTGGTTTCTCACGTCCACAGTCTCCGTGGACGCATCGTACCCAACGATGAAGGTGTCATCTTCCAAGGATCATACCGTGGAAATGTGAAAATCTGTCGATCCGACTCGACCAGCTTTTCGTTTCTTTATGATTTCGGAGCGGCGAAAGCGAAGTCGGCCATGGCGTTCTGAACCTCGGGATTCCAGGTCACTCCCACGTGCCCGCCGTGCTCGAAGATCTTGACCGCTTCCAATTTGCCGGGTTTGGCTTCCAACTGCTTGAGGGTCCGCACGTTGGCGTCGTTGAGGATATAGTCATCCGCCGAAGCCAAGACCATCACAGGGGTGTCGTCGATCACTTCCATGGCCTTGCTGAATCGGTATTCGTAGCCCATCTGGTCGGGGGTCAGGCCGCGTTGAGCAAGCCACGCGTCTTTAGCCATATAATCGTTAGAGAACTGAGCGTAGGTCATGTCGTCAAGGATCTGAGAGGTTTCTCTCAACCATTCTTGACGTTGGGAATCGGTGCCGTCCCAGAATTCAGGTTTATTGGCCGGGAGCTTTTTCTGTCCGAAGTCGTAGTCCACCCGGTCGACCATTTTTTTCATATCGTCTCGTGAACCGTATTTGTCGGAGAGCTTGATTTCGGTAATGTTCTGACCTGGTCCTCGGGTGGAGAGGTCGCCTTGAAGAAAGTTTTCGTAGCCTAATCGCTTCACCTGACTTTTGTACTTGAGGCCGGTTCCGATGATCGAACCTGCTCCGGTTTTGTACTTTTCGCGCAGACCGTCGAGTTCTAGCATAGAGTTTGCCAGGTTCTCCGGTGGCGAGACGCTCACCAGGCTACCGGTGATCAGACGCTTCATTCCAGGGCGTTGGTCCATCAACTCCTCTTCGTAGCGGACGAGATTGGCTCCGTGCAGGGCGCCGTAAGAGTATCCGGCGACCGAGACGTTCTTGAAAAGGCCGGGATTCTGACTCTTGAGTTGAGCGATGGTCTCATAAGACGTGATGGCGTCCAAACGGGGATTTCCCGGATGGTTGCGGGGTTGGTCTGTGAGAGCTTCCTTGCTCAAAGAATTCGGTATCACCAGATAGTTCATACCGCGCTCAAGGGCCATCTTCTTGAAGGTGGTGGTGTGTCCGCCGTCGCCGTCACCGAAAATCCCAGGCAGGATCACCATCATGGGAGCGTTGGGTCCGTTATGGGTGCCGAGAGAGACCTCGACATCTTTCTGGAAATATTGAGGAAGGGAGACTTTGACGGTCGACTCTCCGCGACCCGGGACTTTGACTTGGCTCGCACCGACCGAAGCGGCGATGGTCGCGACGTAAGGGTCGATCTTGTGGAAGCCGAGCTTGGCGACCTGTTCGCGCGTTTCCCGAATGGTGGCGGGCACAGCCTCGCCTGATCGTGCGCCGATATCGACGAGATCCTCTTGTCCGGGAGCGGGGGAAATGATCTGGTCCCAGGCTTCTCGACTGGGTTCCGGTGCGATGTTCGACCCGCCGAGCGCGATGTTTTGCGTTCGTGTCTGAGTCGAGAAGTTCGGTGAGGTGATGAGCATAGTGAAGACTCCTTCTCTAGTCGTAGTATAGGACGACTCATCACCGAGTTTGGAACGAAAATGTTAACGTCTGCAAAGAACCAGGAACGTCGTCAATGAATCGTGGGACATTGAAGAGTTTTGCCAATGGTCAAGGCTCGATCGCCCTGCGCACTCCGGCTCTTTAAATCGAACACCACGATCTCTGGTGCCGCTCCCACCCGCACTGGAATCAGGCTGGTTCCGATCCCTCGAGTGATGTAGACCGGCCAGTGAGGTCCCTGGGCCCAACCGGAGATATATTTCAGTCCGTAGCGGGACCCGGAAGCGAACGGGCCGGCTCCAGGCAGAACGATCTGGCCTCCATGGGTGTGTCCTGAGACTTGCAGATCAATCCGAGGTTGGAGTCCTTTGGGAAGAGGCTCTTCGGCGAAGTCAGGGTTGTGAGACAATAAAATGCACGGGGTGGAAGAATCCGACTTGGAAAGTGCGGCGGCCAAATCCGGACGGCCTTCGCCGAGGTCGTCTACACCCGCGAAGCAGATTCCGCCCCGTCCTGATTCTTCGAGCACTCTTGAGGTGTTGATATGGACCGAGCGGTTGGTCAAGAGGAGTACACCCGAGCGGGCGATCGCTCGCTTGGCAGCTTCCGCGCCCTCCCAATGGTCGTGATTTCCAAGTGTGGCAAAGCTCCCGATGCGGGGGCGCAGTCGGGATAATACGACGGTAACATCCTCGAAATACTTGGAAGACTTAGAAACGAAATCGCCGGGGAGTAACACCACGTCGGGATTGAGGGCGTTCACTCTATCCACCACGCTGTCTAAATATGAGCGGCTGATGACCGGCCCACGATGGAGATCGCTGAGCAAAATGATTCTTAGGCCTTCTAAACTCGGGGGAAGTCCCTTCAAGGCGAGGGATGCTTGAGAGATTTCTACATTTTCGAACTCCTGGGCTACTCCATAACCCGAGGCCGCGAACAGTCCGGCTCCCACGAGGAAAGCCCGGCGTCCTGATCGATAGGGGGTTTTGAGCTGAGTAACGACTCTACACCCGAAGGACCATATACGAATCACGAAAAGCGTCTGAACTAGGAGTCCCCAGTAGGTGGGAACATGGATGCCTTTATGAAGCTCCAACCAGTTCTGAAGGATTAACATAGGAGCGGCCAGTCCTACCAGAAAGAGTTGAGCGACTCCCGCTACCCCTTGAAGCCCATGAACCTTTAGGGCCAGCAGACAAGCGTTTTTTGCCAAAATATAGAATAGCGGCGCCAACCCGGCGATCGTCGCTTTGCGAAGCAAAGTCATAGCCGTACCCTACATTGTTTGCTTTGCAATGTAAAGTTTGGAAGGGTATAGAATCTGTGAGGGCGAGGGCTTCTTCAGGAAATCTCGAAGGTTTAAAGATGCGATTTCTTAGATTTTTCCTGATCGTGCTTCTTCTGCTCGCCCCGGCTACGGCCCAGGACTGGCAGTTGATTTTCCATCAGGAGGGGGTCATCGACATTTTTCTCGACGTCGATTCCGTGGAGATCACGGGAGATTCGGCGGTCACCCGTCAAAAATTTGAGTACACCGCTCCCAGTGAGAAGGGCAGCTATGCTCTCTTGACAGTAACCATCAGAAAAAATGGCAAGTTTAGAGTGGACCACATCGACTCTTTCGACCCCTCGGGTAAACTGGTGAGCAGTCGTGATTCTACGACCTTCGTGGACATCTCTCCGAACTCGCCAATCGAGATCATCTATGGGGCGATCTTTAAGCAGAAATCGGACGCAGGGGAGCCTGGTGCAGAGTCCAGCTTGGAACCGAAAGCCGACACCGAATCGGGGACGGAATCTCAGCCTTAAGCGGTTTTTTTCTTCTTCACGAACTGGTCCTAAGTGGAAGAGGAGAGATCCCTCGCATGGACGGCCACTTCGCGGGCCGTAGAGTTTTGAAAAGCTTCCCTCAGCCCTAGGAACGGCTCTTCAAGTCCGAGGCTGTGCAAGGTCCTCAGGTCAGCTTTCGTATAGTTTTGATAGTGTTCTCGAAGCGCTTCCGGCATAGGAATGAATTCGAACTCAGGTGTTCGGCCAAGGGCCTCAAATAATGCGGTACCGATTTCAATCCAACTGGTGGCCACACCGCGGCCGACATTGACGAAGGCTCCACCTTTAGGGAGATTGAGTCCTTGGAGAGCTTGCCGCAAGAGGCCCCAAGTCACCCGACACACATCTTGCACAGGAACAAAGTCCCGTCGCTGTTCTCCGTCGGCCAAGTCGGGCTGGTGACTTTGGTACAAGCGCAGACAGCCGGATTCGAGAATCTGTCGACGCCCCCAGTGGAAAACGCTGGCCTGACTTTGCTTATGCTCCTCAAAAGCGCCGAAAACGTTGAAGTAGCGAAGGCCAAACCAGACGGGGGGGCGTGCCACCTGTTCTAGCACCCAACTGTCAAACTGATGCTTCGAACGGCCGTAAAGATTCATCGGAGTGTAGCGCGAGTTGGCCTCGAGGCCGTCGTCGAACCCCAAGGATCCGTCGCCGTAAACCGAGGCGCTGGAGGCGTAAAGAAACGGAATCTGGTGCTGGGCGCAGTAGGTGAAAACAGCTTGGGAAGCTTCTACATTCTGGACTCGAAACACCTCAGGGTCGGTCTCGGTGGTGCTTGAGCAAGCCCCGTTGTGAATGACGGCGACCGGAGGACCTCCCCACTCTGACGCGGCGCGGTTGAGAATCTCCAATGTCTGTCCCGCATCGCCGAATCGATAGTTCCCAAAGGTCGTGAGACGCTCATGATTTCGGCGGTCTCGACTGTTGAGCAAGTCAAGTCCCAGCACGCGGTCGACCTTTACAGCGGGAAAAGCCAAGGGTTGAAGGTCCGGAGCGAGAAGCTCAAGGGCAAGATGATGTCCGATAAAACCGTTCACGCCCGTCAAGGCTATCCACGTCATAGGGCCCTCGTTCTCCTTCGTTCCAGAGGCCCCCTTGTGATTCTGCTCCTGGCTCTGTCGGTTCTGAGCGGCTGTTCGTCGGCGAAGGTTCGCTTCGCTGAGCTCCCTAGTGAAGGCCCGATCGTGATTCTGGGGGACAGTATGGCCGCGGGTTACGGTCTAGAGGAGGAGCAGAGCTTTGTGGCCGAGTTGAGTCGGCGGTTGAAAATTTCCATCGTCAATCTTGGTCAGTCGGGAGCCACCACAGAAGAGTCGCTCAAGAGAGTCGGCGAGGAGGTTCTGCCCATGAATCCATCTTTAGTGATCCTGCAACTCGGAGGTAACGACGCGCTCCAGAAAATTGACCCCATACGAACGGAGAAGAACCTAGCCTCGATGATCCAAGAAGTCCAGAAGACGTCGGTTCCCGTCCTTCTGCTGGGTATACGAGGGGGTTTGACCAAAGATAAATACTCCGGAATGTACCGTGGCCTGGCCTCGAAATATCAAACCGGGTATGTGCCGGACATCATGGATGGGATTTGGACGAACGCCAGTCTGAAGCTCGACTCTGTTCACCCCAATGCTGCCGGTCATCAGCGAGTGGCAGACCA
>JBBKWP010000334.1:0-13237 GCA_037968995.1 Candidatus Xenobia bacterium
GTGGCGGGCAATCCCTTTCCTCCCGCCCCCGGCCCCTGCCGAATTCGAGCCAGCGTATCCATCGAGGGTGTCGTCATTCACGCAGACAGTAAGCCGGTGAGCCTGATGCCATGACCAAAGGCCAGCCAGAAGGTGGCTTGACCCTGGTAGAAGTCTTGCTGACGCTAACTCTGATAGGGCTAGTCCTGCTGATCAGCTCCGCATTGCTCTCAGGGATGGGGAAGTTGAAGGGCGCCTCACTTGAAGGTGAAGCTATGGTCGAAGGCCTGGCAGCTTTTGGTGAGCTGCGCAGAGAGCTGCGCGAGGCGGTCAAGATCGTGACACCTGTGAACTCGACCTTCGCCTCTCATATCGAGTTCACGAAGGTTGATCCAACGATAAACAATCGTTTGCCCCGCCAACCCGCTTTGCCCACCACCCGCCCAGCGAGCTGGCAAATCCACAAGCCGGAGCATATGCTGACTGTGCGATATCAAATGAGTGGGGATAGCTTGACTCGGCAGGTGGCGAGTGGTGCCGGCCTGGTGACCTCCAGCCGCGTCTGCGAACACGTGGACGCCTTCTCGGCGGCCCTCCTGTCTTCGGACCTGCTTGAGCTGCGGATCTCGTTTACGAAGGGCCAAAGGCTCATTTCCTTCCGAACCAAGATCAGGAGGTATCTCCCTTGACCGGCGTTCGTCGCGGCTCCACCCTGATTGCCGTACTGCTCCTTGTCTCCCTACTCCTGGTTGGCGGTCTCGCTCTGATGAGCAGTAAGTCTTTACAGTATGATCGGCTGGCCGAGGAGGTTGCCTCAGCCCAGGCCCTGGCTTTGGCTCAGGCCGGTCTTGAAGACGTCTTGGTGAAGATCGGAAAGAGTGGCGGGTTCCCTCCTCTCAACGGCCAGACCTTGAGCTACTCCGAGGAGATGTGGCAGGCCGACGGTACCACACCGGTGGGGCGCTATCGAGTGACTATCGACAGTGGCCTTCGCCGTCCGAACGGCTATCTGCTTGTGCTCACGAGCGTCGGTACGGTAGGACAGGAGGTGACCGCCCGCGCTCGCCACACCCTTCGCGCTGAGTTCGACCTCAATCCCAGCAATGCGACGTACTTTAAACTTGTCAACCTAGAGGACTTGGGCGGGCATTGATGGCTTTGGCTTCTCAACTGTCGAGATATGGGCGGGCTGCAAGCGCCTCTTCGTCCCGGTACCGAAATCTTCAACATTCGGACTACAGCCGAGGTGATGACCTGCAATCCGCGAAGATAGTTCGATGAAGCGAGCGCCGCGAGGTCAAACCCAAGCCCTAGCTCAAGAGACGGTGTTCGTTCCCAAGATTCAAGTCGCGTTGTTTGCCCGCCAACTTGGGATCATGCTCGATTCCGGGGTGAGTCTGGTGCCCGCCGTAGAGGTCTTGGCCGAGAGTTGCGAGTCGGAGAATTTCGAGATGGTTTTACGGGCCCTGATCCGACATCTCGACGGCGGTTTGCAACTGTCGGCGGCCACCAACCGGTTTCCTCGGGTTTTTCCACCAACGCTACGGTCACTCATCCGAGTAGGGGAGGAGACAGGAAATTTGACCGGAGTTTTGCAAAGCGCCGCCTCTTGGATGGAGGCCGACTATCGCGTCTATGCTCAGATCAAAAGCGCCCTGACCTACCCCGCTTTCGTGGCTGGAACCGCGGTGTTTCTGACCATTGCTTTGTTTACAACCGTGGTTCCCGGCTTGCTGGACGTGTTGGTGCAAACCAACTCTAAAATCCCCACCCTCACCAAAGTGATCATGGCGATCACCCGCGTCGCCACGAACCCCTTCTCCTATCTCTTCCCCGCCGGTGTCTTGGGTCTCGTGCTGACCAACTACCGACGCTTTCTCGCAAATCGCGCTGGGGTAGCCAAGCTCTGGGATGTTCTCCTACCGTTGCCGGTGCTGGGTCCCGCGCTACGTTCCGCTTCTATGTCGCGTTATGCGTTCGCCTCCAGTGCTCTCTTACAGACCGGAACCGTGCCGACCCGAGTGGTGGAACTGGCAGCCGAGGCGTCGGGAAGCGCACTTTTGGAGATGGACAGTGAGAGAGTTCTGCAAACCCTGCAAGACGGCGGTCAGATCTCTGAGGCTCTGGCCCTTCGACCAGAGATCTATGACATGCGTCTCATCCAGTTTGTCCAGGCTGGAGAAGCTTCGGCCCGTTTACCTGAGATGTTTGAACGCGCGAGCGCCATTTTGACCAATGACCTCGATGCGTGCCTCGAGCGCCTCGGATCCACTATCGAGCCGATCCTTTTGCTGTTCATCGGGGGACTCGTCGGGACCATTCTTGTGGCGATTTTTTTACCGCTCTATGCCTCCATCTCGAACCTCTGAGAACGGTATGAAATTTGCTTTTCAGGTCATAGAAAAGAAGAAGTATCGGCGGGGGACCGTCGAAGCGATGAGCCGCGAGCAAGCCTTGGCCGGATTGGAGGCGAAGGGGCTCGTGGTCGAGAGCTTAAAGCCGATCTCTCAAGAGGAGGCGACCTCGTCATTGCCCGCTCTGCGCTTGGTGTGCGCCTCGCTCTGCGGATTCGGTTTGCTGGCTGCACTGTGGAGTGTCGGTTTTCAACGACAGTCCGTACGGGTGAGTGCCGGTCAGAACCACCTTGCACTGGAAGTGAGCGGGACGCTTAAAGGCGACCTTCAGAATGTTGGGCGGGTGTCAGTTCTCTTTCCACAACTACCGGCCCGTATCGAGGGAGAATGGGAGGCGATTGGCCAACCGGGCGGCACCTTCGCACTGCGTCGCGAATTGTCTACTAGCGAAGACCCTCCAGGATATTTCCATCTCCGAGTGACCGATAAGTCCGGTGAGGTGGTCGCGGAAGAGGAAAAGCTCCTTTTCGATGCCAGTACGGGAAAAGGCCGAGTGGGTGTGGTGGAGATTAGGATTAAGGACCTATAGTCCCCGCAGTCCCAGTCGCTGGATCAATAGCGATGCCGCTCCCTGATTTGGGCTAACGGATGCACCCAGCAAAAGGCCCGCCGTGCACAACGCACTGCCGCCGACGATAGAGACCGCTGCCGCCGAATCCATGGCGCCGTAGGCCTGAACTCGCCAAGACGTGAAACCGGTGGCGACCGCGGTGGTCAGGATTCCCGCAGCTTTGAGCATCGGCTGATTGGATATCGCGCCAGCGATGGCTACCAACCCTCCGGCACAAGAAAATCCAGCACTCAGCCAACCCTCGCTTGACTCAAAGCTGTCGAGAGGCTCATAGGCTGATGGCGTATTGACCTCCAGCGCCGGAGCGCGCTGAGCTAGGGTCGTCGGAGTGGTGAGATTTCTGCAATCATTGATCTTCATAACCCCAACATAGGACCGGTCCGTTAAGAGAGCGTTAATTGCGAGTCGCAAGCCAATCACGGACAAGAAAAAAGCCCCAACCGAGAGGCGTTTGCACTCTCGCTTGGGGCCTTTACGGTGGGTTGACTATAACGAGGGGACGTTGATGACAGTGTTCACCAAAGTGACGGAGGCGTTGAGGCTTATAGCCCGTCCGTCGAGCGTCACAATCTCCACGTTGCCGGCGGTCGAGAAGGTTGCCCCGGCTGAAGAGATGATGGTACCCACCATTCTTCCGCCACCCGCGCCGTTGATGGTTGCCGCACTTCCGACCTGCCAATAGACGTTCTTAGCTTGTGCTCCGCCGATGAGGTTCACACTTCGGGGTAGCGCGGGACCGCCTACCGTCAGTGAAGAACCGACCTGAAACACCCAAAGGGCGTTAGGGTCTCCCTGTCCGTCCAGAGTGAGGTCGAACAGTGAGCTATTTCCCGTGATTTCGTAGGTGGTAGCGGACTTATAGATTCCGGGAGCCAGAGTTCTTCCGCCCAACTGGGTGGTCGCTAAAGTGATCCCCCCGGTAAGGTCGCGCAGGGTGTCGAACGCCGTCTGAGCGTCGTTGGCTCCCGCCGCGGCCTCAGGGTCGCCGGCCGTGAAGATGCCCAGTTCCACGATCCCGGCATTGCTCGGAGTCACGGTGTAGGTGTCTCCGTTGGTTCCGTCGATGAACCCTGTGATCAATGTCGCTGCGCCGGTTGTTCCGATTGCGCCATTGTTGATGCGCGTCAGGAGCCCTTGGTTGGTGATGCCCGCGTTGCCGCCGAACGTTCCATAGGGTGAGGCTGCTCCGAGATCGATCACCGAAGTTCTGAAGCTCCAAATCACCTCGGCGGCCAGCGGATTGCCGGCTAAGTCGGTGGCTTCGGTGGTGATAGTTACGTTATAGACGGTATTGACGTCCAAGTTGTCTGTGGGATGGAAGGTGGCCGTTTTGCTGGCTAGGTCATAGGTGACCGTGCCCGCGACGCCCGCTACTCGAAAGCTGGCGGTGTTGAGGGTGGAAGGCAACATGTTTTCGCTAAAGGTGGCCGAGACGTCGCTCGAAACGTTCACGTTGGTAGCATTGTCGTCCGGCGAAGTGGATACCACTGTTGGAGCGGTGGAATCTACTGCCGCACTGGTTGTAAAAGTCCAGATTTCCGGTGTCGCCAGGGGATTGCCTGCTGAGTCCCTGGCTTCGGTACTGATTGTGGCCGTGTAAGTGGTTCTCGGCAGCAGGTCGTTGAGGGGGGAGAAGGTTGCTGTCCGGTCGGCGTTGTTGACCGTGCCATCGACGTTTCCACCGGGACCACTCAGAGTGAACACGGTGTTGGTCAGAGGCTGCATGGTTTCGCTGAAGCCCGCTACTACGCTCCGATTGACGGCGACTTCTTGTTCGTTGTCGGTGGGGTCGGTGGACACAACCGTCGGTGCTGTGGTGTCAGGGGCGGCACTTGTGGTGAAGGTCCAACTGAAGTTTTGCGCCAGAGGGTTCCCGGCAAGGTCCGTGGCTCCGGCAGCGACGGTTGCGGTATAGAGCTTACTCGACTCGAGATCGCTTGCAGGGTTGAAGGTCGCGGTAAGGCCCATATAGGTCACCGTACCTGGGACCGCGGCGTTTCCGGGTCCACTCACGGTGAACCGTGAGGCTAGACTGGTGGGCTCCATGGTTTCACTGAAGTTGGCTAGGATATTCTGATTCACGGCGACGTCAGTTTCTCCGTTGGTGGGGTCCACAAAAGTCACCGTCGGCGCCGTGGTGTCAGGCGCTGCCGCGGTGGTGAAGGTCCAGACGTAAGGTGCTGCCAGAGGATTTCCGGCCAGATCCGTTGGTCCGGGGGATATCGTCGCGGTGTAGGTTGTGTTGGCGGTGAGAGCGCCGTTGGGTGTGAACGTTGCCGTCAGTCCAAGGTTGCTGACGGTTCCACCCACGACGGCTTGGCCGGGTCCACGAAGACCGAACGTTTGGCTGTTGAGCGTGGTGGGGTTGAGAGCTTCACTGAAGGTCACCGCGATGCCCTGATTTGTTGCCACTCCCGACTCGCCGTTGGCTGGATCGGTGAAGGTCACCGTTGGTGCCGTGGTATCGGAGGTGGCCCCAGTGGTGAACGACCAAGAGAAAGGGGCAGCCAGAGCCAACCCGTTCTCGCCTCGAAGTCCCGTGGTGAGGGTGGCGGTATAGTTTGTGTTGGCAGCGAAGGGCTGCGAGGGGGTGAAAACGGCGCTTCCACCGGTCGTCGTCACCGATCCGGCCACCGGACTCGCATTGGGCCCGGTGACTAAGAAGGTGGTGGACGACACACTCGTTCTATCAACCACCTGATTGAAAGTCGCGAAAACAGCGGCGTTCAGAGCGACATTGACCGCTCCGTCGCCGGGATTTACGATAGCGACAGTCAGCGGGGAATCTGGCCGGGCAGGGGAGCCCTGTCCGGTGAAGACGACATCTTCGGAACTCCCACAGCCGGCTGCAACAAGCGTGACCATAAGAACAGTAAGAGTGGCGCCGTATAGGGCGCCACGCTGAAAACGTTTGAACATAAAATTTCCTTTTGGGTAAAAACTCCGGGACCAGGAAGTCCGCGCGGAGTGAGAGATGCTGGCCCAAAAGTTGATTCCGACCGTGGCTTACAGCGGTCCGAAAGTTTCCAGGAAGGCATGAGTGAGGGGGTTCACTGCAATCGGCCGACTTCGAGCATACCTGTCCTGGTTACTCAACGGCCTGTCGTGTAGTGTACATTGTCTACCTAGAGATGTATAGCAAAAAAGACTGCTCAATGGCCGCTTCGCACACTTCGTATCCGGATACGGTACTCGTGGGATGCCTCCCTAGGAAACTAAGCTTCATTCCAACCTCAATCGAGTGAGCGACAGAAAGTAAAGCTGGATCGCGTGGATCCCCCAGAGAGCCAGGCCAAACCCTATGACTACGCCGATGGGCGTGACCGCGAACGGGGCGACGGCAAGAAGCGCTAAACTGGTCAACACTTGGCAAACCCTGGCCAGGGGGAGCGCTACTTTTACACCGCAACACAGGGCTAAACCGGTGCTCAAGAAGGCTAGACTGCAAAGGAATATGAGAACGGACAAAACGGTCACCGCCGTGGTCGGAGAATTCATGAACAGCAGAGCGGACGTGGCAAACAGAGGGGTACCGATCAACCAGAACGGTATGGAGGCCTGACGGCATTTTCCCTTTCGCACCCATCCAACGCTTCGGGCACGAGGCAGTTCAGGATCGATGATTTCCCTCTGCAGACGTTCCGCGGTTCTCACCATTTTAACCACGTTGTTGACGCCGAACGGACTCTGTTCGCAACGAACCCTACCGATCAAGCGACCCTTGGAGATGTGAGCGTCTGGTGAGAGTTTGGGAAAGATGTCCAAAAGGAGAGCACGTCGAGCGGGTGTGAGGTACCCTTTGGGAACCCGTTCAATCCAGAAGAAGTCGTCAAAATCGATGTCGTCGGTAACGATTTCTTCGGCACCGGCTTTGGCAGCGAGTCCACTTTGGCTACCTTCACGAGAGAGGGTCAGATCCTTGGCCGCTTCATGAAGTTTCGCGACGTACTCAACATCGAGAACGTCCGTCTTATTAACCCTTGACCAGTGCAGAAAGAGACGAAGGTCTCGTTTTTGCAGACCGCTTGAACTTTCCGAAAATCCTAGCTTGCGTATGAGTGAGGCCACGACGCGTTCTTGACCATAGAAGAACTGGATGGGCAATACGATCAGAATCACAAGAAAGGCAAAACCCATGGGTATTCCCGCAAACAAGAGAATGTGGTCTCCCACAAAATCGAAGAACGGATCCAGAAATTCTCTCATACGGCCCCCTCGTTATCAATAATTTGTTTATAGAGCATTTCTGGGGGGACTGCAAGGGAGGGGTGAACACTTAGGGTTTTGGCTCCGACGGCTTCACCGCAACCTGGCGGTTAAGAGCTTGGTGGGCCTGGTGATATGTGATTTGACCTTCCTCGTGCCAGTTGGAGAGGCTCTTCAGGGAAAAGCTATCGAGCGCAAGGTCCCTTTGATACTCAAACCCATCCTTGTTGAACGGATCCGACGGCAGTGTAAAGTCAGCACTTTCTAGCTCACTGAGCTGTTTTGGATAGTGTCCGGTGCGGGTCCAGACATCTTCGAGTTCTAGAACGATAAGAGTGGACGCCATCTCGTTCTGGAAACTCTTAAAAAAATGGTGCCCGTTAATGGTGGCATGAGGCGTTGCCCATCCAATGTACTTGCCTGTGTTATCGAGGTGATGTTGATACATCTTCTCGAGCGAAACCTTGTCGTGAAAGTCCTTCAGTTGAGGTCGCACTTTCAAGTAAACCTGGAGATTGGAACGCCAGACAAAATCCTCAAAGAGTGGAAACGGTACAAAGATCCAGTGGGAGAATATTTCAGAGAATCTGGACCTTTCGAAGAATTGGTCCGAGGCGCTGACGATGATGTCGTCGGGTATTGGAGGGAGAGAGCCAAAGAGCGTTTCGAGCTTCTTGAAGAATTTTGGGTCGAGTTGGCTCGTGTGGACGAGTCCTCGCACGGTAGCCCCCAGGTATTCTAAATACCAGATTCTCTCCTGAAGAATATTCATCGGCTCATCTCCGGAGAAATTTCCTAGATGCTTGAGATAGATTTCGAGGCGCTCTCTG
Source organism: Candidatus Xenobia bacterium (assembly GCA_037968995.1). Taxonomy (GTDB): domain Bacteria; phylum Vulcanimicrobiota; class Xenobia; order Xenobiales; family JADMJV01; genus JAEXNA01. Next base: position 8,001 of record JBBKWP010000334.1, read on the forward strand.
GCGCTGTCATCCCCCGCCACGGCGAGGTTTAGAATTTCGGTTCGGGCTGCGCAGGTTATAAGATACAGAACCTGCCGAGCAGGTCCCGTTTCAGCCTTTTGAGGAAAAGTGAACCCCTTCGGATTCAGAGTTTCTAAAAGGGGCAGGCATTTCTTTTGACAGACACTTTGCAGAAGGGCGAGCTCTGTCTGCCCTTTTTTGCTGGTATTATAATCGTGGTTTTCGGAGCCGGATTTTCTATAGAGTTTACCTATGGAGGTCAACGTTGCCGCCGTCTTAGGCTCGTCCGCGATCGCAAGGAGGCCCAGATAAACCTCCAACCGCTTTGGCTCTAAGGATGGGTCTCGCCCGGCCGTCAGTCGAGCTTGGATCGCCGTCCAATCACCGAGTCCCGTTCGGGCTCCCAGTAGAAACCAGAGATTAAGGATTGCAACCGTGATGATCGGGAGGAAGACAAGCGCCAGAGCGAAGCGAAGGACAAAAGTCTTGGCTCGAGTCCTGATGGGTGGCTTCGCGCCCTCCGGAGCAACCTTGTCCCCCTCTGGCTCTCCGCTGATCGACTCGGTTGCTGCCATCACTGCCGCTTCGCGCTGGAGGCCGAGAAACCCGCCGGGACGCTTGAGCTTTGTCGCTCATTCTCTACGGACGAGTGCTCAACGCTTCGTGTCTGTAAGAGACACTCACCAAGGCCCGCGGGCTTTCTGGAAAACGGCTTCAAGACCTAAGTGAGCTATTCCGTCTTGGAGGTATTCCATGTCGAGACGGTCTCCTTGAATGTCGAGTACCTCGGCGACATCCCTCAATTGGCGCTCTGATAGTGAATCTTTGGCCCATTCCAATTTGCTCAGAATGGTGTCCTCGGCGGTTGCGATATGAACGGGTTGGCCCAGAATTTCCACCAGGTCACGACGTTCAAATTCCGCCACGCTGAACCTGCGATTCTTTCTTAAAATCAGATCGATCTTCCATCCGCTGGGAGCGTGGACGAGATTGAACATGCCTTCTCTTCGGATCGCCTCTTCGGCAGCGGCTTTGTTAAAATAGAAATCGTCAGATGAGAAGAGTTTCGCAAGCGATTCTAGAGAGACGAGGTCCAGTTCGCAGACCAGGTCGAGGTCCTGGGTTGCGCGGGGCAATCCATGGTATGTACTGGCGAACGACCCGACGATCATGTGAGGAATTTCAGCTGAGTTTAGGCCATTGATCACGAAGTGAATCAGCTCTTCGATTGTCTTCACGCTCATTGGCTTCTTGCTGGAGGAGCGTGCTGCCTTTGAGATAGACAACACGGCAACGGAGAGTTCGACCGCGGCTGCCACTTTTTCCGTGGAAGGACGTCTTCCTTGGTGGTTGAGTAAGAACGACCAAGCCTCATCCGAAGTATCTCTGGGACGCGAAAGTTGCACGCTTTTCTTTTTCGAAGGATTGGCGTTTCCACCTGTGTTCTTGTGTTCTTGGGTATCGAAGAGCCACCGCTTGAGGCGCGCCTGCGGTCGAATGTTACTCTTCTTTTGGGGCATCATGAGTGATGGGTCTTTCGTCGTAAAAGACGGCGTGCTCAACGTTTCGCGGCCTCCGAGCAATGATCGGTCGGGGTGAGAATTGGAGTCCGTGCTTCACTTCTCACACGTCCCTAAGTGGGCCTTCCCCGGCCTCACCTCGCGCGAGCCAGCGTCCTCCCACGGCGACCACGACGCACGGCATCAGTAGGACCAACACTAGGCGGACTGGGAACGGAATGAGGGGGGCGGCGGGTTCGTCGAGTCCGGTATGCCCCACTTGAAAAAGCAGTAGAAAGAGTGGAAAGGTGGCGATGGTGAGAAAAGCTATCATCCCCCCTTTGCCGCGGGCCTTCCCTTTGAGTGGGGAGAGCGCCACGAAGAGCGCGGCGGCAACAACGGCTCCGAGTGGACAAGCGGCCACGAAGTCGAGGTGTCCGAGGGCGAGGTAGATGGCGGCGAAACCGCCTAACATGGAATAGAAAAGTCGGCGGCGCAGGGAGCGGATCAGGTCGGCTTCAGTCATGGATTTCTTACCTAAACTTTCGAGCGTGCTGTTCGTCTTCGACGGGCCAGGGAACAAGTTTTCCGCTCAGGTCGCCGACTCGCCACCATTTCTCCCCCCGCGCCCCCTTATACTCCTCGGCGGAGTTGAAGGTGGTCAGTGAGTCAGTCCACAGCGTGCCGGTTTGCCAGGGATCGAGGACCTTCACGATTTTGCAGTCTTTGTCTTCTAGAACCGCTAAGTTGTGAGCGTAATTCTTGTCCTCTTGTTTTCCGAGCCTGGCTCCGGCCTCGCCAAACTGTGCGTCGGCGGGTTTTTCCCAGCCGTAGATGCGAGGCTGGAAGTCTGGCAGTTTGCCTGCTTCTTTCTGGTCCATCAGTCCATTATAGATATCCTTGGCGTACCAAAGACAGATTCGCTCGTCGCTGGCCTTTTCCATGCGGGCTCCGGCCGCCTTCGAGTATACCTTGTCCACAAGATCCAGCTGGACGGTCTTGGAGCGAGGCGCTCTTCTTGGAGCCGCCGAGGCGCTCACGTTACCGGTCTCCAGGTGAGCCGCGCTTCCGGAAGTCTTGGCGGCTGTACCGAGTCTGGAATTTTGGGGGGCACGTCGTGCCAGGGACGGTCGAACCGACGGGTTGGAACCGTGGGTCTGGGGAGCAGCCGAAGCCGAGCGTTGCTGAGGCTTCATCAGGGGGGCAGCCTTAGCGGGTCGGCGGGTGACTTTCACTCGGAAAGCGGGATCACTGTCCGCGCTGGTGTTGTTGTAGCTCGACTGTCCCTGGCTGTTGACGGAGTGATGCCATACGTTCGGCAGTCCTTGGTTGGGTCTGGCTCCTTGCTGCGAAGCGTAGCTCCGCAAGGCCAGCACATCGGTCTGCAGACCAGAAGCTCCGGGAGTGTAAGTGTCCGTGGCCTGGCCGCCGGGCTTGTTCCCGAGCGACTTTGCCGAGACGGGAGTGGCGGGCTTTGAAACGCGAGCGGGGGCGGTGGGATATGTTGGCTTATTTTCAATGGTGAAGTTCATATCCACAATTTAGCTCCTCAAAGCAGGGGAGCGCGGTGACGGATGTCACCAATCTCCAAAGGTTCCACCACGGGAATATTGACGCCAAGCTGCTCCCAATGGCGGCCTGCGCCAGAGGCGTCGCCTTTGGAGTCGCAAAAGGGGGGCGGTGGCATGCGTGGAAATGTACGCAATGGAACCCCCAGAGTTGGTAAACCCTTCCCAACCGGAGACGCCTCCTCCAAATTGGGCCGCTATCGCCGGTATTGTAGGTTTCGCCGTGGTGTTGATGATGGCAGCCACGACGGGCCCGGGGGGTGTCTTCTTGGCCTTTCTCTTGGGGATCCTGGCAAGCATCTTAGCGGCCATCGTTGGTGCTGTTCGGTTGCTCCTCGCCCTGTGGAGAGGCAAACCGGTGTTGGCACCCATCGGGTGGGTCGTTGGGGGCATCCTAATGACCATTGTCCTCGCCTACGTTGAAAGCGATTGGGCTCAGCAAGGCTACTTTGGCCATCTTTAGATTTGAAGGCCGACCCGACAGCTTATGACCGCCGGTCGATCCAATTCGTGATCATCGTGAGACCAAGAGGCTGGAAGGAGCGGGGGACCAGTGGTCTAAAAGTCAAAGGTCGTCAATCCGGAGGAGGTCACCAGTGAGTCAGAAATCCGAGAGCAACGGTTGTGGGCTTGCCTGCATTCTCGTGTTTCTCTTACCGTTCGGCGCCCTGTATCTCTTGTTTGGTGTGGCCTGGCCGATTGGTACCGCCCTGAACCTGGGCGAATGGGTGCTCGGCGAGCCGGGCGAGGGGTATTATCAGTTTTACTTCGATGACGACTTTCGCTGGGTGGGCTGGGCCGTGTCCGTCTTCTTCGCTGCTCAGGCCTTCGCACTCGTAAAAGTCTGGAGTCGGCTTTTCCGGGACCCTCCAGCGGCCAATCCCAAGTACAGAGAGTTCCCTCAGTCGGGCAGAACAGCGGGTTTGTGGGAACATCGCCTCGGTCAAGACCATTCCGCCTTGATGTGTGACTATACAAGCCGTTTGGAATCTCGTCTTCGGTGGCAGCAGTTACCGTTCTGGGTCGGAGGCTGTCTTATGTTTCTCAGCCCGGTCTTGGCGGCTTCCACGGCCAGAATCTTGGATTCCTTTAAGGGCGATGACCCGACTGACGTCGGCGGCATCCTACTCATCGGACTCTATCTCACAGGACTCTGTCTACTGGTGGTTGGAGCTTTGGTGAAGAAAGCTCAGCCTTTCGTTGATGACCGCCTTATCGTGGATTTCGAGCGGTCTGAAGTTCAGAAAATCGCACTTCACGACCCGTTCTGCGAACCCGAGAGGTGGTTCGGTTTTGACGACATCAAGCACCTGCTTTACACGAAGGGTCTGAGGACGTCTGGAAACCTCTGTGACGGGTCGTTGGAAGTCGTGGCCGAGGACGGACGATTCAGTCTCTTTTCCCAGTCGTTAGGGGACTGGGAAGCTTTGGCGAACCGTTTGGCGAAGAAGTTTTCTACTCGTTTGGAAATCGTTGAAGTCACTCGGTTTAAGAAATAGCGTATGCTCCTGTCGATCCCAACGTTTCAGGAACGACCACTTTATGAAAGACAACGAAGAATAGGAGAAATCAAACCATGAAAGTCATCGTATTTGTGAAGGCCACCGCATCCTCAGAGAGAGGCGAAATGCCCTCCGAAAAAATGCTAAAAGCGATGGGCGACTTCAACGAACAACTTGTGGAGGCGGGTATCATGCAGGCCGGTGAGGGTCTGCAACCCAGCGGGAAAGGCGCTCGAGTTCGTTTCTCCGGCAAGGAACGCACGGTGGTCCAGGGCCCTTTTGAGAACACCGAGGAACTGGTCGCCGGTTTCTGGATCTGGCAAGTCAAGGATATGGACGAAGCCATCGAGTGGGTGAAACGTTGCCCCAATCCCATGACGGAAGACTCGTTCATTGAGATCCGACCTTGCTTTGAGATTGAGGATTTCGGGGACGCCGCGACTCCCGAAGTTCGAGAGCAGGAAGAGAGAATACGAGCGAAGTCCGGAGGCTAGGTAGGGACCACGACGTCACGGGAACATTGACGCTGTCGTCGTAGCTCGATCCTAGTGTTTCGCTGCCCGCCAAGACTTCTCTCGACTCTCATTCTGGCCGCCTTGGTTTTGGGCCCCCTACGGTGCGCGGTGATTGCTCAGCCGAACCTGGACAGGGCACGGGTTCTCCTCGAT
>JBBKWP010000335.1:0-6519 GCA_037968995.1 Candidatus Xenobia bacterium
ACCCGCGTCCGGTGGTCGCAAAAAGAAGAAGAGCAAGAAGTCCCATCGCAAAGACAAGAGCCAAGGCCATAAAAGTGGCAAAGGCGGCAAGTGCGACAAAAAGAGTAAGGGCCAAAAGAAAGAGAAGCACGGCAAGGCAGAAGGGCATCACGCTGCTCCCAGCACTCCCCCAATTCATCAACCCTGTTCTCCCGCTATCCCGGCTTGCGCTCCCCCTTCTCCGGCTTGCTGCCCTCCTTTGGCACCCGGTGGTCAGCAAAGTTCGATGATGCTCATTCTAGGCGGATTCATCGGTGGTGACATGGGCTTCGGTTCCATGGGCAACGACATGGGACTCGACTGCCAGATGCCCCAAAACACGATGTTCCAGACACCCAACTTCTTTTAAACCTATAGGCTCTGATTCCCACGGCACACGACCCGGCCGCCTCTCACTCACGAGGGGCGGCTTTTGATTTCGTCGAAAGCGCTGCGATGGTGCGAACGTGACGTTTTATGAATCCTTCCAGGGGACGCTCGCGGGGTCTGACGCCGAGGGGCCGGACCCTACCCGTCTGTTTGGTCTGATAGAATTTGCTCGAAATCGAATCGAACAGGGAAAGCCTCAAGACGTGGGACTTCATATAGCGAACCTGCAACGGCAAGTCAAGGCTGCCCACGAAGCTCGCCTGAGGGACTACGATGAGCTCAGCGAAGGCTACGATGAAGAGCTACTCGCTCTCTTGGATGAGAATTTTGAGGCCTACCGTCGTGTCGAGGAATCTCTCGTTGCGGCCTTAGAGGTCTTTGGCACCTTTGAACGGCAACGGATGTCAGCGGCCCTAGACGGCTTGGAGAGCGCGGCGGAGTCGCTACAGGCAAGTACGGAGGAACTGGCAGAGCTTTACTCCTGTGGGGCGCTGATCTGCTTCCACTGCGGGATGCCGGGAAAGAGTCTACAATGCGCGACCTGTGAGATCGACTGCTTCTATCCCGATCTTACCGGGACAGAGGTCCCATCCGGGAAGCCGCGGCTCCCGGAGGCCTACCACCTGATTTTTGAGATGTATAGTGGAATTTTGAGCGGTCAAGCTGGAATTGAGGATCTCTTCGAGGCTCTCGATCCGGTGGAGGAGGCATTGTTGAAAGCCGAGGATATGGTGGAGTTAGTGACAAAAGGGCAGCCTGACGATCAGCGGGCGGCCATCATCGCTGAAGTGATCGATGGTTGCTTGGAGGGCATCGCTCAGATGCGGGTAGTAGAGGAAACACGCCGGATTCAAGACCTCAATGAAGGCTGGTCGGACTTGGTCTCAAGCTCGCTAGAACTTAACGCACTGCTGCCCGATCTCAATCTTGGAATTGTGGCGTAGCGCATTCTTGGGTTGAGTTCATTTCTCGGTCGAACTGTAGTTTTAGTAGCTGTCCCATCCTGTAGCGTTCGGGTCTCGCCCCGCGGCAACATCACTGTCGTGCCACTTCTTCAAAACCTCGTAGCTGTTTCCCCATTCGTCATGCCCTCCAGGGCTGACGCCGCTGAAAGTGTCTTTCGGCTCAGACGTACAAGAGCAAGGGCAGCTCGTTTCTTTTTTGCTTTTGGGCGAGGTCGCCTGGAATGAAACGGAGACGTCTCTTACTCGGTATGCACTCGTGTTTTTGTAGTTGAAATTCATGATTCTTTGTCGCCTTTCTTGTGTTGGTATCTTAGCCCAAGTATCTTACGGAGGCCTACGATGGATCTCCGATGGATCACCGAATGCTCGCGGCAAATGTAAACTTTGGTGATCTTCAAAAATTGGGACCTGTTCGAGGCGCTCGAGGAGGCGTTGTTGAAAGCCGAAGACATGGTAAAGCAAGTGACGAAAACACAGCCTGACGATCAGCGGGCAGTCTTGATCGCCGAGGTGATCGATGGTTGTATAGAAGGCATCACGCAGCTAGGGGTTACACTCCATCTCCAATTTGGAATTGTGGCGTAACCCATGGCTGTCTGGACTCTCCATCACAGGGTGCCGTTTGGCCAGAAACCGCACCTCTACTTCGCTGCCTTTTGCGATCAGGGGGCCGTTGACCAACTTGATGAAGGAATCCCTTTTCCGGAGGGCTTCGAGATAGCGTCGATGGATGCTGCGCATTTTCGCTCAGGTGAGGCGTGGGAAAAACTCTGCGCCGAACGACCAGAGTTGGCCGGTAAAGTTGAGGCGTCACCACTCGCCGTGGTCATGCACGGAACGGTGGAGCGACACGAAAGCTTGGATTATCTCCGAGAGACCATCGATGTGATGGCGTCGTTGGTCGAACATGGAGCGAGCGCGGTGTTCGATGCGCTGACGATGACCTGGTGGAGTGGTCATGACTGGCTGACCTTGATCTCCGAAGGTGCGATCTTCAATCCGTTTGATCACGTTGTCACTTTGGCCCAGCCGGAGAGTACCGGAAGCTTTTGGGTTCACACAAAAGGTCTACGAAAGTTTGGCCGTCCGGACCTCGCGGTGGGTGGAGTGGCTGAGGCCGATGTTGCAGCCGTTAAGAAAATGCTCGACCGGTTCATCAACTTCCAAGCGCTGGGCGGTATCATCGAATTTGATCGAGACGTCTCGATGGATGGACTGGACGCAACTTACCGCCCCACAGTGCCACGCGGCAGCGTCGAAAGCGCGCCCTACTTTAACACCTTTATAGAACTCAAAAGACACCCCTAGCCTGCTCGACCTTACAAAGAGAAAGCCCCCTTTGAACACTGTTCGAAGGGGGCTTTCTTGTTGAATCAGAGACCTTCTGAAGGCCAGATTCTTAGCTAAGGACGAGGACCTTCTCGTGCTCTGGTTCGCCAATTCTGACGCCGATGCCGCAGATGGTGTTCACCAGCAGCGCGGAGACCAAATAGGGATCACAGTTGGCGGCGGGACGACGGTCTTCGATGTAGCCGTAGCCGTCAATGGCCACTTGGGCGGGAATACGAATGGAGGCGCCGCGGTCGCTTCGCCCCGATTTGAATTCGGTGATGTGGCAAGTTTCATGTTCACCGGTCAGACGAGTCGCAAGACCCGCGCCGTAGTGGTTAACGTGTTGCATGTGCTTTTTGCGCAACGACTCGATGGCGCCGTCGATGATGCCCTGCCCGGTTTTGGGATCTCTCATTCCGGTGGTTGAGAAATTGGCGTGATTTCCGGCTCCGTTCCAGTCGCCTTGAACGGGTTTGGGGGCTAACGAGATGGAGATGTCGAGTTCCTCTCCGATGCGCTCAATGAGCCAGCGGGCGAAGACCAAATGATCGCTCACGTGAAGCACGTCGGCGCTTTCGGACTTACTGCCGCGATAGCCGATCTGGTACTCCCATTGGGCCAGCATAACTTCAGCGTTCACACCGTAGATCATGATTCCGGCATCGATGCAAGCGCGGGTGTGTTTCTCGACGAGTTCACGTCCGGACACGGTGCCTGCTCCTACGCCGCAATAGTAGGGACCCTGAGGTGCGGGGAATCCCGTCTCAGGCCAGCCCAGGGGCCGCTCTCCACGATACATGGTGTATTCTTGCTCAAATCCGATCCAAGGATCGTGCTCGGCGCCGCCGGCGTCGAGCACCTCACGCAACTTGGCACGCATGTTAGTGGGGTGAGGATCGCCGTTGGGCATCATCACTTCGCAAAGTACCAGGTAGTTACCGTCTCCTCGAAGGGGGTCTTTCACGAAACTGACAGGGATGAGCATGCAGTCCGAATCTCGACCTTCAGCCTGACGTGTGCTAGACCCGTCGAAGCTCCATTGCGGGAAGTCCTCTATGGTGGGGGAGTGGCCCTCGTCAAACTCGATGACGCGGGCTTTCGAACGATTCTGCTGGGTGGGCTTGGTACCATCCACCCAAAGATACTCTGCTAACTGAAACATATTTTCTCCTTCAAACTCTGTCACCCACAGACTCCGTCCCTGCATGAAGACATAGCCGTGCTGTTCAAAATTTGAAAGGGGGGTATATCGAGACGGGGCCGGTGCGAGGACGTTGTGTCCTCATAGGGTGGCAGTTCGCTCCCAAGAGTTTAACAGAAAACTTTGGTCAGGTCCAATTGGATCTGAAGAGCTGATCGGTGCGACGTTCTAATTCGGTTCCGATTTGACCGCTCGAGCTTTCATCCGAGTGACGAAAATTATGCGACCATCCGTCTTGCGCCGCCCTTGAAAAGGGATCTCTACCCCCGGACGCGCCGAAGAGAGATCCGGCCCTAGGATCTCGATGATGTCGCCGGGTCGCGCTTCGTTCAAGAAGTTCACCTGGTAGCTCTGGAGAGAGTAGATAGAATGGGCCGTCGGAGGGAGTGTGTCGAGAACCCACTGAGAAAACCGTACGTTATTCACATGTCCATTCATGTCCAAGTCGCTGTGCCGGACCTCGAATTCTGTAAGCGACCGGAGGGTTTCCAGAATTTCGATTTTGAAAGGGTCGAAAGTCAGGTGCTCCTCCTGCCGGAACAAGGCTGGATTGTCTGGGAAGGGAATTCTTGTTGGTTTGCGGCTCCGGTGATCGATGGTGAGCCAATGGGCTGAGGCGTATCCCACGGACTGGTCAGCGACCAAGAATTCGAAGTCTCTGGTCACTAAGACGGCTCCAGGAGGACGGAGCCAGGTGCGCACAGTGACGGCTTCTTCCCAGCGAGGCCAACGTTCCATTTCCACTCGCTGCCTAGCCACCACCCAAGAGCCTCCGGATTCTCGGGTTCGCGCATAGCCGAATCCTAGATGTGAGGCGTGGGACCAGGCGGACTCTTGCATCAGGCTGAGCAGCCCGTATAGGCCGAGTCGGCGATTGGCGTCGACCAAGAAGCTGCTGACCTGAAACTCCGTTTGCCAAATGTTTATTAGGGGTTGTTCTGTCAAGGGTGTGAAAGTATTCGGTTGGTCGGTCAACAACCCTACAATTTCCTCCCCTAAGAAGGAGAAAAACCTTCTGGAAAACAAACCGTCCAGACGGTCAGTTTGGGATTGGTTGGGGAGTTGAATGAGTTCTTATCTGTTTCTGATGGGCGCCATTGTGAGCGAGATTTTAGCGAGCACTTTTTTGCGGCTCAGCGAGGGCTTTGAGATTCCGAAGTACAGCGTGATTTCGCTAATGCTTTTTTCCATCTCTTTGTTCTTTTTATCCAAAGCGATCAAAGTCGTGCCGCTGTCTGTCGCCTATTCTTTGTGGGCGGGCCTCGGTATCGCCGGAACGCTCTTGGCAGGCCGCCTGATCTTTCACGAATCGGTGCATAACCAACAACTGATGGGAGCGGCCTTCATCGTCTTTGGCTCCATTTTGGTTCGCAGCGCGCCCCACTGAAGGCTCGAATTGAGTCGATGAAATCCTTTGAATGAACTGGCGTTCAGGTCACGAAGGGTCGCCGCAATCCCGTGGGCAAAGCAGAAGAAACAAAGGCCAAACTCTTAGAAATGGGTCGTGAGATCGCGATTCAAGAGGGCGGTGCGCAACTGACCTTGGACTCCGTGGCGGAACGCGCCGGTGTGAGTAAAGGTGGCGTGCTTTACCATTTCGGGTCCAAACGGCAACTGCTAGAGGGTCTGGTTCACAGCTTCTTGGACGAATTTGATCGCGCGGTAGAGCGTGAACTCAAAAAAGGGGCCAGAACCTGGCTGCTCGCCTATATACGAGCCAGTTTCCCTAAGAAGCGTGCCGCACAGTTGAGAGAAACCAACGCTCTGTTCGCCCTGCTGGCCTTAGAGCCCGAGCTATTGTCCATCGCTCAGGAGCGTTTCCAGGTTTGGCGTGAGAAGGCGGAATCCAGTGGGTTGGACCCTGTGACCGCGGGACTGATCCGTTCGGCGATCGACGGCCTCTGGTACAACGAAATGTTCGGCTTGGTGATGCCGTCTGATCAGCGACGGGAGTTGTTAGAGCGGTTAGAACTCATGATCGAAGAGGGCCGCTAGGAGCCGGTTTTGATCGTCCCCGAAGGTACCTGGGGGGGTGATGATGAGAACGAGTTTATTTCTATGAACCTGATATTCGAACCAGAAGATCGCTTCAGTTGTGGAGGCTGCGGGAAATGCTGTCGGGGCGATTGGAACATCGCTGTGGAGTCCGAGACGGCTCAACGTCTTCGCGAGACCGGCCCCGCCCTTCGCCTGGTCCTCTCGACGGGTCAACAGCCCTTTGTGGAGGGGACCTGTGGCGGACTGGCGCTGGCCCGAAGTGACTCCGGCGGCTGCGTTTTCTTAAAAGGCTCCAGTTGCGCGCTGCATGCAGAGTTGGGAGAGAAGAGTAAGCCGTTGTCTTGCCAGATCTTTCCCTATGTTTTGGTTCCGACGCCACGCGGAACGGTCGTTGAGTTGTCCTATTTCTGTCCATCAGTTCGGCGAGGAGAGGGTCGACTGCTGTCTGAGCAACTTCCCGAGTTGGAGAGGCTGGTAGAGTCGGCCAACCTTACTGAAACTCTCTTCGGGCCGTTTCGGATATGGGGAGATATCTCGACTGGCTGGACGGGTTACGAGATCTGGGAAGAAGCGCTGCTCGACCGATTGGAAGGCGAGGGACTAGGAGTTCTTGAC
>JBBKWP010000336.1:0-2697 GCA_037968995.1 Candidatus Xenobia bacterium
ATATTCGTCTGCCCTGTACCATCCACGTTCATGACATAAACTTCACCATTTCCGTCGCGGTCCGATCGGAAAGCGAATCGCGAGGAATCATCCCCGATTTGAATCACCGGATCGTCAACCGAAGACAGCAGGCGTATCGAGACCTCATTTCCCCTTGAGTCCTCCACTCTCCCTTTAAGCTTGAAGCGCTGTCCGGGTGTGGCGCCGACTGGCGGTTGCCATTGCCACAACCCCTCCCACTCACCGCTTTCAGGTAGATAGACCATGCGCACGGGGTCCGCCGATGAAAGTCCGCCTCCTTCGGAAGTCCACTGACAAAAAAGCGGGACCTTGGCGGGACTCTTGGCCCTAACGGTTATGGTCATATAGCGATCTGGGGCGAGCAACATGTCAACGCCGGGGGGAAGATTGAGGGTCTCAGGGGCTGGCAGCAGCGCCACCTCAGTAACAACTGGGTTTTCACTGGGCGCGGGATCGATGGCGGGCGGTTCCGGCGCGGGCGTGACGGAAGCCACGTCCTTTTGGACCACGGCGGATGTCGCACCGGTCACTCCAGGGGTGATCCAAACCGCTCCAGAAATGTCGACGTTTACGGTGTAAGCAGAACCCACCTCGGTGGGCGAAAATAGGCTGGGCGGCCTGTCCAAGAGGCCCGTACCGGGTGCGGTCGCCGGAACCGAACTGCCACCCTTGGAGACAACCACATGATAGGCGCTGTCAAAGTGAGGGAGATCGTTGCCGATGAGGTCGCCCTTGGGGGTGAAGATAAAGGCGAAGTCTTTGGGGTTAGGGAGGGCCCAACGCTTGAGCTGAAATTCATTCTCCCATTTCGTGCCGGCCGGGGGAGCGATGGTGGTGAGCAAAGTGGGATCCTTAAGCTTGCTGGTATCTAGAGGCCAATGCCCCACCATAAAGCGCACGCCGGCCTGTTCGTCGCCCAAACGACGCACTTTGGTCACTCTGGGAATATCGCCGGAGGCGATATAGTAGGAATCGGCTTGACCCTGAGAGCCCCCGGCGCTGGGAATGACGACGGCCACCGGCATCTGCTGGGCGATGGCCTCTTGGCGCGCTTCAGTGAAGGCCGCCGACAGAGCCAGTGCCGCTCCGTGGGTCGAGGTAGTAGAGCTCCTCAGGTTGGGAACCGCCGTCAGAAGCACAATGCCCAGCAACGAAATCGTCACCATGATCTCGATCAGGGTGAAAGCGGTGACTCGTTTGCTAATTTGCTTGGTTTGAATCATGTTCTTAGCTCCTAGGTGCGGGTCGCTCGGTGGCTCACGGGTCAGAGTCCGCCTCGATCTTCGAAATGGACGAATCGGAAGAACTTCGGGTTGGTGAGGATGTCGCCGGATATGTCGATCTCGCCGTACAGCGTCCGTTGGATGCGCGGGTCATCCGCTAGGCTTCCCACCGACGTGACGGTGATGACCTTATTTCTCTCTGTCTTGCTGTGGTCGATGGTCACAGTGTATTGACCGACCGGGTCGTTGTCGTGGTCGGTCAGGATCTCGGAAAAGGTAAAAATCTGTTGAGTGGGATCGGACGGCGGGGGAAAGTCCACGTCCTTTTCAAGCTTCCCCCTGGCATCCTCTAGCCCCGCCTCGGCTATGGCTCTGGCAGCCACCGAGGATTGGGCCAAGCGGGCCGCGCCCCGCAGATGTGTCTGCTGGGTGAGAAAGGCCATGCCCAAAATCAACAAGATGACGAGGACCAGAAGGACCATGATCACAGTCGAGCCTTTAGAATTCACGCTCAGTCCCCCCACCGGTGGGCGAACACCGCCGTCGTTTCGAGCTTCTTGGATTCACGAAAGGTAACGCGAACCTCAAGGGTTTGTTTGCCGAGACGTTTGGCGGAGAATCCGCTGATTCGCCCAGCCAGTTTGGAGAGGCGTCGAGTCCCGTCCGTATAGTTCGCCTCTCGCACAAGATCTTCGCCGATCTGGCGATAACGCACTTGAATGACATAGTCCGGTGGCCAACTACTCCGGATCGTGGCGACCTCCAGCCGCTCCGGCGTTGGGGCGTACTTTTTGAGCAGAATCTCAGTCACCGGCGTGGTGCTGTCGGGGGCCGGAGAGACCACCTCAAATGCCTCTTCCAGTTCCGCCGCCACGCTCAACAAGACCAGGCTGCCCTGCTGGGTGCCTTCTTTTCCCTCGAGTTGAGCGCTGGCATTTGAAAAGTTTCGCACCAGGCTTCCCGTCATGGCGAACGCCATCGCCAGCAAGAGCAGGGTCACCAAAACCTCTAACAGCGAAAGTCCTGATTTCCGTCCCAACCGTCTCACTTTTGTAGCACCAAGATGGCTGACTCTCCCCAAGCTTCTTGACCTCGATAGCGAACGCGCGCGGTGACACGACAGCGACCTCCGGTGTAGTGAGGAGTTCTGTCCCAGTTCTCGGAAACGTTGACGAACGTTGCGGAAATACCCTCGATGTCACTACTCACTTTTCCAGTTCCGTCGATGGGCTTGACATACCAATGAACCATGAGGTCTGGAATCTGTCGGCCCGTGGTGTCGAAGGCCTTGACCGTGAATGAAACATTCCCGCTGGGGGGCACCGTTCCGCCGGCCCCTTCCACAACAACTGGGTCTACGGCACGCAGTCGTCGGGTCGGATCCGCCACCAGAGAAACGATTCTGAATGAACCTTGAGGCCAACGAACTGTGATCTGCACTTTACGATAGGTG
>JBBKWP010000337.1:0-12144 GCA_037968995.1 Candidatus Xenobia bacterium
CGGAAACCCACGCGTGGGTCACCAAAGCGTTGAGAGTGCTAGGACTGGGGACCGGTGCGTTTCGGCCTGTCTCCGTGGATTCTATGGGGCGGGTGAGAATCGACGAACTTCGAGAACGGATCGCAAAAGACCGAAACGAAGGTTGGAGTCCGATCTGTGTGGTGGGGACCGCCGGCACCGTGAATATCGGTGCGATCGACGACCTCAACGGGATAGCCGACCTCTGCCAAGAGCAAAACCTCTGGTTTCACGTCGATGGCGCCTTTGGTGCGCTTTTGAAGCTGTCTCCCTCTTTGAGCGACAAGGTGCGAGGGTTGGAGAGGGCTCATAGTCTGGGATTTGATCTCCATAAATGGATGTATCTCCCTTTTGAATGTGCTTGCGTGCTGGTCCGTGACGCTGAGGCTCAAAAACGCTCGTTCGCGCTGGAAGGGTCTTACATCGATCCGGAAGCGCGTGGGGTGATCGCCGGCGGCCTCCCTTTTGCCCAGATGGGCATAGAGTTGACCCGGAATTTTAAGGCTCTCAAAGTCTGGATGTGCTTGCGAGCCCACGGCGTCGAAACGTTCGCACGCTTGATAGAGCAGAACGTGGCACAAGCCAAATTTCTTTCCGAACGGATCGAGGAGCGACCAGAGCTAGAGATCGCCGCTCCCGTGAACCTCAACGTTGTCTGTTTTCGCTATCGAGATGCAGATAACCGGGGGATTTTGGGGGAACTTCAGGAGTCTGGACTCGCTGTGCCTTCGGGAACAACCTTGGATGGTGAATACGCTATCCGCGTCTGCTTGGTGAACCACCGCACCCGACAATCCGACTTGCTGGCTCTAGTCGATGATGTCCTAAGAATTGGTGAAAAGTACAAGTTCACCGTCGCCGCGGAGGGTTAGGATAGGTGAAGAATTTCGACTCCGCCCAGGAACTTCTCTCAAAGCTGCGCCAGTTCTGCGCCACACTTCCGGATGCGCAGGAGTACACCATGGTTCATCACCCTGCTTTTCGTGTCCTCAAGAAACCGTTCGTGGTCGTCGGCCTAGGTAAGGAAAAAGAGCCTCAGTTCTCGGTCAATTTGGGATTGATGGAACAAGCGGAATTGCTGGAAGATGAACGTTTTCAACGTACCCCGTACATGGGTCACAATGGCTGGGTGACTCTGGGCCAGGCAAACACCACCTGGGAGGAAGTCTACGAACTCGTAGAGGCAAGTTATCGAAGAGTTGCCGGGAAGCGCCGACTCGAAAAGTGGGACAATAAAAAATGAGCAGCCAGCGAGACCGATTAAGCCGACTTTTCTTCCCCTTGACAGCCCTAAAATTGCCCGCCGTTCTGGCCGCTGGTCAGACGTTGCTCGACCTTGAGGTGAAGAAGTCGGGAGGGCGCTACAAAAGTCAGTTTTTCAAGGACCGTAAGCCCCTGAAGTTGTCCCTGGAAAAGATTGACGAGAACGATTTCACCGAGGCTTTTCTTGACGCCTACTACTTTCGTCAACCGGACAAAGAGTACAACTCTGCCCGAAAATTGCTGGCGCGGTTGGGAATGCACGCGAAGTCCCCTCTGGAGATGGAGTATTCCGACCAGAAGTATATTCTAAAGACTCAAGGAACCAAGGACGGTGCATCCTTTGGATTACAGATTTTCTATTCCCCGGTCGTGGGGCGTATTGTGGTGAGACGGATGACCTCCTAGCCGCATAGTTACCTGGAAAGGATGCACGCTTTTTGCATCGAACTTGAAGCAAATGTTGACCACTGAGCCTCGAGTGACCGAGGGTACCCTGGAAACCGCTGACGGACGACTGCTGCCCCTGGAATGGACAAAGGTCGAGGCCAAGATTCACGGGCCGCTGGCCACGGTGAAGGTGCGCCAGAAGTTTCGTAATCCGAGTTCGGACGCTCTGGAAGCGACTTACCTCTTCCCACTTCCCCATCAAGCGTCTGTGTTCGCGATGGAGTTTCGTCTTGGCGACCGTGTAGTCAAGGGAGTCGTAAAAGAGAAGGAAGAGGCCCGGAGGGCGTATGCCGCGGCGCGTTCGCAAGGTCGCGCCGCGACTTTGCTAGAGCAAGAGCGGCCTAATCTTTTCACGCTCTCAGTGGCCAACATCGCGCCGCAATGCGGTATCGAAGTGGTTCTTGAGTATCAAGAACTCGTCGCCTTCGACGATGGGGAATGGCGGTTCGTGTTTCCTATGCTGGCAAGTGATCGCTATCATAGTGGTGCCCCCACGGGCGAAACCTCGTCGGCTACCACGGAGGTTGCCGACGGACATCGCATCCGGCCGCCTCGGGCGCGACGCAAAGATCGCATCAGCCCGATCTCCTTGACTATCGCGATCGAGGGCGTGCCTGGCTTAGAGGCTCCCCAATCGACGTCACACCCGATTCAGGTGAGCCAAAGTACCGCGGGATACGAGATCCAATTGGACGATCCCAAGACGGTTCCCAATCGTGACTTTGTGATGACTTGGCGCTCTCCCAGCGCGGGCTTGCGTCCTGAGGTCTGGTTCGAACGTGACGAGTACAAGCCCGGAACGTTCTGTGTCCGTCTACCGGCCCCCAAAGTGCCCACCGAACGAGCGCCAGAAGCGTCCGCGGCGGGCAAAGGGATTCACTGCGGCAATTGCGGCGCTCACCTAGAGCGTCGTGAAGCGATCGAGGAACTGCAAGGTTTCGGAATGGCTTGGAGTTGCGACTACTGCGGTGTCTTTCATCCTATCGAGGCTCTCACAGCTAAGCCCAAAGACAGCGGAAAAGACGTGGTGTTCTTGCTCGACCTGTCCGGGTCTATGAAATCTCTCGAGGCTGTCCCTCAGGTGATCTTGCAGAGTCTGAGTCGGATGGGAGAGAACGACGCTTTTCGTATCATCAAATTTCACCACCAACTGAAGCCAATGTCCGAGGAGTGGCTGCCCTGTAATGGAGCCTATCAACAAAGGGCATCAGACTTTTTGTCCGATCTACGCCCGCACGGGGGAACCGAAATCGAAACGGCCCTGCGCGCCGCCGCCCAAGGTTTGCGGCGGGATCGCACTCGCGTGGTTGTGCTGATTACGGATGGCGCCATCGGCAACGAGGGACGCCTGTTGCGCGAGTTGCCAAAGTGGTTGGCCGGGGCGAGACTCTATGTCCTCGGTCTGGGGCCGTCGGTCAACCGCTACTTGATCGACAAAATGGCCCTGCACGGTCGCGGAGCCTTTGATGTGGCGGCGGGTAATGAGCCCGCTGTTTTGACCCGCTTTTCTCGTCGGGTCGCCGAAGCTGGACCGGTCCTGTCTGATCTTTCGATCACCTGGGCTGATGGCGCGGGCATGGAGATCTATCCTAGAGGTGCGCTGGACCTTTTCTCGGGTCAGTCGATCCGGGTGACGGGTCGGTTCGTTGGAAACGGCCCCGCGCGCCTGATAGTCACGGCGAAGACACCCAATGGGTTGCCTTTTCGTCAAGAGTTGACGGTAGACATGCCCGAATCGACGACGGATAAGAAGATCGGTCTCGAAAGGATTTGGGCTCGGCAGCGCATCGACGATCTCCTCGATCAACTGACCCGTCGGCCGGAGCAGTTGAGCGAGGTGCGACTTGAGGTGTTGGGGCTAGCTCTCAAGCATCAACTGATGAGCCCATACACGGCTTTGGTGGCAGAAGACAGCGAGCGCTCGGTGGATGCCGCCACCCCGAGGCGTCAAGTCGAGGTGGAACTGGCGGAACCGCAGACGTTTGAACGCGAGCCTGTCGAGACGAAGAGATCGACAATGTTTGGTGGGCCGGCCTCAGCTCCCATGAGGGGATCCCTCTCTAGTCGGTCCAAACCCGTGCTTGGGAGGTCGTCCCCTCCCGTACCGTGCTCGGAACCTGACTTTGGGAAGATGAGCGAGTTCGCTGTGGAACCCGTATCGGATTCGGACCTCATGCTTTCGAGTTCCGAGGCCCTGTTCGACGACGCCGGGGATGGCCATTTCGAGGAGGATCCTTTTGGAAGCGGGGGCGATTCAGAGGCCTCTGGGGCTCTGTTTGACATCGCCGGGGAGGCGGAAAACGACGACGAGGGTTGGCTTGGTGGTACCGAAGCGGAACTTGCGTGCGAACCGACTTCAGACTTTGACGACCTTTTCGGTGTGGAATGCGCCTCGCCCTCGGGTTCTCCGCCACCAGATGAAGACATACCTGTACCTCTGGAGTCCTTTCCCCCGGATCTCTTCGATTCTCCAGCAGAAGCCAAGCCCAGTCTTGGGAGGTCTCGGCCAAGCTACGGGGCTATGAAGCGGCCCGGCCTGGCTCCCAAGGCCGGCGATGCTCGTCCATTCCTTTCCACGCCACTCCTTAAGAAGGCTACGCCGCCACTCCTGGCTAGAAAGCCGGGTGTCTCGCGAAGGCATTTCAGCGGTCAGCAACAGGTTTCCCAGAGTCCGCCGCACCTGCCGCCCCGGGTGACGTACTCACCAGACGAGTTGGCTCGGGCTAGGGAATTGGTGAAGGGCCGTTTGGATCTGGTCTTTTTGATTGATGAGACCGGAAGCATGGGATCCTACATTGGTCAAGTGCAGCGACACCTGTTAAACCTTATTCGAGCGTTGAAACAGTCGCCGTTGTGTCAAGAATTGCGGCTCGGCCTCGTGACCTATCGAGACCATCCCCCTCAAGATAGAAGTTTTGTGACTCGAGTGGTTCCACTGACGGAGAATGTCGAAGAGATCTCTCAAGGTGTCGCGCGGATGCACGCTGACGGCGGTGGGGATGGCCCTGAGGCGGTCACGGACGGCCTGCACGAGTTGCTCTGCTTAGATTGGCACCCGGATGCCGCCCGTTTAGTCGTGATGGTGGGCGATGCGCCTCCACACGGAGTGGAGCCTTCCGGCGATGGTTTTCCAGACGGATGTCCTTGCGGTCGCCACTGGTACACGCAGGCCGAGGGTTGCCGAGAGATGGGTATTACCGTTCATACAGTGGGTTGCCAAGGCATCCACAGCTACACAGGTGCTGTTGCTGTGTTCGAGTCCGTGGCGAAAACAACGGGCGGCCTCTTTGTGGCCTTGAGCGAAGCCGAACTTCTAATAGGCTTGATTTCTGGTTTGGCCGATCGAGAACTCGACAGAGAGCGGGTGGCGCAGTACGTTCGCCAGGTTTTCGAGCAACACCGATCTGCCCTTGAGCAAGCCGACCCCGAGGAGCAGGTGCGATTTATCACCGAAACGCTGCAAGCCCGGTCGGTCGAGGTGCTGGATCTCAATCAGGGAATGCCTGGTCGCGGTTTGGTCTTTCGCCCTCTCGCAACTGAAGATATTCAATTGGCCTTGGGGGCCGTCCTTCGAAGACAACCTATGTCAGTCTGACATAGGTTGGTCGAAGACCCATCGTCAGATCCTATTTCTTAGACCTCAAAGGTGGCGGTCAGCGGGAAGTGGTCCGAGGCGATGTAGGTAGACGGGCTCTGGTGAACCGAGACCGAGGTCAATTTTTTGGCCAGTTCCGGACTCGTCAAGATGTAGTCGATGCGCTTGCTGCCCCATTTTTCCGCATCTTCCTTGCCGGTGGGGTAGGTGGCGGCGCCGTTGTTCGTCTGAGCCATCACGTCCACGAGTCCCCAACCGTCGGTGTCGATTTTGGTCAGAGCCTTGGCGGTCGGTGTCTCCGGAGAGTCGTTGAAATCGCCCATGACCACGTAATTTTGGTGCGGGAGATTGGCTACAGCTTCCTTGATCAGCTTGCGGGCTTCGCTAGCTTCGCCTTCCCGAATGATATCGGAGGGTGCCCCGCCGCGCTTGGATTTGAAATGCACGGTGAACACTTTCATGGGAATTCCACCAGGGAGTTCGATGTCGACTTCGGACAGGTCACGGCGAAACTTCTGAACTTCGTCGGAGCCCGGCAATGTGTAGGTGTGGTCTTTGTGCGAGGTAAAGTTGAGAATTTTGTGTTTGGTGGCTAAGGCCACATCGCTGCCGCGTGCGTCGTTTCCATCGACGTGGGCGAGGCCGGGATAGCGACCGGGAAGCTCACGGTCGAGTTCGGAGCGCAACAGAGACCCTTTTTCGATCTCCTGAAAGGAAACCACGTCGGAGTCCAGTTCTCGAAGCACTTGACCACCGGCTTCCCGTTGCTCCAAGGACTTTTCAGGGGTGTCTTCGTCCTTTACGCCGGGATCATCGATCTTGTCGTAGAGATTCAAGTAGTTGTAGCTGGTGAGTCGAATCTGCATAGTGGCTCCTGGTCGATATGTTTCTTCTCACAAGATATCGACTCGACCTGAAAGAAGCCTTACAGAAACTGGTTTGGTCGCAAAAAGAAAGAGGAGCGACACCGCAGCGGTGTCGCTCCTCTTTAACGAAAAGAGCTTGTGGGAGTAAAACTCTCTTCCCGTTCTTAGGGTGTGACTCCGATTCGGTCGGCGTTACCGTCGGGGTCGTTCGTTACCGTTCCATCTTGCCGAGGTGTGCCGTTCAATAGAATTCCGGCCAAGTGCGGAGCAGCCATGGAGGTGCCGGACAGATTGGCGTAACCACCATTGAGGGACGTGGAACGGATGTCAACGCCTGGTTCGGAAAAATCGATTGGGGGATTTCCGAAATTGGAAAAGCTGGCGAATCGATCGTTTCGGTCGAATGCAGACACAGTATAAAGATTGGGTCCGTTAGCACGTGCTGGAGAGAAGTTCGTGGCGCTTTGGCTGCTGTTGCCGGCCGCCATGGATACTCCTACCCCTTTGGCTCCGAGTTGCTTCACGGCGTCATCGAGAGCTTGAGAAGTGCCACCGCTTAAGGAGAGATTGGCAACCTCTCTCGGCACCGCTCGTGCGGTCGTGTAATCGACTCCAGCGATCACCCCGGAGACGGTGCCTTGGCCTTGACCGTCCAACACCTTGATGGCGACCACTCGAGCGCCGGCAGCCACTCCCACGACACCGATGTTGTTGTCTAGGGCCGCAATGGTGCCAGCCACGTGAGTCCCGTGACCGTTGCCGTCGTTGGCATCCCCTCCTACAAAGGAACGACTGTTGCTAACGTCTACGGAAAGGTCGGGATGATCGAGATCGATGCCGGTGTCGATCACCCAGGCTCGCCCCGACGAGGCTCTGGAACCTACACGCTGAATTCCCCACGGCGTCTGCTGAGTCGACGGATTGTTGCCTCCTGGGTTGTTGCCTCCGGGGTTGTTCCCGCCCGGATTGTTTCCTAATAGGTTGCGCAGAAAGTCGCCCAGAGCGGGGTCGTAACCCAACGTCTTGTCTTGTTCAACATAAGCCACCTCTGGTCGGAGCGCCATGGCCGCGGCCTGATCTGGAGTCATTCGGATGGCGAAACCCGTGATGGAGTTGCCATAGATGAAGAGCGGTTGGGATTCCAGCAGCGGGATGTCTATCAGAATCGTATCCAGAACTTGTTGTACCAGAGCCAGAGATTCCTCATAGGTGGCTCCCAAAGGCCCAACAGCGTTGAGCACGACGATGTATTGATTCTGGATGGGCACACTCAGGACATCACCAACGGTGGCCGTAGCGGACCCCGAAGACCCGTTGTTGTTCGTGGAGGTAGAGACGAATGAGTCTCTGCTATCTCCGCAGGAGCTTGTGGCAAACAGCGTACACGCACAGAGCACGGCGGCCGCTTTCGGGGCAAGAGTTCTTCTTTTTCCTTTGGACATATGTTGTGTTCTCGTCTTTCGTATAGAAATATCAAACCCAAGGCTGACAGTCAGTAGCTATAAGCCGTCTTGGAGTATCGAAGATAGTCGCACGCCAGCCCGATCAGAACAATGAAACATTGTTACTGCCTGCCACGCGGGCCTAGTATTCTTGGACTAGCAGAGAGGTTTGAGAACTCAGCGCGAAACGACCTCGATGTTGAGTTGGAACTCTCCTTCGGTTTCGCCCTCGGCACCCGAGACACCGATGAGAATGCTGTACGGGTTGTTTACCGACATGAACTCCACTTCCCGATAGCCTTTGTCCTTATTGGAGACTTTGCGCCCGCCGCCCATGTTGGCGTAAATGGGATAGCTCGCCTCAGAACTGATGGCCGAGGTCACGTTGGGGGGAACTTGGTGAGGCGGGTTGACACCTTGACGTAAAGCATAGAGGTTGATCTTCTTGCCCTTTGCGGGAGTCATCTTGAGTTTGATCACCGACGATGCCGGCATCTCAATGCGATAAAAGACCTGATTGCCGTCGAACTGTTCAAAGCGCGTACCGGGCACTAAGGCCACGGAACTATTTTCCGCCCAGCGCATGGGGATTTTGACGCCGGTGTTGATGTTGCCTGTGATGGTTCCAGTGTTCGACCCAGCGGGCAGTTGCAGCGGGGTGACGGTCACTCCCGCACCGTCTTCGGCGAAGGCCGCTGCGCTGGTGCAAAGGATGAGCAGTAGAGTGAGGAATGTGTTTCGCATAGATGTCTCCTTGGGAAGTCGCGTTGATTTCTCTATCTACTACTCGGTTCGTGGCGTTTCTCCGCCCATGGAAAGAAGACAGCGGATTGTTACCGACGGTGTGACAATCCCACTCTCGAAAGAAAAAGGTTGTCGTTCTTCGTTCCTGAAAGATCGAAGCTCAGTTCGATTGTTGACTTCACCAATGACGAACTTCATTTTTTTGTAAAGCTGTTGTTCATAACGCTTGTAGGGGGGATAATATGGGGACTTCACCCATTTTACGTCATCTGATTCCAATGTTTTTTCTCGCGGTCGTGTTCGCCGGCCCGACTTGGGCCCAAGGTATTCGAGTGGTACTTGATGGTCGGGAGGTGAGATTCGACCAACCGCCGGCCATGATCGATGGTCGGCTTATGGTTCCCTTACGGGGGATTTTCGAGGCCCTAAACTCCGATGTCCTGTACAGCGCCGCCACGCGATCCATCAAGGCCACTAAAGGGGCCACGGTAGTAGAATTGGCCTTGGGAAGCCGACAGGCGGCAATCGACGGTCGTCCAGTGTATCTCGATGTCCCCGCCGATACCTTGGGCGGGCGTACGATGGTGCCCCTTCGCTTCGTCTCTGAGGCGTTGGGAGCGGAGGTGAAATGGGAAGGCGCGAGTCGAACCGTCCGCATCACAGATCTGGGAGGCGTAGCCATTTTCCCTCCGACCCAGCCTCAACCTCCCGCTCAACCGACGGCCAAGAAGCCGGTGATCAATAGCATCGTGCATAGCGCGACCCGCGATCTCAAAGAGGGTGATATCGTTGACGTCGTTGTCACGGGCGATCCGGGCGGGGTGGCGAGCTTCGAAATTCTTGGAGCCACGGCGAGCATCCCCTTACGGGAATCGGCAAGCGGTCGCTATGAAGGTCGATTTGTGATTCCCCGAGGCCTTACGGTGCGCCAGGGTCTTTTGATGGCCCGCCTGGTCAAAGATGGCTTAGAAGCCAACTCCGAATCTCAACGAACGATCACGGTCTCGTCGAGCGGTGGATCGTCTAACCCACCAACCAGTGGGGCGGGACAACTCACAGTGACCCAACTTTTGCCGCCAGACAACTCTTCGGTCAACAGTGCCCAGCCCGAAATTGGAGCGCAGTTCAGCCAGAATCTTCTGAATCCCAGCGCAAAAATGGTGGTGGACACCTTGGACGTCACGGCCCAAACCCTAGTGCAGGGGAATCGGGTCGCTTGGACCCCTCAATACAACCTAGATCCGGGTCGACACACCGTCAGTCTAGTGCTCTCGGAGAATTCGGGGGCTCCCATCAGGCTGAACTGGAGCTTTATTATCGGCGGTTCGACCACGCCCGTTGGCCCGGCTCCGGTCGGGGGTGGAGGACTGAGAATCCAAAGTCCCGCGAACAGTTCGTCTGTTCCGCCGCTCTTTAGAGTGCAAGGAGTGACGTTCCCTGGGGCCACCGTCCTGCTGGAGGCGAATTACCGGTCGATAAGCCCACGGAATGAGAATCGCAGCTTTTGGGGTCGCGGAATTGCCGATGCCAGTGGCCGATTTGATATCGAAATGGACGCCGAAGAGGTGACGTCTGGACTTTCTTTCACCGTGACCATCAGCAGTAGCAAGGGCTCTGATTCCGCGAGTCAGACTCTTCAGCTGCGTCGGCGCTAGATCCATTCAGTCCACTTACAAAACGTTTCCCAACTCATGAACCAAAGGAATTTAAAACCATGAAAAACGCTATCGGATGGATTCTTCTCAGCTTATTGCTAGCATGCCCCTCTTTGGCTCGAACAGTCACCGTGGCTCCGGGAGCCGATCTGCAAGCCGAGTTCAATGCGCTGAATTCGGGTGACGTCTTACAGTTGCGCGCGGGTACCTATCAATTCGGCACCGGATTGTCGCTGAACGGCCTTCAAAATGTCACCATTCAGGGTGACGGGGGGCGGGCGATCCTGGTACTCAACAACAGCGCCGAAGACGTGCTCACGATCGCCAACTGCAGCAACGTGACTCTGAGAAACCTTTCGGCCCGACATCAACTCCTCGACATGGGCAACCTGTGCCAAGGGGTGGTTGTCAGCGTGCGGAATTCGGCCCAAGTGTCTGTACTCAATTGCGAACTCAACGGCTGTGGGGCCGCCGGAGTCAGCGCGGATTCCAGCCAAGACGTCGTGGTCAGTGGCTGTTTTCTCCACAGCAACTCGTTTGCCGCGGTCCTTCTCAACAACGCTGAGATGACAGTTCACGGTTGCACTATTCAAGGCAACGGAACGAGTGTTTCTAGTGTGGGCAATTCGTCGCTGACGATGCTCGGCAACACCATCAAAATGAACGACACTCCTTCCGCTTCGTTGACACCGTTCGCGAGATCCGTCATCGGACGGTAAATTTAGCTCCGTCCCATCCATCGCTCGCGTTCCAATTTGGGCATTTTCTCGATGGCGTAGCGAAGCATGGTTCGGGGCATCTTGTTGGCGTGTTCCGTGAGGAACCGAACGAGTGTTTCCTTATCAGCCTTACCGACCTCTCTGAGCATCCATCCCGTGGCTTTGTGTATGAGGTCGTGCTGATGGCCGAGGAAACGCTCACAGAGCTGAAGCGTTGGTTCAAACTGATGAGCCTTGATCAGTGCGAAGGATGCGATCACGGCGACTCGTTCGCGCCACAGATGCCCGGAGTTGGCCAGATCGTCTAGAGAGTGAGTCTGCTTCGTCCGCAGCCATTCCGCTCCCAAGATTTTATAGGCCGTCGCATCGACAAGATCCCAATTGTTCACTTGGTCCAGGTGTGCCAGGTAGAACTCGTTCCAGTGGCTCTTCTCTTTGACGCTCTTCGCTTTCTGGTAACGTCCTGTCAAAATGAAGAGCGCCGTGAGACGAACTTCGTGATACTCGTCGTGCAGCAGTGTGGTGAGGTCGTTGCTCGAAAGTTCGGGAAACTGTTTGGCTATCTTGCGTTGAACCGGCACGGTCACCCCGAGGAACTTGTCTCCGTCGCCGTACTGCCCCGGACCTGACTTAAAGAATCGAGGAAAAAACTTCGCTTTCTCGGGATCGCGTTGTTCGCTCAAGGCGATTTTGACGGGGTGAATCGGACGGTTTGGCATGCCTGACGTGTTTCAGAACCGGACCGGACGGGCCCTCCAGTTGTACTCCGCAAATTTCGCAGCCCTCATCTCCGTACCAGGTGATCCGTTGAGATTTGGGACGGTCACTTCACGTTCTAGGTGTGGCCTTGGTGGTATCGATGTTCGCTGGCTGCGGTTCAAGTCGAGGCGCTTTCGTCTCCACCGCACCTCCCGAAGTCGCGAAATCGCGAGTCGTCGTTTCTCAGCTTCAGGGAACGCGTTCGGGTTCTGGAATAGCGACTTTTCAAGTTAGCTTGCGCGACGTTACGGGTTCCCTGGAGAGCGTGCCGCCCGCGATAGCCGGTGTCGAATTTCTCACCCCGAGTCCCAACTTGGCGCGAGCAGCCTAGCCGCCTTCCTACTGAACCTTCCCGGATTTACGACATATTTAAGAGCGACTTCTTACACTCGAAGAGTGTCCCCCGGGGACCAGGAAAGTGAATGAAGATGGTCGGCACCACGTCAAACAATCGGATAGAGTCCCGCTTTCGCCAGGTTCAGTCGCGGTCTCATAATACCGCGCCGGTCCCGCCCAGCCACGCCGAAAGCTCTCAAGCCCCCGGCCAGACCGACGCGCTATCGACGCGCCGAGAACCACTCCACCTCTCTTGGAACGGCAAGAGCGTTGGTGCTCACCTGCTGGAGGACCCTCAGC
>JBBKWP010000338.1:0-13091 GCA_037968995.1 Candidatus Xenobia bacterium
GCGTAGGCAACGGCCCAAAGCCAGCCGAAGCGCATTCCCACATAGATGAGCAGCAGTAGCGCCATGAAGGTAGAGATCCAGCCGGCCGCGCGAACCCAAGTAGGGGGAGCCACCGCGAAGGGAGTCGAGACGGCGATCAGGCTATTCAACACTTCACGATGTTCCGGAAGAGGCCGCATATGAACGAGTAGCTTCCTCCTTGCGCAGGTCGCTCCTATGCTGTGGAAGGCAGGCGGTCTAGGGAGCTGAGGCGTTTGAATTTTAAAAGCCCTTTGGGGTTGGAAGGTTGAGATCCGAACGCCAAAAAGACCCGCGCTGCTTAAACCCGGGGTCCTTTTGGCTGCTCGCTCTGGCCGGAAGAAGGGCGGAGCGGCATTGTATATTCAGTTGTTTATCATCTGAGCTTGGGACCACGCCGTGGAACCCGCGTTCATGAATGTCGTCGTTACCGTGGCTAGAGAAGACTCTGCTTCGTCGTTGGCCTCGTCTGTAAGCTCATTATGCCTCACCGCAACGATCGTCACCATTCTGCGATTGTAGGGAGTTGAGGTAGCCTGAGGGATCTATCCGGATAGCTGGTAGAATCCGAAGTTGAAGAGCGGCCTCTTCAGAAATCAGGGTTTCCAACGCAGCACGACGTCTCCACTCTGCACGAGGTCATCGATAGCTTCTCTGCGGTTGAGGCTGAGGCGCCCAAGGTTAGCGGAGGGATCACGCGTCACCATCTCCATCGTTCCGAGCCCGGGTTCAGTCACGAAACTCGTTTTGTCGAGAAGGTGAATGTAGCCCATACAACTTTCAGGGTCGGCGGGGTTTCCGTAAAGAGCGGTGAGGGCCTCATCAAGGTTCTCGCCGCCGTGAAGGTAAAAGGCCAAAGGTTGGTTGGGAGCGGTGGGCTGAATAAGATCAATTCCCGCCCCAAAGCCGCTCGGTCGGTCGGCGGTGTAGTGCAATGCCACTCGAGGATCCATTGCGGCGAAGATCGCAGAGCCGCTCCATTTGACGCTCTCATCGGCATTCACTCGCTGGTTAGGTCGACACTCGACGCTGTCGAATCTAGCGCTGCTACCGTGAAACATCAGGCCGGCGGCAGGCAAAGCGAGAAGTTCAGACGAGACTTTCTCCACGACGTGCTTCGCAATCACGTCCAGCTGTCGCTGGGAGGCTTTTTGGGCGACATCCACCTCACCGTGAGACGATGTCTCAGATAGGGTCAAAGACTCGTAGCCGCTAGGTTCGCTCGGTGAACATTCCTTGGACGCAGGCTTCGCGACATGGAGCCTAGGCGCGGAATTGATTTGGGGAACGCAGCCGATGGTCATGAATTAAGAATAATGCCACGCCCTCAAAAAAGCGTGAAACGCGTATCGCAAACGAAGGTCAGACCTCGCCCCACCTTATGCGACGGCGGTGTTTTCTCGGTTCAGTTGCACGAGACAGGCAAGGGTAGCCAGGTATCGCTGGTCCTCTTTGAGGGTTTTCGTGCTGGCGCTATGACCAAGCTTTATAGCCGTTGCGGCTCCTCCGAGAACAGGAGCGAACATCTCCAAGTGATTCGCCAGCGTGCTGCCTATAACGCCTAGGTCGGCCGTCCCGGTCAACTGAATCAGGGCCGCTCCGGCCAGACCGATGACCCCCGCGACCACGGCGTATGTTGCATACTTGGCGATCTTGGAGCGGGTCTCAATTTTGTCGGCCATCGAGGCCTCAAGGTCCGTCGCGGAGGGGTCTTGGTTCGGTGCGAACTTGCCGGCGCGAGCAGCCAGGGATTTCATCCGTTCGTCCAGTGCGTAAGCCCCATATCCAGAAGATTTACCGTCGGCCCAGAAATCCACTGCGGCCTTATCGGGGCTCTCTCCATTCAACTCCTGTTGAACATCCGTCGCCGTCCTGTGGATGTCGGAGAATCGGACCGTTGAGTTGCTGGGCAAGATGTTCATAGGTCATTTTTAACTTGTCAGCGTTACAAAAGCGTAAAAGGCCAAACTTTCGGAGCCTCTTGGCGTCTAGCGGGACCGAGGTGTTCAAGGAAGTGGCAAAAATGAGGAGGAGTTTCATGCGCTCACAATGCGACTGCACTCCTCTGGCGATCATAGTCATCGAAACAGCGATGATTATGGCGGGCCCCATCTCACCTCGGTCCCGCTTGCAAGTCAAAAACTACGAAGTCGGGAGCATATTCGCTGAAGCAAGGATCACAGGAACCTCGAGGAAGAGCTTCGGCTCCTCCTTCTCTGGCACATGTCTAGACCCCCAGCGCTTCTCGTGGAATTCGCAGCTGGATTCCGGAAAGCGGAATTCCGAGTCCAAAATTTCCGACTGACCGTTGCTCCTCAGGCCTACTTGCTCTCAGTCGCTTCCTCGTGTACGTACTCATCGCGATACTCCAAAATCTGGGCGGCCATGCCCGGAGCTCCCTTGGAGGCACAATTATGGATGAGTGAGTAGCCTTGACTAACGGTTGGCAAGATGGGAAAACCGAACGTCTTCAGTAGATGATCGCCGGCAGCGTAGGCAACGGCCCAAAGCCAACCGAAACGCATCCCAACATAGATGAGCAGCAGCAGCGCCATCAAGGTAGAGATCCAGCCGGCCGCGCGAACCCAAGTAGGGGTTACCAGACTGCAGAAACTGTTGAGGGAGGGTCTAGAAACTCCAGAGCCACCCTTGGCCGCGAACTGGGTACCGAGGTTGTAGGCAATTTTTTGGATCTTCATGCTGAAGAGCCCGAAATATAACACCAACGCCATCAGTCCGAAGACAACGGGACTAGGCACGGTCCAAATGTTCATAGGTCTCAATTAGGCCTTCGAACAGAAGCCACCTTTGTCACCTGAACCGACCCAAACGAACTGTTTACGTGGCGTGGCACGACGTAGCGGCCCAGCAGATCTTGGTGCGGTACTTGTATTGAACTACGTGTTCCTCGGCAGGCCTTCTAGCAACCCTTAAACAGTCGCTTGGCTTCGGCCATCTCGTCAGGTTCTAGCATGGCGTTTCTGTCCATCCACAGAAAAAATTGGCGCAGCGCGGTCACCGCCCCCTTCTCCTGGCTTACTGTTCTCAGCATCGGTGTGGTCTTGTAGAACTCCAGAATCTCTTCGAGAAGACCTGCCACAATGAGATAAGAGACGTTGTCCACGAAAGACACGTCGACCTCGTCAACCTCCTGAAAACCGTTTAGCAGCTTCCAGCCCTTGACATTGAGAAAGATCTCCATAAATTGCAACGCCTGTCGGTCGCGCCGAAAAGTCGGAAAAGAGACAGTGTGCTTGCGCTCTTGGAGAAACTCCGTGACGGCATCTGCGACGCAGATGTCGCCAGCATCTTCATCGTCAGTCTCATCGCAGTCATCAATTTCCAGACCGCCGCGCTTCAACTCCTGGACTAGACTGGTGAGCTCCGTAGACTGATCCGGGGTCAGAGCATCGCTGAAATTTGGTGCTCTGGGCCGTGGGGGGGTCGCGTTCGAAGCGAGATGATCGCGCGTTGCGCTCAGATCAAGACAGCATCTCTTGTACTTCTTCCCGCTCCCACACGGACAGGGATCGTTACGACCGGCCATCTCGGATTCTTTGAGATAGGATTCTCGAACCCCTGGGAACCTTGCCTGAAAACCAACAATCGGGCTAGGGGCCACTCTCTACAATAAAACGACGGGCAGCCTGTAGGCTTTTACAAATGTTGGCTTGATCGTAGAGATAGAAGAGGCTATGCTTCAAGTAAGACTGCTTCAGCGAAAGGTGTCTCTGTGGAAATTGGAACAAACTTTTCCCTTGGCAGCATCCGGCCTGCGAAGTTCAACCCGGTGAAAGATTGCTGGAGCGGTGGTCTTGTGATCGACCAAAAACCGAAGTACAACGGCAGCCCGGCAGTCTGCATTCGGACACCAAATCCCTAACAAATCATGTTGTCTTATGGTCAAGAACAAAAATTTCTCCGTCTTTTCTTCGCCGTTTTAGGCACTCTTCTCTGGCTTTTCGTATTCCCCACCACTTGCTCAAATTTCATCACTGTCGTAGAGAAAACAATCCGGTTAGACGTTTGCGAGACGCTAAAAACCCAGGGAAAGATTCTGGAAGTGGAGCAAAAGAGCTATAGGAGTTCCGGCAACCACATTATGCTCATCAAGTATCAGTTCACCGCGCAGGAGACCATCTTTGAAGGACGTTCGGAAGTTTATCTTGATCGAGTGCCCGACGGCGAAACTTTGGAGGTGAGGTACGCGGAAAACAAACCGGAGATTAACGCTTTCGTGGACGAGAATCTGGTGATGGCTCTCATGAAACGCCTGGTCTTTCTTGGACTTCTTTCGGGGTTAGCATATTGGATTGTCTCAAAACTTCTGGAAGTGCGAAAGTATCGGAACGACCTGGAATCTTTGCCAAATCTGTTTCCGTCCCGTCGCTGACCCGCCTCACTTTAATCCAGATGATGCGTAGGCGAACCTTAGCGCTTCTAGCCTGTTTTCGGGTGAGATCCGTCGTTGGGTCGGCAAGCTCTCTCCGAAAGAACTCGGGACTCATCGCTCTCCATCCGTGGGCCACCCGTCTTCTCAGTGGTGGAAATTTTCTGCGAACTCGGTGTCGCGTTCGCAGGCATCCCTTAATTCAGCCACCAAAGTCAGAAATTCTGGATGACGATGTAAGTTGTGAAGGAGTTTGTCGTTCGACAAGTAGCCGGGATTTCTGAACCCGTCGGCAACGCACTCTCGAATCAAGGATAGGCTCTCATGCAGTTCACCGGCACACGCGAAGGCCCGACTGGCAAACAGTTTAGTGTCTTGAGCGCCTCGACTGTCCGGTTCCCATGGCCTAACAGCTAAGTCTACGGCCTTTCCCTCCAAGGCATCAAGGATGTTCTGGGCGACGAGCGCGAGTGGAGGAATCTCGCGACTCTTTTTTAGAAGGTGGTCCACAAATTGGCGAGCTTCTTCCAGACGGCCCTGGGTCAGGTCGTTGAGAAGAACCGTCAGCCAAATTGCCAAGTTGCTGGGCAAGGTCCGTAAGCCCCGGTTAGCTATTTCGATGGCGTCGAGATGGCGCCCCTGAGCGTGCAGGCTGAGGCAAAGCCAAACGTAACCGAACGGCCTGAGGGGATCGAGTTCGATACAGCGGCGGGCCAGCATTTCCGCGGCCACCGAATTGCCCAAAGTAAAATTGCAGTGCGCCAAGCGAGAAATCACTTCGGAGTGACCCGGATGGGCACGAGCGGCCTGACGCAGAAGTCTCCGCCCGAGAGCAAAATCTTTGCCCAAAATGCTGCAAGCCCACATGCTGTGTGCGATCAGGGCTTCCGGATTATTAGGCTCGGCTTTGAGAGCGGCATCGGCCGCGCGTCGAAACTCTACTACGAGGGACTCCCGAGTACGGGCAGGACTACTGAGTGCCTGAAAAACTAGGCATTGAGACAACCGGGCCAGGGCCGGGGCGAAATCAGGGCGGTGAGATATGACTTCCCGCAGGGGAGCCACTGCTTGGCTCGTGCGACCCTGCGCCATTTCAAACAGGGCTCGATGGTACTGGTCCATCACGGTGGCAGTAAGGTGCTGCCTAGGTTTCGGAACATCCAGAAGTTCGGTCTGTTGGAGCGATTGTAGGCAGCGGGCTGTCAGTTCATCTTCTAGTTCAAAGAGATCTTTGGTGTCGGCGTCCAATCGCTGGCTCCAGATCTGAATTTCCGAAACAGTGTCTAGTAAAGCCACGGTTAGCCTTACCTTCTGACCGCTGCGTCGCAGTTGTCCTTCAAGAGCCCATCGCGCGTTAAGCTGCCGACCTGCCTCACAGGCCGCAGCCCCGCGAAACTTCTGCGAACTGCTCAATGCAATCACTCGAAGGCCCTTGTGCTGGACAAGCTGAGAAAGCAGTCCCTGGGCAACACCGTCGGCCAATTCCTGGTCGAGGTGGGAGGCTATAAAGGGTATGACCACGAGAGACGGTTCGCGGACCACATCTGGAATAGGATGATTCGAGGGAGAACCGGTCTGCGGTAACGCCAATCGCATCTCTTGAGCTGTGGCAAAGCGTTCTCCCGGCACCTTTTCTAAAGCTCGGGTTAACCAACCGGCGAGCTCTATATCGGGAATCACCGGTTTTTCAGTGAGGATCGCACTGATAAGTTCCGGCATCGTCTTGCCGTGGAACGCGGGCTGACCTGTTGCCATTTCGTAGACAACGGTTGCCAGCGAAAAGAGGTCTGCCCGTCCGTCCAAGTCTTGACCTTGCAGCTGCTCCGGGGCCATGTATTGTAGGGTCCCAACCACTCCCGACCCGGTCAATTGAGGGTCCTGCTCGTGCAGCAACTTGGCCAATCCAAAATCCACGATTTTTAAGTAGCCGTCGGTTCGAATCAAGATGTTTTCGGGCTTTATGTCGCGATGCAAGATGCCGGCGGCGTGGGCGGCTTCCAATCCAGCCAAAGCTTGCCGAGTCCATTCCAACACCTGGGCAGCTTCTATGGGAGCTTTCTTTAGGGCGACCCGAAGATCCGAACCCTCTATTAGCTCGCTAACCAGATAAGGTCGGTCGTCCACTTCACCGCAGTCAAAGACCGTCAAGATGTGGGGGTGATTGAGGGCACTGGCTGCCAGCACTTCACGTCGAAAGCGCTTCTTCGCCGAATCATCCTGACACAGGCCATGGGCCAGGAACTTTATGGCGACATTCCGACACAGTCTGGAGTCGTAGGCTTTCCAGACCTCGCCCATAGCGCCCGCTCCCAAACGGTGCTGAAGTTGATAGGGATCGGGCGAGCGCATCAGAGTGAATTAATGTGATCATCAGGGGTTCCTCCCAAACCTTTATCCTCGGAACTCCGCTCTCGAAGAAATGGTCGCGAAGTCGAGAATTCGCCGTGACTGCCAAAGCAGCCCCCACTCGCCAAGGGGTGCTTGAAGGCTTGCAAAAGCTCCGCCAGCAGACAATCGACAGTGCCGAAGAGATTCGAACCGAACGGGGGTCTGGTCACTAGCCGCAACCCCGACGACCTTCCCGCGTTCTGCAAGAAGGCCCTAGAAGAGTTCGCCGAAGGCAAGCAGGCCGCTCAGACCGTGTAGGACACGGGTGGGATCTGCGACCGTGCACAGCGTAGGATCCTATCCGGAAAGTGCGAAGTCATCTGAGATGTTTCCAACCGAGGGGCTCTTGGCTTCCATGAAAAGAATCTTACTGACCAGTGCTCTATCACTTCTGACCTTACTGGCCCTGGCTCCCACAGCCGTGTGCTCCGAGGAGCTAACAGTTTCCAACCCACGAGCGCTGCCGTTCACTCTAGAGGGCGTGCCCGCTTTCCTTTCAGAAACGCGCTACGAACCGAAATATTTTTGCGTTTTCACCGGGGTTCCCATCTCGCTGCCGCCCGACTCCTCGTCCGACCGTAGCTTTCATATGGCGTACGGCATGCTGGGGATTCATACCGATTCCGAAACTGGCGGCTACACAATCAAACAACTGAAGCTGTTTTCAAAGCAAGACGCCCAAGGGGCTTTCACCACCCGTCCCACCGAAAGGACGTTCTCTTTTTTAGAAAAGCCGTTGCAGGACGACCCTCAAGCGCTGCATTTGGCCAGCGACGAGAAAGCCGCCGACGAAGCGTCCGAGCGAACAACTGAGGTTTACCTCGACCGCACCAAGGGCACCGGTTATATTCGCAACGCGATCTGGAGCAGCGGAGACCGAACGCTCAACCCCAGCTTCGACTTCAGATATCCGTTCCGATTTGTTCCCGTCAGAACGGAATGATATAGGCTACTAGCCTAACAAGTCGCTCAAGGGGTTCGTCGACGGACCCCCGAGATTTTGCAGGATATTGGGCGAATGACCTAGCTATCGATGCATTCTGGATATTCAGCGAGTGAGCGCTTTCTCAAAGGCTTGATAGTCTCGAAAACTAGGCAAACAGAAGACCACCCGCATCAAAGTATCCGATCTCACCGGTATCTTTGGCGCCATGGATAGGACGGACTCACGGGTGGTGGCTTAAATCGCGGGGACGACGGGGCCGAGAGCTTTGCGAACGGCGGCGATCAAGGCCGTCGGCTCGTACGGCTTTTCCAAGAAGTGGTAGCCGGCCTGCCATTCGTGGGTCCGGGCAACCCGATCAGGACTGTATCCACTAGAGAACAGGACCGGTAGGTCTGGACTATCTTCGCGAATCCTTTCGGCGATCTGGAAGCCAGTCATTCCGCCGGGTAACACCATATCGGTGAGGAGAAGGTCGATTTGGGGTGCGTGGATTTTCCACAGGTCCAAGGCGGCGGGCCCCGCCTCGGCATCATGGACCGTATACCCGGCCCTTTTTAGGAACCGAAGAATTAGCTTTCGCACTGCAACGTCATCTTCGACGACGAGGATAGTCTCTCCGCCATCGGATCGGACCGTCTCCTCGGCCTCGGCCTGCGCGGGAGCGCTCTCTAGACTTGTCGCCTGACTAGAAGGCAAGTGAATATGGAAAGTCGTGCCCCGACCGACTTCGCTTTCCACCTCGACCCGACCGTGATGTTGATCAACAATAGCGAAGACGGTCGCCAACCCAAGACCAGTACCCTTCCCGGCCTCCTTGGTGGTGAAGAAAGGCTCGAACAGTCGGGGTAGTACCTCGGGGGAAATGCCTGCGCCGTTGTCCGTCACTGCTAGGTGAACCCAAGAACCGGAGCGATCTGACTGTAGGCTTGTCTCGATGGTGAGTTCCCCGCCGTTGGACATCGCGTCTCGGGCGTTGACCACTAGATTGACCAAGACTTGTTCTAGCATGCCTTCGTCCGCCAGAACCATGGGAGTGGACTTATCTTTGCGGCAATCTATGGCGATGTCTTCGCCCACAATCCTTTTCAACATTTTGCTCAATCGGTCTACGACGCGTGCGAGATTGGTGGGCTTACGATGGAGCATGTTCTTGCGACTGAACATCAGAAGTTGCTTGGTTAGCCTGGATGCCGAATTGGTGGCCATCAATATTTCACTGGTCGATTCCAGGATATTCTGCGGAGTGCAATCCGACTGTTGGATCAGAGAGGTGTTGCCTGCGATGACGGTGAGCAAGTTGTTGAAATCTTGGGCTACTCCCGCGGCGAGTTGACCAAGGGCCTCCATCTTTTGGGCCTGCCGGTATTCGGCTTCAAGTTCACGTCGATCGGTAATGTCGCTAGCTACACCGACCAATTGGACGACGTGTCCGGAAACATCGTGAACCGGAAAGGTGCGAGCATTGATCCAGCGCAAAGTGCCGTCCGGATGAAGGATGCGATATTCGATGCCGAGGGACTCGGGGAGTGGGTCGCCATGCGTAGCTGCGTCGACGTGCGCTCGGTCCTCTTCCACGATGGGGTCGTACCAAGCTCGGGGGTTGCTATAAAGAACCTCCGGCGGGTGGCCCCAAATTTTTTGATAGCCTGGGCTGACGTAGTGAAATTCGGAAAGGTCGGCGCTTGAGATCCAGAAGACCTCGGTGATGGTGTTGGCCAACAGTTGAAAGCGGTCCTGACTTTCTCGTAGGGCCAATTCGGCCTGGGCACGAAGTCGGCGCTGGGTGTTCTTCTCTACAGCCGCGGTGATGGCTTGGTCTAGACGGGTGAGCCGATCTTTGAGTAAGTAGTCGCTGGCCCCTTGCCGCATGGCGGCCACGGCGGTTTCTTCGCCAATGGTTCCGGAGATGATGATAAAAGGAATATCATGTTGGCTCTGCTGGAGGAGTTCGAGGGCCCGAGGAGCGTTGAACTGAGGCAGAGTGTAGTCGGACAAGATGATGTCGAGGTCAGGACGGAGGTGGGCCAAGAATTCGGACTCCGTTTCTACTCGGGTCCAATCGATCTCGAAGCCCGCCCGCCGCACCTGACGGATTATCAATTCGGCATCTTCTGGGCTGTCTTCCACCAACAGTATGTGAAGCGGCGATGGTGTCAAAGGCCCCCCTCGGCTGGAGCCCGGTTGAGCAGGAGCCAGTAGAACCCTAGTTGCTGAATGGCTTCTGTGAAGCTTTCGAAGTTGACCGGCTTGACGATGTAGCTATTGACACCTAGATGATAACTTTGGATCATGTCGGACTGCTCTTGAGAGGAGGTCAACATGACCACGGGAATTTGTCGAGTTGAGGGCTCGCTCTTCAGCCGTTTCAAGACCTCTAACCCGTCCACTTTAGGCAATTTGAGATCCAGCAGTATCAAGCGCGGCAAATCGTCGAGTGAGCGGTCCGTGTATGGACCCTGGCAGAAAAGGAAGTCGAGAGCCTCGGCTCCGTCTCGAACGGTCGCGATACGATTCGCGAGTTTCCCCTTGCGAAGAGCCCGCAATGTCAACTCCAGGTCTTCTGGGCTATCCTCAACGAGCAAGATCTCCAGTGGGGCTCCATCCATTAGGTGGCCTCTTTCGGCAGGGTGAAGTAAAACGTCGCCCCGTTCTCTGGCTCCGCTTCGGCCCATACTCGACCCTGATGTTGCTCGATCACTCGTTTAACGATAGCCAACCCCACTCCGGTGCCTTGAAACTCTTCCCGGCTATGAAGTCTCTGGAAGGCTCCAAAGAGTTTATCCGCATATTTCATGTCAAACCCCGTTCCGTTATCTCTCACGTAATAGATGTGCTCTTTCCCCTCTGCGCGACAACCGATCTCCACCGTTGCGCCGGCCCGTTGTGAGCTATACTTCAAGGCGTTGGAAATTAGGTTGATCCAGACTTGCACCAAGAGCGCGGGGTCGCCATAGCTAGGGAGTAATTCGCCAATCTTTAACTCGGTCTCCGGATACTTGTGCTCATTCTGGGCTTGCTCTATCGCCTCTTGAACCAGGCTCCCCGTCTCTACCAACACTTTCTTGAGGGGCTTTCGGTCCAACTGAGATAAGGCGAGCAGGTTGTCTATCAACTTACCCATTCGCTGGGCGCTTCCCCGAATGATGGCCAACTGCCGTTGAGCGTCAGCAGGTAGTTGCTCGCTATAATCTTCGACAAGGGCGATGGAGAACCCGTCAATGGCCCGCAGGGGACCGCGCAGGTCGTGCGAGACGGAATAAGAGAAGGCCTCTAGCTCGTCGTGGGCTTTCTGCAACTGTGCGGTTCGCTCAGTCACCCGTTTCTCAAGTTCCGTGTTGAGTCGGAGAATTTGAAAATCTGCGAGTCGTTCCAAGGTGACATCGGCCATGCTCACAAAGGCCCAAGGGGTCCCGATATCGTCATAGATAATGTCGCCTGCGAAACTAAAGATGCGATCCAGCGAGACCTCCGGGCGGCGGACTTTGAGCT
The DNA here is from genome assembly GCA_037968995.1 of Candidatus Xenobia bacterium. Classification (GTDB taxonomy): domain Bacteria; phylum Vulcanimicrobiota; class Xenobia; order Xenobiales; family JADMJV01; genus JAEXNA01. The sequence continues at coordinate 11,232 of JBBKWP010000338.1, forward strand.
CTAGATCTTGGAGCTTCTCGCCGGCCAGGACTCGTGCGATAGGCCATTGCTCCGGGGACAGTTTTTGGTCATCCATGGTGAATACTTCAAACACACTGGAGAATTGCGACAGATGGAGAAGGCATTGTTCAAGACTATCATAGCCGAGCATGTTCACCGCCGCTCGGTTCCAGTGGACGAACTGACCCTCTAAAGTGGCCATGATGAAACCTTCACGGAGGTTATCAGTGACCGCCGAAAGCCTCTCTTCGCTGTCCCGCAAAGCTTGAACCGCCCGATGACGCTCGCTGACGTCGCGAAGGATGACGGTAAAGACACGCTGTCCTCCAACCTTGGCGTGGGAGATGGAGGCTTCAATAGGAAACTCATCGCCGTTGCAGCGCACGGCGGTGAGAGTGCCCAACGAACCCATGTTCCGCGTGGTGACCCCTTTGCTGCCAAACGTTTCGACGTATTCCATGTGCTTAGAGCGGACATGGCTGGGAAGAAATCGGTCTAGGGAATGACCCATGATCTCGGCGGCCGGGCAGCCAAACATTGTTTCTGCCGCCGTGTTGAAGAGAAGCACCCGTTGCTGGCTATCGACGCTGATGATGGCGTCCATGGCAGAGTCGACAATACTTGCTAAGAGGGCCGAGTCGGTCAAACTCACGCTGAGTCCACCACACTAGGAGCACCGGTGGGCATTGACATGGAGCCCGGGCGACAACCTTGGTGACCTCCAGCAGAATGGCCGCAAGATCGGTCGGTTATAAGAGGCAAAACGTTCACAGAGGTCCCACCCTTTCGGTCTTCAAAAAAATTCGAGAGAGGACTCCGGATCTCCCTTAAATAAAAATTCAACCATTTAAAGATTCAGTTGGTGGAAGGAAAAGGGTGGGATTCAAGGCAGTGCCGGACCGACACGGCGAGCTCTTCGTAGGAAAACGGCTTGTCTAAGACCTGAACGATACCCGCCGCCTCTAGCAGGAGCACAGTGAGATGGCCAGCTCGGCCGGAAGCCAGGAGGATGGGCAGTTCAGGCAGTTCTTGATGCACCTTACCGGCCAGTTCTAAACCGGTGAGCCCTGGCATCGTGAGATCGGTGAACAGTAGCGCGTACTTGTGAGTGCGGGCCATCACCAATTCCAGAGCGGTCTCGGGTATCGATTCGACGTCGACGGTGTATCCTTGACGCTCTAGCATAGCCGCTGTAATCTTGCCTACCGAAATCTCGTCATCGACTACCAGTATCCGTTCAGCTCTTTTCCCAGAGGCTTCGTGGACGCCAGATCCCGAGGGCGCCTCAGATTCGGCAAGGAGAGCAGGAAAATAGATTTCGAACGTACTTCCGCGTCCAAGTTCGCTGCTCACCCGGATTTCCGCGCCGTGATTTTTTGCTACCTGATGTACGAAGGATAAGCTTAACCCCTGCCCTCGCCTCCAGCCCAAGTCGTGTGTCGTAAAGAAGGGATCGAAGACCCGGGCCAGGGTCGCTTGGTCCATGCCGGGTCCCGAATCTCTGACCGAAAGGACGACGAAGGGCCCAGAGTGTGGCTGATTGTCGAGCACCACCTGTCCATCACTCGGCAGGTGGGTTAAGCGGACGTCAACTCTACCTGGGCCCGTGCCAATCGCTTGAGCGGCATTCATTCCCAGATTCATAATAGATTGGTGCACCTGGGCGGCATCAGCGCGCACTTTAGGAAGTTTCGCGTTGGCGGTGACCCGCAACTCTACGTCGGAGGGGATAGCGTCTCGTAGCAAGGCGACGCTGGTTTCCAGGATTGGGCCGAGATCAACGGGTGTCAGATCTCGGAAGCCCAGTTGACTCGCATCCATCATCTGTTTGACCAGTGCCACCCCGCGGGTACTGGCCTG
>JBBKWP010000339.1:0-16475 GCA_037968995.1 Candidatus Xenobia bacterium
ATCCTTACCTTTATACTGTGTGCCGCTGGTGGCTCAAGATCGGTGAGGACTTCGAGGGATTGGAATTTCTGGAGGGTTTCCTCAACAATATGGAAGCCCGCCCTTCGGTTCAAGCGGCCTTAGAGCACGAGGGTCTTAAACCCGTCGGTTCCGCCGCCGCGAACGTGGGGTAGAAGATGCCCTTCGTCACGGGCCTTTCCGGCAACGAAATCTACTGTCTCGACAAACTCGGCTACCAACTCGGCGACCTGGTGATCGGCAACAGCGTCTATTCCATGGGATTCATTGGTGGCCTGACTTCGATCGCCAGAACGCTGGCCGGTGGCGAAGTGACCCAAGTCACCGAGGTCATTCACGACGGTCGACAACTTGCAGTCGATCGCCTGTTGAAGGAGAGCGAACAGCGAGGCGGGTCCGCCGTAACCGGACTCACCAGCGAACTGCTCTGGCATGGCGGAAGTATCGAGTTTCTCTCCGTAGGGTCTTCGATACGCCATCCCGAACCGGAGTTCCAAGGGTTTTCGAGTTCTGCCGGCGGGCAAGAACTGTTCTGTCAGATGGATGCCGGTTTCCACCCTGTCCACTTCGCCTTTGGCAATGTGGCTTACTCGATCGGGGTCGGTGGTGGAATCGGAGGTCTGCTACAGGCTTTCCGTCGCGGTGAAGTCACTCAGTTCTCAGAGATTTTCAACAAAACACGACATCTAGCGCTGCAGAGAATCGAAGACGAAGCCCGTCGATTCGGCGCCAACGCGGTGGTGGGCATTCGCACCTCGATCCTCCCCTTCGGCGGCGCCAAGGAGATGCTGATGATCGGCACCGCCTCACGCCATGACGCTCTTGGCGAAGAGTTCACCGAGCGTCCTGTGACTAGCCACTTGACCTGTCAAGAAACCTGGAACCTGATCCACCTTGGCTACATGCCGATCCGCCTGGTCTTGGGGGTATCGGTCTATTCTTTGGGGCTCGTGGGTAGTATCACCTCCGCATTTCGGCAACTGCAACGGGGAGAGATCAACGAATTGACCACTCTGATCTACGACGCCCGTGAGAACGCCATCCTTCAGATCGCCAAGGAAGCCGAACTCTGCAAAGCCGATGAAGTGGTGGGCATCAAAACTTTCATCTCGCAACTGGGAAGTGGCATGATCGAGTTTATGGCCGTGGGAACCGCCGTTCGTAAAATGGATGGACTCAAAACCCGCAGCGAGAACCTTCCACCTCAAGCGCTGGTCAGAGACGAAGACACCGTCATCAGGCCGTCTGTCGCGAACGGGATGGGTGCGAAAAACTTGAACACAGGGTCGTAGGAGTCGATTCTGTTGTCCTCCCCGAACAGTCCGTCGTGCCAGGATCTATAACATCCAGAGCACGTCACGTTTGAGTTGCCTCAAGAATCTCATGGTCGGCTCGTCGTGAACCACTTTAAAACCTGACAGGTCCGTCTCGAGACCCAACGCGTTCACACTGGCCACGGCCGCGATGCCCGGCCGCTCCAAGGTGTTCCTCTCTTGGGCAATGACGACTCCATCGTTCACCCAAGTAATGTCCGACCAAGACGCCTTCTCTTTACTGGCCAATGCGGCCAGGGTCCGTTGGCTCACTTCGTCACTTCCGGACCCATTGTCTTGTAACGGGAACACGCGCCGCTCGTAAATCCCTTTTGCGTCGAGTCCGTGGTCGAGAAAAGTGAACCCCTGCTCCGCAGGGGCGGGAAAAAGACTGAGGTTGACACCCACGGGCAGACGCTCCCGACGCACGGCAACTCCATTCACTGAGACCTCGAGCGTGGAATAGGCCAGCGCAGCTTGAAGAAGGCGACCCAAGCTTGAAGCCCAACGATACCGTCGCCAGGTGCTCCCTTCGAGTTGGACCTCCAGACGGGACGTCTCCGCCACCCAGTAAGGCGTTCCAAACCATCCCACGGTGAGCCAACCGAGTAGCATGCGTTCGTCCGAGAGCAGGGTCGCTTGATCCATCGCCACCGGGAAGCCCGCCTGTATGGAAACCTTGGATTTCGAGATCTCCGCCGCGACGCTTCGCGCCCCGAGTCGGTGCATCCCTTGGCAAAGACATAACCAACTCTGCCACACGTCGGCCAGGGCCTTCTCAGCCAAAAGTTGCCTCGCCCGCTCCTCGGAGAGAGTAAACACTCCTTCTTCCGACTCGCCGGCCCCCCGCATAGAGGCTAGATAAAGGTCAATGGACATTCTCCGGGATTCGACTCCAAAGTTGCCGGAGCCTGTGTAGAAACCGCCGTTCAGCCGAGACCGACTCGAAGCTCTGGGCGACAGGCAATTTGTGAAGAAACACGAATCCGCGGATTTATGCTCAAACCACTCTCCGCCTCTCAATTTCAAAGCATCGCCACGGCCAATCGCGCTGCCTCCAACACTCCGGTCAGACAAGAGATGCCCTCCGAGCCCCCCAAGGATAGAGCAGACCTCAGTGCCGCTCACACAGGCCTCACCGTCGGCCCCGAAGATCAGGAGGCCGTCGATAAACCTCCTTCTCAAAACCAGGCTCGAGAGGGAACACCATCCCCAACCGACCCTCAACGAGAAAACGCATCCCCTCGGAGGTCTGACCTTATGAACGACCTCGACGTGCCGACCGAAATGCTTTCGGGCATTCCTCCCGAGATGGTGGTATCGACCCGTGACGGAAAGCTGCTCGGCAAAGGCGCAATCCTCAAGTTTGATCAGTATCCCACCCTGCAAAATCCCAATCTTGGGGAAAAGATCGAAGGCGCTCCAAACTTTCGCCAGGTAAAGAACACCGAAGTCTACGGAGTGGGCCAACCGACCGTCGACGGCATTCGACAAGTGTTAGACCGAACAGGCGCGAAAACACGCGTGGTCCAATGGACCAATATGCGTGAGGAGCCGGTCGTCTATATCAACGGGCGGTCCTTCTCGCTTCGTGAATTGGGACAACCGTTTGAGAACTCAGACGATTTTCACGGTCAAGACGGAGCCGCTATGAACCGCACCGAGGAGGAACTGAAAGTCGAGATCTTAGCTGAGGCCGAGAAGTTCGGCGGCAAGTTATTGGTACACGACGAAGAGGGAGACAAAGTTGTGGCCCGCTGGGTGGACATCACCGACGCTTCCGTGCAAACGACTCAGGAAGTCTACGATGGACTCAAGGCCGAAGGCTACAAAGTCGACTTCGCACGGGTTCCAGTGACCGATGAAAAGACTCCTCAACCCGACGATCTTGACGCCCTCGTCCAGCGGATCGCTGGCGCTGACGCTTCTACGCCAATGCTCTTCAACTGCCACGCGGGGCGTGGCAGAACGACCACGGCCATGGTCGCGGCCCAACTGATTCAAGATGCGAAACGCGGGGCGGACCAGCCCGAATTCCAACGCCAACCAGCCATCCACCAAGACATACGGGAACAGGGTCGATACGACCGGGGTGAGTACCGGTTGATCCTGCGTCTGATTCAGGCGCTCGACGGGGGAGAGACCAGCAAGAGTCAGACCGACACAGTGCTCGATCGTACCGGTGACATGCAAAATCTACGCACCGAGATCGCTAGGTATCGCGAGAAAAGCATGGATCCGAATCGAGACGAGGCATCGCGAAGCCGCTCGGAGTCCCGCGGACTCGATTACCTCCATCGCTATCACACCCTCATCACTTTTAACGAATACGTGAACGAAAGCGCCAAGGACGGCTTCAAAGTCCCCTACAGCGAGTGGCTGAAGGGGAAACCCGAACTCGACGAGATGCTACAGCAGTTCGAACTCGCCTTTCAAGCCCCAGCGCCAGTCCCTGGAGCCGAGAGTCCTGTTGCTTATGCCTAGGACATGTCCTTAGTGATGGTTGACAAAGGAGTTTTTGAAAACTTGGAAAATATTCAAGGATGCTCAAGCGTACACGTTCGGTACTCCTTCTAGTAGCTCTTTTGACGACCCTGTCCTCGTTCGGGCCGGCCCGCTCAGACGATCTGATATCGCGCGCGGTCACTGTTGAAACACGTCTGGAAACTCCGAGTGTGGTGACGACGCAGTACCTAGATTCCACTCAGAAAATGGCAAAGCTTTGGGTTGAAACGCGACCTTGGCCCAACAGCTACCGCGAATTTCTCAATACCATGGAAGCGGAGTTTCGGCCGATACTGAGCGTTGCGGCTCTTGACGAATTACACAACAAACCCGTGACCGGTCCCAAAGAACTGTCCGCTGACGACGCTCAAGTCGCCGCCGACCAGGAAGAGGGATACCAAGCCCTGGTCACCTGTGTAGCTCATGCCCATTTTACGGTTCTCTCGGAATCCATTGACGGCGAGCGTGCCAAGGTGGAAGTAGAGACAACAGTGATCGATGCCTTCGGTTCTGGAAAAACAGAGTCTTTCCAGGACGAGTTGATTCTGGTCCGAGAGAATGGACGCTGGGTGCTCACCCCTGAGGCCTTCAAAACTTTCACCTTCTAGATCCGAGGCAGGTTCTCACATCCCAAGGTGTGAATAGGCTTCCCCTATGTTATGGGGGACCAAGCTTTGAGCCAAGACAGACTTCAGCGTAGCCTGTCCCTTACGGACGCGATCGCCATCGTGGTAGGCAGCATGATCGGGTCGGGGATCTTCTTAAAAGCCAGCGAAATCGCGGTTCTCATCCCTCACCCTCCTATTATCCTCTGCATTTGGGTCCTCTCTGGTCTTTTGACACTTGGGGGAGCCCTGGTCATCGCAGAACTGGGAGCGATGATGCCGGAGGCCGGAGGCCTTTACGTCTATCTTCGCCGCGCCTACGGCCCATTCGTGGGATTCGTTTTCGGTTGGTCGCTTCTGGCGATCCTCCAGACTGGATCTATCGCCGGACTGGCCGCCGGCGCTGTGCAAAGTCTGTCTGTGATGTTGCCCTCCGTCGAGAGCGTCCAGTTTCCTCTAGCGGCAGCCATCATCGCCCTGTTGACGACACTCAATGTTATCAGTCTAAAGTTGGGCGCTAGGATTCAGAACGTTCTGACCTTCGCGAAGGTCCTCGGAATTTTGATCTTGATCGGCGGAGCGGTCATTTTGGGTGGGGCCTCTGCCGAAAATTTCGCTCCAAGCCCCAACTTCCCGTTGTTCGACCTGGGAATTCTTGGCGCCATCGGAATCTGCATCACGAAGTCCCTTTGGGCCTATGACGGATGGGTCAACCTGGGATTTGTGGCGGGAGAACTCAAAGACCCTCAGCGAAACTTGCCCAAAGCGATCGCTTACGGTATCGGTTTGGTCATCCTTGTCTACCTGGCGACCAACGCGGCATACCACTTCGTTCTCCCTATGGAAGCGGTTCAGAATTCGAAGTCCGTAGCCGTGGAAGTCGCCCGTAAACTCCTGGGAGACCCCGGAACCCTGGCCCTAAGCGTCTTGACGTTCCTGTCCATGATTGGAGCTTTGAACAGTTCGGTGTTGTCCGCTCCCCGCGTATATTACGCTATGGCCCAGGACGGTAAATTCCCTCCTCAGGTCGGAGCCGTTCATCATACCTTTAAGACACCCTATATCGCTTTGATCATCCAAGGCCTGTGGTCTTTAGTTCTGCTTGCCTGGTGGGGAAAATTCGCAACCCTCACCGATAATGTGGTCTTCATTTTCTGGATCTTCTACGCTCTCGGGGCCGGCGCCGTCATTCGTCTACGCAACGTGGAACCACACACACACAGACCGTACCGCTCGGTAGGGTACCCCTGGGTTCCCGTCGTTTTCATTCTGGTCGCCATCTGCCTAACCATCAACACGCTGATACAAGCCCCCAGCCAGAGCGCCCAGGCTCTCGTTCTCGTGGTCTCCGGAGCAGCGGTTTATCCTTTGTTCAAAGGTAAGCCGATAGCCGATGATGACGACGGCGACGCGATCGGGGACGAAAACTGACCTAACGCGATCATTCAAGGGTAATCAGTCTCTGGGCAAGAATTTGTCCCTGGAAAGGTAGTTACACTTTGATACGACGCTTGGGTTATCCGAAGAATCGAAACGGGCTTACGCTCATGGAAGTCGTCGTCTCGATTGGCCTTGTAGCTGTGATCAGCCTGTTTGTTATTGGAGTTCTATCGCGCCTTTTGACCACCGGGGGGAAGACAGGACACCAGACGGCCGCGACCTTGCTTGCCCAAGAACTTCTTGAGACCGCGGTGAACGCGGGACCACCGCGCTGGGGCTTCGCAAGCGGTGACTCAACGACTTGGAAGGGTGAACGCCAACTTCTGGTTCCCGGCGACACCACCACGACGCCGTTCAAATTCGACCTCGTAGCGCTGCCCCTGCGCAAGGCACCCGAAGATCTAGGAATTGTGAGCCAACTGACTGTGAAAGTTTGGTGGTGGGGCACAAAGGACGAAGACTACCGGCCTGACCAAGGACGAACCTCTGTGGTCGCTTCGAGGACGGTCTATGTCCGGAACTAAGAAGTTATTTGGGTACGACAAGGCTTCCAACTGGCGTAGGGCGGCGTCCCCCAGAAGCAGACTCGGACTGGCCCTCGCGGAGCTTCTGGTATCGATGACCATTTTCAGTCTCGTCGTAGGCCTCTGTTTCTACGCCGCCTCGGCCGGTTTTCGCATCTTCGCCCACACCACCAGTCGTCAATCCCTCCAACGAGAAGCTCGAGCTATTTTCGCTTGGCTGCAACGCGACATGGGTCTGTCAAACCTGGTCCGTTGCCGCACGAACGAGCGCACCGTCGATGGGCAGCGCCGCGACGCGGTAGCGGTGGTGGGCCTGAACAGTTGGCAGACTCCCGTCGCGACGGATCCCTTAGGCCTTCCCGCTTGGGACCGTGTGGTGATCTATGTCGCGACCCGGGACTCTCCGGGCTTGTTGTTGCGCCAACTTTATGCGCCGAACTCGGCCCTCATTCCCCTCACCACCGGAGACGTCCAGTCGATTCTCAACGAGGGTTTGGCTGGAACGACGTCACCCTCAGACCAAAGAAGACTCTCGGGCTCCGTTCGAAGCTTTCAAGTCAGTCTTTCAGAGGAGCGAAACCAAGCGATCTTTGACCTTATTTTGGAAGATGACACAGTGGATGGCGGAGGCGGGCAGGCCCGCAAGGAGGTCTTACAGATCCAAACGACGGTTCGCCCCCACAACACCTGGCCACGCTTGTGAAATGTGCTACTCTTTATAAAGGCCACGCAGGAAAGGAGTCAGCATAGACTTATGATTTGGAGAGTTCAACGCGACGACCGCGCCATAGCACTCTTAACAGCCATGGTTATTTGCTTTTTCCTCATCACCCTCACCGGCGCGCTCATCCAAACTCAAAGCAGCGCCTTCGCTGTGGCCCAATCATCGGACGCGCACCTTCGCGCACGCGCCGCCTGCGAATCGGTGTATAGCTTTTGCCTTTACCAACTCGAACATAATCGACACTGGGGAGCCACCGACTTCAACGCCACCCGAGATGTCGATCCCATTCGGCCCGGCAATTTGAAAACAGCAGATTTGGCGAATCGGATCGATGTCAGAGAAGTCGACAAGCGCGTGTTCCGTGGTTTCCTAAGCGACCACGAAGCGAGTTTCGAAGTCGAAGTCACCAATGCGCTCACCAGCGCGGCCGGGACCGTCTCAAGAGATGGCAAAACCACGCCCCACGAGTCGGTACGGCTCACCATCAAAGCCTGGCATGGGAAGCTCAACGAGGTGGGTAAGGGCAACAAGCAAGAGGTCGACTGTCGACTTCGTTTGGCCCCACTCTACGACGCCTCGGTTCTCACCCGCGGAGACATGTCTGTCGCGGCCAACGAAGTCCTCTTCTCGAGCAAAGACCCTTTCCGCAATGAAATCCGCGCCGAAGGCGATATCTCGCTCCCCGGCCTGATGGGGGGAAGAACTCGTTTCGTCAAACACAACCCCGATGTCATTCGTGAGGGATCCAATCTCGACGGGATGGACTATGACCATACGGGACTTCTCTGGTCAGGCGACGACATCAAGCAGAGCGGACAGACGCTGACAGGAGATAACCTGCGAAACGCCGCCCAAGCCGCGGGGGGTCGTGTGGTCAACAAGGCCAAGAATCGCGCGGACATTTACGATCTCAAGCCGGAAAACATTCCCTCGCCGACCACTATTCCCGCGGATCGTGACATCACGGTACCGCCTGGAGAATTCCGCTTCACAAAAGCGAAGGCGACCATCAATTATAAGGAAAAAAAAGGTCGTCGATGGAAGTCTCGGGTCGCGAGTCAGAATATCGATGTGGTAGAGTATTATGATCCGCCCGGGTCAGCCGAACCGATCAAAGTGATGCGTCGAGACGTAGCACCTCCGACTCAAGACAGATATCGGATTACCAAGATCAAGATTGATTACGGCCCTGGAACCAACCCTGATACACCGGTGGTCATTGGCGACAAATTTTACGTCGACAACGACAAATACCAGGACAGTGTCGACATTAACGACGGTTTCGGCAACCTGGAACGTATCCGAGAATCCGGATTCCGGGCCGCTAAACCCGGAGTCGCAAAAGGGCCCGTCGCCATAGATCTCGCCAGTCAGTCGGTGATCGTCGAGCCGCAAACCCGAGTGCGGCCTGCTCCGCGCCCAGAGAGTTCCAACCTTCCTCCGTCCGCCTTTGAGCTAACTGTCAAACAAGGAACGGGGGGCTCTCCCAGCCGACCGACTTTCGTCTTAGGCGGGGCAGGGAACGATGTCGTCTTGGAGGCAGAAGGCAACATTTCTATTGGCGCAGGCTTCACCAGGGGTCTAGGGACCATCATCTCCAAGGGAGGCGACGTCAACCTCGCTCCTGTCCCTCAAGACCTCAAGTGGGTGCAAAAGTACATTAACGGTGCTCTCGTCTGGGTGCTGGACCAAGCCATGGACGTCAACGCGAATTCGGACTACGCCGGACTCGTCGTGTACGCTGGTAGAGACGTGAAGATCACAAACCTCAACGACTCCGACTGGACGTTCAAAGGATTCGTATACGCGCGCCGCAATTTCAACTTTGATGTCAATAACAGCAACGCCCTGTTCTACGGGTCAGTTGTAGCGGGAAACACCGTCACGGACCCGGGACAGTTTCAAATCACAAACGCGAAGCGGGCGGCCTTTATCTACGACCCAGACTATCTGCGTATCCTGACGCGTCAACTACCCTACGGTTGGACCCGAGTCGAACCCTTGGTCTGGGCCGAGACGAACTCCTAAGGGACTCAGATCCTAAGAGACTCGAAGACGCTCCTAAACGGGATGCGCATAGTGGCGGTACTGCTCGATGTAGAACGAGGCCGGTTCCTCAAGTTTTTGTGTCGCAGGGCGTTTGGACATACGTTGGCGCCAGGCACTGAGGGCCTCCAAGTCTGCCGGAACCTCGAAATTCCTGTAGTGCTCTAAGATAGGCCAGCGCTCGAACCACGGGTAGATTTCAAGATCCACCAGACTGAGAGACTCACCTAGGAAGTAGGTCTTTCCACGGAGTTCCCCATCCATACGCTCCAATTGTGCTCTCAGAACTTGAGCGTGCTCGGCCTGTTCCGATTCGCCCTGCTCCTTTAACAACTTGTAAAAGGTGGGCACGAATTCGTTGGCGGCCCAATCCAGCCAAAGTCTAGCACCTGCTCTCTCCCCAGGGTCAACGGGCAACAATGCCGGTTCAGAGCAGAAATCTTCGAGATACTCGCAAATGATGGATGACTCCCATACCCTCAAGGAACCGCGCTCTAGGAGCGGAACTTTCCCGTGCGGGAGCACCTCGTGATACCAGTCAGGCTTGTTTCGCAAGTCGATAGCCACGTACTCGTGATCGATCTCTTTTTCGGCCAAAACCAGACGGGTGCGATGAACAAATGGGCAGACGTTGGCGCCGTATAGTTTGAAGGTTTGCATAACACAGTGTTAATCCGGAAGGCCGTGAGATCCTGGTGGGGCGCCCTGCGCAAATTCTAGAACCGCTCAAGATCACCCCTGGTAGGGCGAAGGCCGATCAAACCTATGGCGAGAACGCCCAAAGATGATTGTGGAAGAAAATTATCAGCTGAACGAAGAACAAAACGGAGGCTGGGACCCGCGCGTCCGGGTCGTTCGCTGCGGCGATCTGGTTCGCTCTTTTCTCATCGTGACCCAACGCTTTGTGGTTGTCTACGATACCCTCCTTGGGCCTTTGAGCGGGCGCTGGCTTCGTGAACTTGCTCTGGAAGCAGCGGAGGGTCGCCCTCTAGTGGTCGTCAACAGCCATAGCGACTGGGACCATTGCTATGGGAACATGTGTTTCCCCGAACCTATTCTGGGCGCTGGGGAATGCGCTAAGCGACTTAGCGGCGCCGTTGGGAAGAAGGAGTTGGCCATGAAGCGCGGCGAGCATGCGTCGTATGAGGCGGTGGAAATCAAGGCGCCATCGATCCTCATCGCCGACGGATGCGTCCTCGACGGCGGCGACCTCACACTGCAGGTGCTTGGCACTCCAGGTCATCGTCCCGATCACCTGGCCCTCTTCATTCCGGAGATCTCGACGCTCTTCCCAGGAGACTGCGTGGAAGATCCGATACCCCTGGTCGATGAAGACAGTACTCAGAACTCTCAAACGATCAGACAGCTAAAAACAAGTCTAGACAGAATGCTGGGACTCGACCCTCGGTGGGTACTGGCGAATCACGCCGCCCCCCAGAATGGGGTTGAGAGGATTCGTGCGAATTCGGATTATCTTTGCCGCCTTCAGGAGAGCGCCGCCAAGTCAAGCACGCCGTTGGAAGCCGAGAACCAGTTTCCTCAGACCTCAGACTGGCCCGACTTCTATCGTGAAGCCCACCTCAAACAGCTAAAATTCGCCTGGGAGCAAAGGCCGACCGAACTAGCGCTCGGAGTGGAAAGTTCCCGCGCTGGGAGTTAGGGAATCTAGGCCGGCGACATCTTCAGCCTTTGCGTCGGTCGAACCGTTGCCTACGACACGTACCTCACTGACAACCTTTCGGTCCTTGGGCATAAGTCTATTGACAGATTGTTGAGCTTCCACTCGACTCCACTTCCAATGCACGGCGGCAGGCGGGCGCTCCACAGGCGTGAATACGGCGGCCGACTGTGCCTCGTACACTTGCGCGGAAGCGTTGGAATAGATCAGGTCGAGTTCGGGCGCGGCCGAGGCCGTGGTGGAAACAATGGCGACGACGGCGAAGGTTAGTGCGATTTTGGGGATCCGGTTTTTCATTATTCATTCTCCTTGGGATTATCGTGAAGCGATAGTTGGCGGGCGTGTTCCTCGAGTGAGGCGATTTCCGATCGCTGACCTCGCGACAGAGCCTCTAGAGCGGCGGCCGCGGAGTTCAAGAAGTCGCTAACGAGGGCCCGACGTCGATGACATGTCAAATCACCCTCCATATCGGGGCGGGTCAGCGAGCGAAAGCGCGCATGGACATCTCGGTCAGAGAGATCCGGGCCGCTGTTCCAAGCGCTTTCGAGTTCACGAAAAAACGGTTCCGCGTGTTCGATCCTGACTTCCAGATTCTGTGTTCCAACAAACTCCACGGGAACTCGTCCGCTGGAGGAGCGCAGATAAGTGGGGAACCGGTCCAACCCGCGCTGGGAATGAGGGGGCCCAAAAGCCGAGCGGCCGTGAGCGAATCGGTCGGTGGCCTGATCGTTTTTCTCGTGCACTGAATCCAGGTGTCCTCTCATGGGTGCGTTTGAAGTGTGGAGTTGGGCCATTTCTGGGAGACCCGTCTTCCTTTCTGTATCGTAAAGGAAAACGGCAAGAAGGAGCGCATCCTAACGGTGGATCGACACCTATCCCTACGCTTACCCTTTCGCCGAAGTTGAGACATCACGGGGGTCTCCTTGACGCCGTGTGATAGAGTGAGCACCATTCTCAGGCGCGCCTCAAAGAAGCTTGGCCAACCGGCCACTGAAGGCAGCGCTCGTTCCAAGGAAATAAATCATGAAATTCTCCGACTTTGATCTCTTGTCACAGAGCATTCGCGCTCTCGATGAACAGGACATCACCACCCCCACCCCCATTCAAGAAAAAACCATTCCACTGTTGCTCGATTCTCGAGACGTGATTGGACAGGCCCGTACAGGTTCCGGTAAAACACTGGCCTTCGCCCTGCCTATGATAGAGTTCGTTGACCCCAAAAAGCCTTGGGTACAAGCGCTCGTATTGACCCCCACCCGAGAACTCGCCAACCAGATCGTCGAAGTGGTGGACCGTCTTGGTAAACGAGACAAGATTCGAACCCTTCCGATCTTCGGTGGACGTTCTATTGGTCCTCAAATCGCGGCACTGAAAAAGGGAACCCAGATTCTAGTTGCCACTCCAGGTCGCCTGGTGGACCTTATCAGAAGAGGTGATGTCGACTTGAGCAGAGTCCGCTACGCCGTAGTCGACGAAGCTGACGAAATGCTCGACCAAGGCTTTGCCAAGGATGTTGAAACTGTTTTGAACCGTCTCAAGGCCGAACACGTGACCGCGCTGTTTTCGGCCACCATGCCTGATTGGGTCCAACAAGCCAGCCGTAAGTATCTGCACAACCCCGCGACGATCACTGTCGATCCTTTGCCGGAGGACGAACCAAATATTGAGCACGTGGCACTCATGATACCGGCCAATCAGCGGATCGAAGCGTTGAGAAGTCTGTTGGACAAAACCGCGGACGGAAGCTCGATCGTCTTCGGACGCACCAAGTACGGAGTGCGGAACCTCGCGAAAAAACTCTCCAACTACGGCTACTCAGTGGGCTGTCTCCAAGGCAATATGAGCCAAAACGCCCGGGACCGCGTGATGCAGGATTTTCGAGATCATCAAGTCTCCATTCTCGTTGCCACGAACGTCGCCGCCCGCGGGTTGGATGTCGACCACGTGGAACTCGTCGTCAACTATGAACTCCCCGAAAGTTCAGAACTTCTGACCCATCGAGTGGGCCGAACAGGCCGAATGGGCCGAGAAGGCTACGCTTACACCTTGGTCGCGGACACCGACGACGACAAGTGGAAGAAGCTCAAACGTGGGTTGAAACGACCTATTCGCGCCCAAGAATGGGGTCGCAGCGGACGCTCCGCGCCGGCAGCCGCAGAGCGTACCACGGCCGTGAAGAGCAAGGCTCCTGACCGGGGAAGAAACCGCCGTTCGAGTCAAGGATCGCGACACCGTTAAAGAGATTTTTCTCTTCACAAGTTGCGTTTTTTGGAAACTTAGTGTAAATTGCACTGGCATAACAGATTACCAAACCGTTTCACCCATCTCGCTCGTTTGCTCCAGACCCGTCCTTATTTCGATTGGCTCTCGACTTAACTCCGACACGATGTGGTCGGTCCCGTATCCACTGCGTATGCGAAAATGCAGACGCCTTCGGCAACGGAGGCCAATTGAACAAGGAGAAATCAGATGAATCTTTACGTAGGAAACCTGTCTTACAACTTACACGAGGACCAGTTGGTCCAAGCTTTCGAAGCTTTCGGAGCCGTCAAATCCGTCCGTCTCGTCACCGACCGTGAAACCGGACGCCCCCGCGGCTTCGGTTTCGTGGAAATGGAAGACAGCGCCGGCGGACTGGCCGCCATCGATGGTCTTGATGGCAGCGACCTCGAAGGACGCAAACTCGTCGTCAACGAAGCTCGCCCCAAGCCTGCTCGTCGATAACTCTGTCGCGTAAGCGATTGAAGAAAGCGACTCGCAAGGGTCGCTTTTTTTCATTCCCAAGAACCTGCCATGCCGTCTATGAATGACCACCAAAAGGGGCTTTTCGTCACTTCACTCGGCGTTTTGTGTCTGACACCGGACGCCCTGTTAGTTCGCCTCATCCAGATCGACCCTTGGACGCTGCTATTCTGGCGGGGCATCCTGATGAGTCTCGGCCTTGGCATCATCCTTGGCGTGACGGGCAGACGGCCTTGGGAATTGCCGATCAAGGCTTTCCCCGCCGGACTCTTTTTAGCGCTAAGCACCGTTTGCTTTGTTAACTCATTGGAAAGAACCCAGGCCGCCAACACTCTTGTTATCATCGCTACGGCGCCTCTTTTGGCAGCCATCCTTAGTCGACTGTTTCTCGGTGAAAGAGTTCGCCCGGTCACAGCACTGGCGATTCTGATCGCCGGTGCTGGTATCGCCTTAAGCTTACTGGACGGGCACCAACGTGGAAGCCTCATGGGCGAGTTTTTCGCCGGGCTCAGTGCACTGGGAATGGCCGCCCATTTTACTGCCCTGAGATGGTGGCGCTCCGACGATGGACCAAAGGCTGTACTGGTGGCGGGGCTGCTCCTGGCCCTGGTGTCCTTCCCCTTGACACGTTTCGAAAACATCCCCACGCAAAGCGTGATCTGGCTACTCATTCTCGGACTGCTCTGTCTGCCGGCGGCGTTTGGGCTTATGGCCATAGGCCCCAGATACCTCCCGGCCCCCGAAGTCGGCCTGTTGTTGCTCGGCGAAACGGTTTTTGGGCCGCTCTGGGTATGGCTGGCTCTAAACGAAGTGCCCGGCCCTTACACCTTGTTGGGAGCCACCGTGGTAGTTCTCGTTCTGGCCGGACACAGTTGGTTCGCAAGCGGAAGAGGGGATACCTGAGGATATCCCTATTGAATCCCAAATTAGGATGGTCGTCAATTAGCAGGAAGTTAGGATAGCGTCAGTAATCTGCTTGGATTGTTTCAGCAGAATGCTGAGGAGGATAAAAGAATGAGTAACATGACAAACTGGAAGAAAACTATCGTGGCGGGATCGCTTTTGCTGGCTCTGACCGCTACCGGATGTTCCGTAAAACAGACCGAAGAGGGCAAGATGCCCGATGTAGACGTCTCTGTTAAAGAAGGCAACATGCCGAAGGTCGACGTCGACCCGGCTACTGTTGAGATCAAGACCGAAACCAAAGAAGTAGAAGTTCCCGACGTCGATGTGTCTACAGAGACCAAAGAAGTCGCTGTACCTGATGTGGATGTCACGGTACCTGACGACGGCAACTAGACTCTAACCGCAAAGAGAGATTTAGCTACAGCAGCGGTCGGCCTCGGTCGATTGCCTTCTTGGCTGGTCTGCATACAAGCCTGACAGAATTTCTGTCAGGCTTGTCTTTTTTTACGCTGCCTCCGCCACCAAAGAGAGATTTCGGCTAGGAACAAAAGGCCGAAAGTCGATACGGCCGCGACCACCGATTGTGTAAACCCGGTCGGTGTGAAATGAAACTCCACGGTGGAAGTACCCTTGGGAATTGCCACCGCCCGCGCGAAGCCGTAGGCTTTGAGAATAGGTACGGGCGTTCCGTCCAATGTGGCGACCCACCCTGGATAGTCCAGATCTGTCAGAACGAGAAGAGTGGGGCGCTGACTTTCGACGTGGAAAACCACCTCATGAACATCGTAACTGAGGGGGACTATAGACTCGAAATGCCCCTCGGCCGGAGAAGGATAGCTTGGAGCCCGGTCAACGAGAACCGCCTGACGAGGCTCGAAATCGGACTCCATCATGGTTTGAAAGCTCTGGTCTCTGCGGCTCACTTTATATGTGTCCAGCAAAAAGGCGCGCAAAGCCCCGGGGCGGTCTATCACCGCTAAGGCCTCACTAAAATCGGGAGGACCGTAGGCTTGGGTGTTCCACTGGTCTGAGCGGTTGTACAACTTGCTCACTCCGGCGATGTCTAACACCCCGTCCGGCAAAATCCCCTTGTCGACATAAACGCAAGACTGATACGGGAGAGCGTTGCCTCGATTGAGCGCTTCAAAAAATGCCCGGTAGTCTCCCGGATGCGCGCTTTCGTAAGCTTCCAAATTAGAAACACCATACGGTAGCAGAAGATTAGCGTCTGGGCCCTGTCCAAGCGCTAGAACGCGGCCGGGGATACCTGAAGAATCCAACGTCGTGCCCTGCGACAGGTACGCGATGTCTGGGGACGGCGGGAAAACGAGTTCCTTGGGCACCGGGATGTTCATCGTGAAAAAGTAGACGGTGAGGTCAAGCAAGAGAAGGCTATAAATCGGAGCGAACTGTACCTGCCGACCAACCCCTTGATAGCACAACCACGCTACCGACCCGACAACACAGAAGGATAAGGCGATCGTGGGCTCTAGGATCGTGAAGTGACTCAAGACCCTGGCTACAAAAACGTTCCCGAAATCGCCTTGAAAATGAGGCGGTTTGACAAAAAAGTTGACCTTCGCCATTTCGAAAAGCCAACTCTGAAATCCGACGGTGAAGCCCATGGCGGGAATCAGGAAGCTCAACGCTCCAAGCACAGCGACGACGAAAATTCCCAAGATGAGACGCGACTCCGTCTTCTCCAAAGGCCGCGCCTCTAGACTGCTCCAACCTTTTGCGGCCAGCCAGCAAATCCCAAAGAGTAGAAACCATAAAAATCTGGTGGGCGTCAGGTATTTTAAAGGGTCAACGACGTAACACAAGATTTCATAGAGAACGGGGGCGCCCGCCAAAAGAATTCCCCCAAAGACCATGAGACAGAGGATCCGATCCGACCAGGCCTTCGCTCTTCTGGCAAAAATCAAAGCTAGCGGCAATGTCACAACTCCGGTGAAGACACAGTGTTCCCGACCG
>JBBKWP010000340.1:0-2866 GCA_037968995.1 Candidatus Xenobia bacterium
TAGAAGAGGCCATCAAGGAGATTCAAGCCCTGCGCAAGGAGTTCTGGTCCGATCTCAAAGTGACGGGAACCAAAGAGGAGTTCAACAAGAATCTCGAGTTCGCCGGTCGCGTGGTCGACGATCTCGAACTGGGGGAACTGATGGCTATCGACGCCTTGGCTCGGGAAGAGTCTTGCGGCGGTCATTTCCGGGAAGAGTATAAGACCGAAGCCGGCGAGGCGTTGCGCGACGACGAGGACTTTTGCTACGCCGCTGCTTGGGAATGGTCGGGGGGCCCTTCCAAACCTAATCTCCACAAAGAACACCTCACCTTCGACAACGTCAAGCTCGCCCAAAGAAGCTACAAGTAAGGAACCTCCATGAGTAAAGAGATCACAATCAATCTTCGAATCTGGCGCCAAGACGGTCCCCAAGCTGAGGGAAAACTGGTCGACTATAAAGTCGAGGGTGTGATTCCGGAAATGTCTTTCTTGGAGATGCTGGACGTCCTCAATGAGAGACTCGCACAGGAAAATCAAAGACCGGTGGCTTTCGACAGCGATTGCCGTGAGGGAATCTGCGGAACCTGTGGACTAGTGATCGACGGAGTCGCCCACGGACCAATGGTCGGAACAACGACTTGCGGACTTAGAATGCGTCAGTACAAGAATGGCGACACCATCACGGTCGAGCCTTGGAGAGCTGAAGCTTTCCCTATCATCAAGGATCTCGTGGTTGACAGGACGGCCTTCGACCGAATCATCCAATCGGGAGGATACGTTTCGGTTAACACCGGGTCCGTGGGGGACGCTAACTCGGTTTTGGTGGGCAAAGAGGTCGCCAATGAGTCGATGGACGCCGCCACCTGCATAGGTTGTGGAGCGTGCGTTGCGGCCTGTCCTAACGCCTCGGCTCATCTCTTCACGGCCGCCCGTGTCACCCAGTTCGCCTTGATCCCTCAAGGCCAACCGGAGCGAGATCAACGGGTGCTCCATATGGTCGCTCAGCACGACAAAGAGGGGTTTGGAGACTGTTCCAACCACGGGGAGTGTGAAGCGGTCTGCCCCAAGAAGATTTCTATTAGGACCATCGCGCAGATGCGACGCGACTACGTGGGAGCCACACTAAGGCACTAGAGCAATTCTCGAAAGTCTGGTCCCCATCTTCCCGCCCAGCGGTCCCCTGGCGACGCGCAGAGGGCATTTATCGACTCAAAGAGGCGCCTCAAGAAGCCTCAATAGGGGATGCCCATCACGATACGGGTGTCATATCCCCCATGACACCGGTGTCATGGGGTGAGGTGGGGCCCGCTCCATCATCTTGTGATAGAACTCTGAGTCTCTTTGCTCACCGTCCAAGCCGATCAAGGCGGAACGGTGCTTTCTATTCTGTTGTATCGAAGAGGGGGCTGAGTGGATGCCTTACGATCCATCGGCTGCATTGGGGCTGGCAAAAGAAAGGCTCTTCACACGAGAAGAGCGTCGGCCTTCAGTTAGGCAATCGGAGAAGTTTCACCATAATATTTGGATTTCACAGCGTTGGCTTGCTCGGTGTACCAGCGAGAGAGTTCCTCGGAACTCATCTCTTTGGTCTCCTCGTGTATCTCTGCTCGAATCTCTCGGATTTCCAAGATAACGGGGTCTTCTTTTAGCTCGATCTCCATAATCAGTCCGTTCTTGAGGAGGATTTCTCCTGAACTTTCTCTTGAGAACGGAGTACCTTCAATCCCTTTGGATCGTGGTCTAGCAACATCAGAGCACTGCTGATCGCTCGACTGGGGAGAAGGACACCTTTCTCATATTTTTGGAAAGCTCGAGGGCCACCGCCGATGGTAACTCCCGCCGCTGTCTGGCTAAGTCGAAGTTTTTTGCGAATACGATAAATCTCTTCTGGAGTGAGTAATCCTTCGGCCGCCGCCTTGAGACGATTCAACGCCTGGTCGGAAACCTTCATGTCTTCGCCGCTGTGAAGGCTTTCTTCTGAAGAGTCACAGTACCATCCAGGCATGTCAACGGTCATGCTCTCACCCTTGTAAGTGAGCGTCAAAGGCCTTACTCCTCGTTTCATAGGGACTCCCGTTTCAGGGCATGTAGGGTCAGCCATGATCGCGCTCCTTAAAAGACAGTAATAGAAATTCGGTGATAGCATCTGCGGTGAACTTGACGTAGAGGACCCCAACGGAGGATGGAACGTGGTAGACATCCTGCCACACCCTACGATCCGCCATAGAAGTCATCGACTTATAAAAATGTGTTGCCTTCATTGTTTGGATGGTTGCAACGATTTCTCTTCGAGAAAATCCTATGTCCGTCGCGGTTCGAAGCGCCACCCCTGTCAGATAAAGCCTATCTTCTTTGGAGAAAGTCGCTTTGAAAGCTTCGAGATTATAGGTTGGTCTTCGCTTATCCGTCACATCCCATTTGACACCATTATGGTGTTATTGTCAAGTTTTCGTTGCTTAGTTCATCCGGGTCTTCCGGGCGGGTCGAAGCCATAAGTCCGCTCTTCTTGGAACCGGCCGTTCTGCTTGTGGATGATGAGTTGGCCGGCTTCGTGGGAGCGGGCTTCTTTGACGCCGGCGCGGATGGCTTCATGCTATCAGATGGAAGTTTTATCGGGAAGGCATCAGCCAGAGGAAGATCGCCAAGCAGTTAGGCTGCAGTCGCAACACTGTCAAGAAGGACGTGGGGCAGGCCGAACGGGTGTATTGTAGGTCGAAGAAGTACGCTTCCCCTACTCGCAGTAAGGCCGAGCGCCTCCTTGAGATAATCGTTAAGGAGTGGGAGGGCGACACGACAGACAAGCAGCGTATTACTGGTGACCGGCTTCATACGGAGCTTGTTGCACGGGGATGCCAGGTAGGGATCACGACAGTCCGTAAGATCTT
>JBBKWP010000341.1:0-13046 GCA_037968995.1 Candidatus Xenobia bacterium
GTACAGGGGACCCTCGCAGGGCTCCGAGTCAGAAACTCAAGCGTTGATCGACCTCCTGGGCCGTAAGGGCATGACTGGAATCATCGACTTGCACGGATTTGGCTGCAAGGTGATTCTCCCCAATAAAGGTCACCGAATCGACAACGCCACTTATCGTCAGACATCCCAAGACATGCTTGAAGCCCTAGGCTCCGACTATGAGGCGATCCGGTACTCGGATCTCTACCCCATCACAGGGACGATCACCGATTACGCGGATCATCACAACATCGTTGGCATCACTCTGGAGGTGGGTACCTCCTTTCAACCGAGACCGATCAAGATCTCAGAGTTCGCGAACGACGGGACTCGTGGGGTCTTGGCTTTTGCTCGGGCCTTACAAGCGGTATACCATCGAATACCCCCCAAGGAATAGAAGTGAGGTTTCATGTCGCACCGTTCTGGGTGAGGATGATATCATTCATCCCCCGAAAGCGAGAGAACCTTGGAAGCTATCCTCATCTACAACCCCAACGCCGGCGGAAGCTCGGAAGATCAAGCCAGAATTCTACAAACCGAACTCATGGACGCAGGGTATGAGCCCGTCTATCGAGCCACTCAAAGCGAGGAAGAACTCGATACTATTCTTCCCGAGGCTCAAGGGCTTGTGGTTGTGGTTGGCGGCGATGGAACGCTGCGGGCCGTGGCCACCCGTCTCGTCGACCGTCCGCTCCCCATAGCGTTGATCCCTAACGGAACCGCAAACAACGTTGGCCGCACCTTGGGCATTGAAAACCACGGCGATCCCATAGATATCATTAGACGACTCGCCAATCCCGTCAAGCGCTCCGTGGATCTCGGACGCATGACACTCCCTTGGGGGGCCACCTACTTTATGGAAGGCGCGGGAATGGGCCTCTTCGCCGAAGCCTTGGCGACCTACAAACCCGAAGACGGCAAAAGCTTCTTGCGAGGAGCGAAAACCTTGGTCGATATGATGGCCACCGCGCCCTCCCACCACTTTCAAGTCCGACTCGACGGGCGAGAGGAGGAGGGCGACTATCTTCTCTTGGAAGCGATGAACATGGGTGCCATAGGCCCCCGCATTCCCGTCGCTCCTGGGGCAAGGCCCCATGACGGCCTCCTCGATGTCATTCGAATCGATGCCGAACGCAAGGACTCTTACTTTGCCTATCTGAACGCCCTGGTCAGCGACGAGTTGGCTCAACTCGACAGCGTTCTCATAGACCGCGTCAAGAAAGTCGAATTCCGCTGGAACGGATTCCCCATCCATCAAGACGCGAGTTATATCGACCTAAAGGACAAAGATATCGATCTCGAAGACGCCTGGGTCTCCATCGACTTGCTACCAAACCATCTTGAGTTCTGGCTACCGGAACCCATCAGTGAGAGTGAGGAATAGACCGTCTCCCGCACTGCCAACTGAGCGCGAAATTTCAGAATGCCGACAAGTAACAAATCCTCAATACAAGTGATGACACTGCTCTTCGCTTCCATTGGAGTAGTAACCACACTGCTCCCGCTTCTACCTTCTCAAGAATGGTGGGTGAGAATGTGGGACTTTCCGAGAATTCAAATTCTCGCTTGGTGCTTGCTCAGTATGGTGTTGCTGGCATCTCTTATCCGACCGTTCAGGCCGCTAGGGCTGGCGATGCTAGTGCTTCAGGTGGTTTGCGCTGGATACCAGTGTGTTCGGATTTTCCCTTACACAGCACTGCACTCCGTGCAAGTTGAGAGCTCCCAACCGGAGCAGGTGACTGATACTGTTAAGATACTTACAGCGAATGTACTGATGGGCAATCGAGAATCGGGAAAGCTTCTTTCATTGGTCGGAAAAGAAAAACCTGACTTAATATTACTTACAGAACCCGACTCTTGGTGGATCGAACAGTTCGAGCCGCTTCGGGAAACATATCCCTACCAAGTCTTGCATCCTCTGAAGAATACCTACGGCATAGCGTTGTACTCACGTTTGCCTTTAAAGGACAGCGAAGTCAAATTTCTAGTTGAGAGCGACATCCCTTCCATCCATACAGTCCTCATCACAAAGTCCGGTCGTCCTGTGAAGTTCTTCGGCATCCACCCTCGTCCACCAGCCCCAGCGGAGGCCACAGAGACGACGGAGCGAGACGCAGAGTTGATCACTGTAGGCAAGAAAGTGAGGAAGCTGACTTTGCCAACGATCGTCGCGGGGGATCTCAATGATGTGGCCTGGTCGCCCACTACAACTCTGTTTCAAGAGATAAGCGGAACTCTCGATCCTCGTATCGGCAGAGGTTTCTTCAACTCATTCCATGCCGAGTATCCTTTCTTGCGATTTCCTCTTGACCACGTTTTTCATACTTCCGATTTTCGCTTGGCTGATCTCCGTCGCCTGCCCTACATCGGCTCAGACCATTTTCCCATCGTCATTGAATTGAGTCTGGAGAAGAACGCAGAGGACAGTCAGGCGGAACCGGAGCCAGACAAAGACGATCGAGAAGCAGCCGAGGAGATTCTGGAAGAGTCAAGAGAAGCTAAGGTTGAAGAAAAGATAGGTTACTGAGCAGGTCGGGAGGCGGAGGCACGAGCGTAGCGTGTTGAAGGCCCTATTTCAAAACCTCGAGAAACTCAGCCCAAAATCTTGGAAAGTCTTGAATGTGTGGTAGGTGTCCGAGATCTTCGAAGGTGATGAGTCTGCCATTGGGAATCTGATTCACGATGACGGGTCCAAGTTGGTCGTAACGACCCATACCCGCGGCCACTTCCGGCGCCACGAGACCCTTGCCCAGCGCGGTACGGTCCTTGGTTCCCAATATCAGGGTGGTAGGTACTCGGAGCTGGGAGAATTCATAGACCACCGGCTGGGTGAAAATCATGTCATAGGTCAGCGCCGAATTCCAGGCTAGGCGCGGGTAATCTATACTCTTGAGAGGCGCCGCCAGCACTTCCACCCAGGGGTCATAGGCGGTTTTCCATTGGCCGAAGTAGTAGTTCTGTTTTTGATAGCTTCGAATCTTCTCCGCCGTCTGGCCAAGTTCTTGCTCGTACCACTTGTCAACGCCGACGTAGGGTGCCTTCAGCTTCCAGTCTTCCAGACCGATCGGGTTGACTAACACCAGACGTTCCGTCCACTCGGGAAACATCAGCGCGAACCGCGTCGCCAGCATACCGCCCATGGAATGCCCCACGATCACGCCACGTTTTACACCGGTCTTCTCTAAAAGTGCGTGAGTGTTCTCGGCTAACTGTTGGAATGTAAAATGGTAGTGCGCCGGCTTACTGGACTTCCCGAAGCCCACCTGGTCAGGCACCAAAACGTCGAAACCGACGTCTAGCAGCGCTGCCATGGTCTCCCCGAAGTAAGCGCCATTAAAGTTTTTGCCGTGCAACAAGACCACGGTCCGTCCGTTGGGAACCGGGCTCCGTTCGTGCATGTAGGTCATCACGAGGTCCTGCTGTTGAGAGCGAAACTCGAAGCGTTGAATCGGATAAGGGTACTCGTAACCCTCAAGATTGATCCCGGTGGTCTCTTGTGCGGACCCGGGAAGCGCTGTCAAAACGAGGACAAATGTTAGAAAACAGATTCGAAGCATAGAGCTTGATTGGGAGATCGCTGGACGAATCCTTTGTTGAGTTCACTCCCATCCGCAGACTCGAAGGTCGCTTCCGATCCCGACAAGAAGAATCGACCATGGACAGCCTGATCAACAACCTAAAAAGCCTCATCGGTGTTAAAGCGTGGGACTACACGGAACGACGCAAGGCTCTCCGGGTCCCCTGCCGGATCGACGGAACCCTCCAGAAGGGTGAGGGAGTCTTAGGCAGCGAGATCCGCAACATCGGTATCGGCGGCCTTCAGATCAAATGCTTCGGCAAGGTCAAAAAAGGCGATATGGTCCGAATCCGTAGCCTCAAAGAACACCTTGAAGCGGATTTTAATACCATCCAGTGTCAGGTGGAATGGGTCAAAAAAGAAACAGGCGGCACGCTTGTCGGCCTTTCTTTCCAAGAGAAATCTGAGGTACTCAATCGCAGTTGGCTGATTTTTGAACTCAAAGAGATGGGTGTGCGCGCTAAAGGCACCAAACAGAAAAGGGACTCCGTGCGGGTGAACTGTTTGATCCCAGCCCGAGTGTTCCAAGGCGCCGACAACCGAAAAGCGCGGATCCGCGACCTCGGACCCTTTGGAGCCCGAGTGGAATGTCCAGGTGACGCCTTCACGAAGGATACCCATCTCTCTCTGCGATTCGGTCCCATCGAGCATTTGCCAAAGATCGAAGTGAATTGTGAGGTCGTCAGCACTCGAGATTTCGGAGTCATGCACTACGGACTCTCCTTTTCCAAGTTCACCACCGGAAATCGGAAAGACCTGGAGAAGTATATGACGCACTTTTTTAAAAAGTAGGAGTCCTCTACTGCTTGAGGCCCTTAGCCAGGTAAAAGCCGGTCCCGTCGGCAGCGCTGCGACCACCCTGAACGTAGAGATATTCGCCAAGATTTTGAATGCTGTAGGATTCGGTGCCCGTTTCGTCTTTATGAAAGAAAAGCGCCACCGGTCTGCCTTCTTTGTCCTGTCCCAGCAGCGAAGCCTCTAGCGTTCCGTCTTTGTCGGTCTCGAAGTGAAGTTCGGATTTCTTCAACAACACTCGGCCGGGTTCACCTAACGCTGAATCGTGGGCGGGTTGCTCATCGTACCGCATGTAAGTGTCGATCACCCAGGCGGTGGTATCGATCTGGTTCTTTTCGTTGGGCTGTATCGGATGCGGATCCAAGCCGGCAATCGGTTGGTGAGCAGCCAACTTTTCAAAAATAGGTCGAGACCAGGCGGGTAGCTTATTGATGAGCATATCCTATGCTATCAAGGTCTAGCTTGCTTCATGTTGCAATGATGTTAAAGGTGTGCTTGAACCTGCTGGTTCGCTCAAGTGACTTTTCAAACAGATTGCAAAGGACCCGCGACCCCAAACTCAAAAGGGACGGATATGTTAACTCGACTCACTATAACTGGTCTTTTGCTTTTCGGTCTAACCTTGGGGGCGGCCTACGCTGAAGACGAGAAGGCACCGAAGCCCGACCCCGACTTCTATCCCGTGAGCATTCGGCTTCCTGAGCAGGGGCTAGCCCTGGGAGCCAATCAATTGAAAGTCACATTTGATAATCGAGCCAAAGATAGCGAAGTCGAAGGCAATCTGAAATTCGAGTTGGTGGTCCTAGGTCCTGATGACGCACGCCAGAGCTATTTTGGCGAGGTGGATGCGATGCGCTTTGGCCAGAAACGCGAAGTCCTTTTAGAGGGCGTTAAAGTTGACACTACAGAGAATGTCCGGTTTTTAGTGATCCTGGACCCGGAAAACTCGGCGAAAGAGTCCAACGAAGACAACAACCGATACATTTTTCAGGCCAAAATCAAAGGGCCCGAGACCGAGAAGCCCGAGACCGAGGTTCCCGAAGCGAAGGCCCCCGAGACCGAGGTTCCCGAAGCGAAGGCCCCTGAGTCCGAGGTTCCCGAAACGAAGGCACCTGAGTCCGAGGTTCCCGAAGCGAAGGCTTCCGAGACCGAGGTTCCCGAAGCGAACGACCCCGAAACCGCGGTTCCCGAAGCGAAGGCCCCTAAGAGCGACGCCTCCGAGGCTGAGACACCCGAGCCTTAGTCCCGACCTCTCAATAACAGTTCACTTCCCCCGACCGTTCAAACTTTAACTCTGCCGAAGGTGCTGTGGTCATCCAACGCGAGATACCCCCCGTAGCGACTCATGGATACCGTCTGAACGCCGTCGAAAGCTTAACCTTGTACTATGACGCTTTTCGATGAATGGATAACCACCGACCTCGCTTCCGTGAGGATGGTTGCACTGACCTGCTTGCTCTTCTTCGTCTTCCTCATTGCCGCCACTCGGATCTTCGGCCTTCGCACGTTCGCCAAGATGTCGTCTTTTGATTTCGCCACCACGGTGGCCATTGGGTCCATCCTGGCGACCACCGTGACGACCTCCAGTCCACCGTTCTTCCAGGCCGCGACCGCGCTGCTCTGCCTCCTTCTTTTATCCGCCTTGAGTACTTGGCTGCGAAGCCATTGGTCTGCTTACAGTCGATGGCTGGACAACAGCCCGATTCTGGTGATGGCCGGCAGTCGGATCCTACACGACCATCTGAGACAGACGCGGGTTTCCGAGGGGGAGTTGAAGGCAAAACTCAGAGAGGCCAACGTGATTCACTATGGACAGGTGCGGGCTGTTGTCGTGGAGTCGACGGGCGACGTCAGCGTGCTCCATGCGAGTTCAGCAGAGGAAAAGCTCGATCTCGACCTGCTTTCCAATGTTCGTGGAGTCGAATACCTGGTCTAGCTTGAAGACAACTCATCCAGTTGTTTCGACGCGATCGACTCCGCACGCAACTGAGCGTCGCTTCCGGTCAAATTCTTCAAACACTGGCGGCGCTCCTCGAGATCTGCGAAATCCTTCGAGTGATCGAAATGCCTAAGACAGCCCTCCACTAGACGGTTCATGGCGAGCGCGAGCGACAGTCGACGATGGGCGTTCAATCCATCGAGAGTCTGTAGCCCGCTGTCAAGCATATGCAATGACGCGTTACGGTCCTTTTCCACGTAGGGACGCAAACGATCCCAAATCGAGTCCACATAGCGCTCGTAGGAGACGTCATAGTTGATAACCCGAATTTTGCCACCCTCATCTTCAAGGTGAGCGGCCGGAAATTCACGATCAGCGAGTTGCGTCAGAAGCGCGTTCAGCCAGTTGACACACGATATCGCGGTGAAAGGATCGTTGATCCCCGGAGAAAGAGCACGTCCCGCGATATCGATCAGTTGGTCGATGAGATAGAGCAAGTCCTGGGTCGGCGATCGATCCGAGCCAAAGATAAAGCATCCTCGAATGGCTGACTCCTGGTCTTTAGCGTTTTCTCCGTGGACTCTCACCAGCGTCCGACTGACCGTTGTGAACATCCCCGGTTCCAAGTTCATCACCAGGACCAGGTCGTTTTCGGAGGCGATCTCCATAAGAAGACCCGCGTCCACAGATTGCAGATAGCCGGTTCGCTCCGAAACCACCTTGTAATCGTCCGGGTCCGGAGGCCTTCGCGCGACTTTTTCCGTCGATGACTTTGCATTCCTCAGTTTGTCCGGATACATCGTTTCCGCTTTCGCGAGCATCTCTTTGCCAATCCCAGAGACGACGTTGGCGACATGAATCGACTCGGGAATATGATGAATAAAGAATATCAAGACGCACAAACTGGCCAACGCAAGAACCACCCCGAACAAGACTGAGAGATGAGGAACAAAACTGCTTTCGTCCCCATTCCGCACCGTGCGCAGAATTAACAGGCAGTAAACATAGGTCGAGATGAAGGTTCCCAGCGTGACCTGATTGCCGGTATCTTTCATGAAGTTGTTGATGATACGCGGACCAAAGGAGGATGAGGCGTAGGCCACCGCTGCGATGGTGATCGAAAAGGTAACCCCCGCGACGCCGATCATAGACCCAGCGATCGTCGAAAGGAGCGCGCGGGCGCCTTCCGGCTTGTTGGCGTACAGGAACTCCCACTGTCCTAGCCACTTGGCGCCGGCCCATTCATCGAGATTGATGAAAGCAAACGAGAGGATGACAGCGGCGATGGTCATCAGACTCGGAACGAACCAGTAGCTTTGGCGTGTCTTCTCCCAACTCTTGACGAGCAGTCCTTTGATGTTCATGGAACGACCCGAGTTCGATTATGGAGGGTTTCCGACCTGTCGTCTCAAGAAGAGGTCAGCTTCATGGCTGGCCCGGCCGAACCTAGAGAACGGGTGAGGGTTCACATCGTTGTCACAAATCACCAAGATTCAACCTTTATCCTAGAGTTATGATTATCAAGAACTCCAAAGTATCGCTGCCAACATCATCCTTGAAGCCCGGCTTCGAGGATCCGAAGAAAACCGAAATCACGCGCACCTTTGAGGCTCCCGTCACTCACACGGAGCATCTCGGCAACATGCCCAGCGACACTTACGAGCACAACTGGTTTGGATACGGCAACCCGTACACCCGAACCGAGAGCCATTCTTGCTACGGAGGCAAATGTACCGCCGGCCCCGTCAACGTTTACCGCGACGTACCCGACTACAACAACGACGGCACTCCCAAGATGAAAACTCTCACCGAAACCTTGACCGCCGAAACATACAATCAGAAAACCCGCGCCTTTAGCTTAGCGGGAATCGGAGCAGCCATTGGTGTCGCCGGCAGTGCGATCGGAAGTGCCATCCTCGGCGCCCCCGCGTTGGCGCCACTGGCCATGGGGATCTCCGCGGTACTTGGCGCGGCCGGAGGATTCGCCCTCGGTCATAAAACCGCCGCCGGCGATAGCATCAAAGAAGTCTGGGAAACTCACTCGATTTCGCACCCGACCATGAACGGCTACACCGAAACCGTCCGCCCCGACACGTACTACGAGCAGCGAAACTGTCGCACGGACAACAACGGTCAAACCAAATGCGACCAAGAGTTGAAAGTTCGTGGAGCTTGGCACGAATTCTCACCGGACATCTCTTGGAGACAAGTCGGGACCTACGACCGTCCCACCCTGCAGCATACCAACAGCATCGGACCGATCGGCAGCGGCGCTATCACTGTGGGAGGCGCAGCGCTCTTGGGTATCGGTGTTCGCACACTTTTGGGAGCTTTTTAAGAAACTCCAGCTTTTTCGAGCAGAGCCTTGAGCTGAGTACCGTCCCTAGGACACGATCCTATCAGCGCTTCGCAACGCAAAGATGCCAAGGGACCTTTGTCTTGCAAAAGCTTGGAATTGAGACTATTGACTCTCTGCTCTAAGACGTTCTCGTTCACTCCCGGGCAGAAGAGTACCAACATGGAGTCCTTATATCTGGTCAAAACGTCTTCCGTACGACACGAGCGAATGAGCAGATCCCCCACCTGTCTTAGAAGTCCTGACGAAAACTGCCAGCCTCTTTGATCGAGTAGCTGAAGAAAGCCCTCAATCTTCAAAGCGCATACAGAAAATGGCACATTCATACGCATCGATGAAGCAAACAGGGTCTCGGCCGTTCGAAGGGCGGTTTTGTATTGCACTAGCCCCGTAACGGTATCCCGACTGCCGGAAAGCTGCAGAGCCCGATTCCTGGACAATCGACTCTTGATACGAGTCACTAAGCGGCGAGCTTGCAAAGGCTTGGAAAGAACGTCGTCCGCACCGAAATCCAGGGCTCTCTGATACTCGGAGACCTCTTGATGGGCAGTCAGGACGACGATCGGAAGATGGCGAAACTCCACATCGCTCCTCAAGACACGGCAGATATCAAACCCGTCGACCGACGGCATCTCAAGGTCGAGCAGCACAAGGTCGGGAGCGTTCTCGTTTAGGGAGTCCCAGAATTCCAAAGGATCTGATGCCGTGAACACTCGAAAACCGTTGCGCTGCAAAACTCTTTTGATGACCGTGAGGACCACTTTATCATCGTCAAAAGCGAGGATCGTTCGCCTCGTCTTCGTTTCGTTCCCAATGGGCAATCGTTCTTCGATCTCGTCGAACACAGCCGCGGGTGGAAGCGGTTTGTGTAAATAGGAGCAGTTTCGGTTTCTGGACACCGATAATCGGCGGGAAAGTTCCCCGTCGCGGGTCAACAAGACGACCGGAAGATTCGGATGAGCTTCCGCAACTTCGTTCAGCAGTGCCTCTGCGCCGGGATCAGCCAATTCCATGACTATCAGGTCGGCTTCTCCGGTAGCCAAGATGCGAAGTGCTTCCTTGGGATCACTGCACTCATGAGCGTGGAAACCGCGTCGAGTGGCCTCCACGGAAAGGACCTCTCTTTGATAAGGATCCGAATCGAGCAACACAATTTTCATGGCTTCGAAGCTGTCTTGAGCCGGAATCGATTTCTTGATTCGACCAACCAGTTTCGCGGCCATCGGAGCGTCATGGAAACTCAAGCTCGTTCGGCTCAAGAACTGCTTGAGCTCCCCAATGGATAGGTCAGATGGTTCCTCTGATCGAGACTCCAGGAAATCCAGACACTGAAGTAGTTTCAACGCCTCCGAGTCTTTCAATCCGGAATTCTTGGCTAGCAAGACGGGACACTCCTCGAGAACTTTCAGAGCTCCAGGAAGACTAAAAGGTACCGGAGTCGCGGCCGTATCCTCGACCTTCCCTATGGGTGCCTCGACGGGTAGCTCCTGATAGCTATCCCAGATCTGTTCAATCTGAAATTTGATTCCAAAGAATTCCCGGACCAGAAGGGGGTCGAAATGCGAGCCGGCCTCCTTTTCTAGAAGAGCGAACGAATCTGCTAGAGAATAGGACTCTTTGTAACGACGAGCCGAACTGATCGCGTCGAACACATCTGCCAGAGCGACGATCCGAGCAGGTAGAGGAATGTTCTCGCCCGAGATGCCGTGAGGATAACCGCTGCCGTCCCACTTTTCGTGATGGTAGAGAGCGATCTCAGAGGCTAACTGAACTACAGGGCTGTGAGAGTTGCCCAGAATCTTGGCTCCATAGAGGGTATGTTGCTGCATGACCTGGCGTTCGTAGTCCGTGAAACGCCCTGGTTTCAGCAAGATGTTGTCTGGAATTCCCAGTTTCCCGACGTCATGCAAAAGACTAGCTATTTCGATATCATGGATCCGCTCAGGAGTGAGCCCTAGAGCCTGGCCAAGAGCCCTGCAATAGAGAGAGACTCGCGTGAGATGTTCGCTGGTCTCTCCATCACGATACTCCGCAGCGCGCGAAAGGCGACGAATGGTTTCCTCAGCCGCATTGTTCAATTCCTCACGAGCGGCTTCCAAGGCCTTAGACTGCGTCTGGATCACAGTGGCATGATGATCCCGCTGGACGGCCACCGAAACCATGTCGGTGATCAAAGAAAACACTTTGAGATCGTTGGTCTCGAAACAGGCCTCGTTGATCAGGCTGTCAAGATAGAAAATGCCGACCAGCTCCTGCTTTACTATAAGCGGCGCCAACATCACCGACCGAATTCCGCCCATGATAACACTTTGAGACGGCGAGGCCACTTGTTGAGTGTCGAGCGCTAGAACCCCCGTTCGTCGTGTACGACATTGCTGCACCAAGGTGGTCGTGAATGCGAATGGCTGCCACGACTTATCCTGTGAGACATCTAAGTATCGTTCCTTAGAAATCTGGCCGGTTGGGTCAAAAAGATGAATGAAACCGCGATCGGCCCGAAAGGCAGGTACCGAGGCTAGTAACACATCCTGCAGTAGCTGATCAAAATTCAAGGAAGTCGTAAGAATGTTCGCGACCATCGAGAGCGCTGACAGTCGTTCCAGTTCCTCTGCCGTGGAACTTTTTAAGGACCCGACTGCCACTTTCTGCATAAACTAGACTTCTCTGATACATAGAAAGACACCTTGACTACAGAGAGAACTTGACAAGATGTAGACCGGTCGTCATAATGGGCATCAGATGGGAAACGAAAGTCGCGATAAAATGCTCGAGACCGCGGGACTCTTGTTCAGGAAGCAAGGCTATAACGCCACCGGCCTCAACCAGATCCTTACCGAGAGTGGAACTCCGAAAGGAAGCCTCTACTATCACTTCCCCGGTGGCAAGGAGCAACTGGGCCAAGAAGCCATGGATGCGGCCGCTCAGGAGATGGGACGAAAGATTTACACCGCCTTCGAATCCACTAAGAGTTTTCAAGAGGCGATGGAAATCATCATAGACAATGCGGCGGCAGACCTAGAAGACTCCGATTTCGA
Source organism: Candidatus Xenobia bacterium (assembly GCA_037968995.1). Taxonomy (GTDB): domain Bacteria; phylum Vulcanimicrobiota; class Xenobia; order Xenobiales; family JADMJV01; genus JAEXNA01. The sequence continues at coordinate 11,721 of JBBKWP010000341.1, forward strand.
GTGCGGTTGCCCCATCGCCACCGTCGCTCTAGAAGCCACTCCCGGACCCGTCCTCCAAGCCTGTTGTACGGCTTTCCAAGCGGCCCAAAAGATTCTCGAAAGCCGACTTTTGATGGAGGGATTCTCGCCCGCCTCATCCGTTGCGATGGCGACGCTCATGTTTTCCGCTTACGAAGGAGCGGTCATCTTGAGTCGCACCCAACGAACCTCTGAACCCCTTCGCAGCCTCAAAACCACCCTTCCCCGCCTTTTGGGGGACGACCGCAACTGAACGCTCGGCCATTTTTTTTGCCTCTTTATTATACAGACTGGTCTACAAAAAGGAGAAATATCATGAAACAACAGATCATCACAATCATAGCAGCACTGCTCTTCGTCGCTCCGGCTTTCGCCAACGACCACAAGAGCCTAACCATCACTCCCGAAAACACGGAAATTGTCTCTGCGCAACTCACGGAAAGGCCAGAATATCCCACAAACTTGACCAGAGTTGACAGACCTACCGAATCCTACGAGAAGGGACGATCAAAACTCGAACAAGCTCACCAGCCTCCCCGTGAAAAGGATGAGGACCTGATTCTCATAGTGCATGATTTCTAGAATAGGTTCTAGACATCAAAAAAGGACGACCATTGGTCGTCCTTTTTTGATACTTTTTTCGGGGTCGATCCTCAGTCCTTATCGTGAGTTACCGAAGCTTCCCCGTCCAAGGAAATTGCATCGCCCAAATACTTTGGATTCCGCCCCCAGGCAACCTCGCCGAAAGCCTTTACGCGGGCGGCGACCTCTCTCATCTGCAGACTCCCAAGGTCGGCTAAGTTTCTCCGGTCGGCCACCGCCCCCTGAGCCTTCAAGCCAAGCTTATCGGCGATATAGAGAGCCCTCGGAAGATGAAACTCTTGGGTCACTAAAATGACATGTTCCACGCCGAACACATCGCGCGCTCGAAGCAGAGAATCATAAGTGTCGAAACCGGCATGATCGAGAAAGAGCACGTTCTTAGGAACTCCGTGGTCCTCGAGATACTCTTTCATCCCGTTAACCTCGTCGTAGTCAGTTTCACCGTGGTCTCCGCTGAGAATGAGCTTTGCGACCGTCCCTTTCTCATACAGTTTCAGTGCGGTCACAAGGCGATCTTCCACCGCGAAACTCGGAGTTCCGTTAGGGGCGACATAAGCTCCAAACACCAGCGCAACGGGAGCCGGCAAGAGGTCCTCATTAGAGCGAATCAAGGCTCGACCGCGCCGATAGACTAGCCAGTTGATGAGCCCGATCGCAAGCAAACCCAGCCCTGCAAGTAGGAAAACGGTCTTCACAATTCTATGA
>JBBKWP010000342.1:0-5832 GCA_037968995.1 Candidatus Xenobia bacterium
GGCGGCCAGACCGTCTACGAAGCCTTCTACGTGACCTGTCTGGGCTTCACGAGCGGTGGTTTCACCCTCGATGCCGCCGGCGATCTGTTGGTCGCCCTCGGCGCGTTGTGCTTGCCCGCTGGCGATATTGGCTTGACCTTTTTCCTTGGCCAGTTGTCCGAACTGCTTGGCGATTTCACCGATTTTCTGCTCGCTGGTTCCGCGTTTTTGCAGTTCTACACCGTCTTGCTGAAGCTGTTCGCCGCGGGCCTGTTCGGCTTCGCCTTCTTTTTTAAGCTTTTCCGCTAGGTTTTTCGCGCTGACATTGGCTGCCGGGGCTTGTGGCTTGAAATTGGCCCCTGAAGTTAAGGGATTGGTCATTATATATTTCTCCATGGTTGTGCATAGTCGTCAAAAGTTTAACTTCGATAGTATCTCTCACGCGCCTTCGCGATTCGTGAAAGCTTTGTGAACATGTGGACGACGGAACTACGGCTTGTCTTTATCGGGTTTTGGAGTCGATGGATGACAGGCCCTTGACCCACGGGTCAAGAAGCCCATTTTAACAGATCAAGAAGGAAAACGCGATGCCATATTACGCCAAACGGGGAGAAATTCCTCACAAACGTCACACCCAGTTTCGACGCAAGGACGGGGAGCTCTACACTGAAGAAGTGATGGGGATGGAGGGGTTCTCGGGGATCCAGTCTCTGCTGTACCATCACTACGCTCCCACGCGAGTGAAACGGATGGAAGTCTTGCCCTCGGAGACGGTGGAGTGGCTGGATTACGGCGCCTTGAGGGGGCGTCAACTGAAGACCAAAGAGTTCGCCGCTGGGGGTACGCCTTTGCAAAGTCGTCGCACCATGATGGGGAACTCCGACGTGACGCTGGGCCTTTCAAGACCGACCAAGTCGAGCGATGTATTCTATCGTAACGGTCAGGCCTACGAGGTGTGGTTTGCCCATGAGGGGTCGGGCGACTTGGTGAGTCAGTTCGGCACTCTGCCCTTTCGGCCGGGCGACTATGTTGTGATCCCCTACGGAGTGACTTGGAAGATGGAGTTGGAGAGCTCCGAGGCCCGCTTTTTGGTGATCGAGTGTCCCAGCCAGATCGCTCCGCCGAAGCGGTATCGCAACGCCTATGGACAGTTGCTGGAGCATTCTCCTTACTGTGAACGCGACATCTCTCCGCCGAAATATCTTCCGCCGACGGCCGAAGAAGGCGAGTTCGAAGTTCACGTCAAGGCCCGCGATAGTCTGAACCTGCACGTGATGACCCATCATCCCTTTGATGTGGTGGGCTGGGACGGGTATCTCTATCCTTGGACCTTCAATATCGAGGACTTCGAGCCGATCACGGGCCGGGTCCATCAACCGCCGCCTGTTCATCAGACCTTTGAGGCGCATAACTTCGTGGTCTGTTCGTTCTGTCCACGCCTTTTTGACTACCATCCCTTGAGCATTCCGGCTCCCTATAACCACAGTAACGTGAATTCCGACGAGGTGCTGTATTACGTGGACGGGGACTTTATGAGTCGTCGCGGGGTGGATAAGTATGACTGGACGCTGCACCCTTCGGGCCTCCCACACGGACCGCAGCCCGGGGCCACGGAAGCTTCCATTGGGAAGACGGTGACGGAGGAGTTGGCGGTGATGGTGGACACTTTCCGTCCCCTGCAGATCGCCAAAGCGGCGGTGGAGTTTGAAGACGATAGCTACGGGACGAGCTGGGTTTAAAGGCTGCTTGCTTGGTTCTTCTGATGACTTGGTGCGATTTCTTGAGGAGAAAGCCCAGCCCGGCCGTTTCGACTCTGAGGGACACTTCAGTGTGTCGACGGAGTTGGCTCTCCGCAAACTTAAAGATCACGCCTTAGTCGACCCCTCGCAGTGGGTCCTGAAGCTTGTGCAAGCCGGAGTGGCGGGCCGCGCTGATGAGATCGCGATCAAGGCCTTTCGCAACAGCACGCGGGCCGATATTGTGCTCTCTGACCTTGCTCCTCTGGACACGTTTGAAGGGGCCTTGCTGCGACTGGAGTCTGCGCGAGGTTCGCTGATGGGAGAGTTGTGCGTGGGGCTGCGGGCCCTGTTGAACCAGCACCAGTTTCGGCTCCTCTGGTGCGATGGTGAATCGGCTCAAGGGTTCGTTTGGGACGGGAGTGAGCTTCACCACGCAAAGCCTCACCCTTGCTCGGTAACCTCTTCACGCCTGCGGCTCGAGATGTCCGGTCCTCAGTGCTCGGCTGCCTCAAGGGCGGAGGAGACCCGCCTGCTCCAAGAGCGCTGTCGCTGGTGTGGAGTCACGCTGACGTTGGACGGGAGGCAGGTGAACGGGCCGGATAACCTGCCTCGAAGCCAGTTTCCGCTAACCCGTCATGGAACCGACTCTCCGCGCTATCTGGCGTCCGGTTGGCTGAGGGATACGCTGCCTGAGGTGGAACCCTCCGACCCGGTCTCCCCCGTGCTCAAGAAGGGTCAGGATGTTCTGCGAGCGGGAACTCCCTTTCTCCACTGGCCCCGAAGGCAGACTCACCAGTTCGGTGGCGGCTTCTGTCTGTATGTGTCCTACGAGTTTCTCGACGATTCCTCTCCAGGATTCCTGTCCTATTTTGGAGACCCTATCCCTTCTCTGCTCAACGAGGTCTTCTGCTTGGGAGTGAATAGACTGGGAGTACTGTGTGGTGGATACGAGTCTGAGGATTTCGGCATTGGAGGCCAAGTTGTCATTTGCGGAGACGCCCTTGCCACCGATCTGGTCGGTCTGAACGTTGTGCCGGACGCCCGATGGCGCAAAGAGGCGACGGCTGTGCTGACGGAGTTGATGGTCCTGGTCGACGTCGCGAAGGATCGTCTGCTCGCGTACGAGCGGCGGCCTCGTCGCAACAGGCTTGAACTGGCAAGCGAGATCGGCTTTGAACGGTTGATGTCCCGCTGGAAGCGGGCCGCTAGAGAGCAGGCGGCGTCTGACCCCCTCGAAGGAAGGGTCTCCGTCGATAATCATGAGGTGCTCGACCGATTGCCCGACTGGTTGCGAGAGAATTTTCGCCGCCTTTCGGCGTCGCCGCCCCCGCGATACTGGCGGCTGATTGAGTTTTCGTCGGGCGGGGTTTGATGGGTCGTCTCCCGGATAGTTGTCCCCCAGAACTTTGGGGGCTATATCTCTTTTGTAATAATATACAAAAAGAGATATGAGTCCTCGTTCTTTGGGGACACACTAGGGGGCTGTTGGGTACGCCATTAGCTGCGTGGCGTTCGCGCCACTGAAAGTGTGGCCTTCGCGCCACTGAAAGTGTGGCGTTCGCGCCGCTGAAAGTGTGGCGTTCGCGCCGCTGAAAGTGTGGTGGCGGGACCACGGAAAGTGTGTGTTCGTGCCACTCGAGAGATACGAAGTGGCTCTAGTTGTGGGTCATCGCGGGTCGCCGAGACGAGGTGGTGGCGAGTCGATGAGGCTTAGAGCGGTGAGGCGGGCGCGATGAGGCTTCGAGCGGTGAAGTGAGGCCGCTTATGCGTTAGGCTTTGATTAAGTACAAAGTTTCTACGACGGAGTCGGCGATGAAGGCTCCGTTTTTGTAGTTGGCTTGAACGGTGTGCAGGCTGTTGCCGAAGATGGTGTCGAGGCGGAAGCTGCGGTGGTCGCCTTCGGTGCGGGCTGTGACGATCTGGACACTGCCGTCTTGGTCGCCGGGCAGGTTGATGCGATGATCGTTTTTGGACTCTAGAAACTGAGGAACATCGGCGTCGTCGATGCCGCTCAAGAAGCCAGTTCCGAATTCTGAGCGCACCCATCCGTCGATCGATCCGTCACCGACAAGTCGACGGTTCCCGCTGAGTTCGACGGTTTCTCCAGCCGATGCTGTGTAGGTGTCGAACTCGGGTTCGGCAGCAGCAGAGTTGTCGGCGGTTTCCGCGGGACTGGCCGAGGGCGCCTGTCGTTGGGTGGCGGAGAGCGGTGCGGCGGGTGAGGCGTTCTGGATGGTCATAGCCTCAGCATAAGGGAATGCGGTGAGCGAGAATTCGCTACTTTGTAAATTACCCGTCAAATGCCCTCAGAGTGAGAGGTTTATACGCCGTCGAAGTAATCTAGATGATCTTCTTGGAAGAGGAGTCCGCCGTCTTGTACGCTCAACCCAGCCAACTCGGTCTTTTTTTCCATGATCTGTGACGACCACTCGGTGCCTAGTTCGGTGGTTTCATAGGTGTAGAGATCCTGGTCGACTCCGCGCTCGATTGAGAACGTCTCGGAGTCTCCGAATCGGTCGTCGCCCTTGGTCCATTGAAACTTTTCCCAATCGTCGCCGGCGCTATTGGGGGTCAGGGTGACACGAAGATCGCCCTGCTCCACTTTCACAGAATTGGGATTCGGATCGGTGTCGATCGTGGTGTGGTCCATCGCCTTGGCTGTCGCTAAATGGTCCTTGCACCTATCAACAAAACTGGGGGCCGGTGGGCGCTGACTTAAATTGACGTAAACTGTTTTCATCGGATGACTCCTGTGAGATTGATATGCCTCAGTCTGACAGAGCGGTTTCCGAGAGAATTCCGACACAAAGCAGTTGACAGCATAAACAACGTCGAGCCGCGTGATTTTACCAAAATGTTGGGGAGGCGGTACTGTTGAGGGAAAAGTCGTGGCGAAGCGATTTCGACTTGGGGGATCTTAAGCTCTTAAGAAAGCTGGTCGGAGAGCCGGAGGCCTTGCAAGTTCGACGTTCTGAGCGGCATTCGTTCGACGTTCAGAGCGGCACTCGTTCGACGTTCAGAGCGGGTCAAGTGTCATCAGAAAGGCTCCGGCGGGAACCCAAACGGACTGTAGCGGCCAGGACTTTATTGGCAGCCTGCTGTGCTCACGCGGTAACGGAGTCGAGGCTCTAGATTTCTGAGGTCGTCGACTATCATCAACGGCTTGGTCAACGGCTTCTTGCCAAACGCGAGAACGGCAATGCAAAGTCTCGAAAAACGCAATTTTCCGGTCGTCCTTGAGATCTGGATCAGGATACCTGGGGCGCCACGCCTACGACGAGGAGCTGTTCTAGGCGTTTCGGCTGCGAGGCTTGAGGGTGTAGGCTGCCACAATGGCTCCCCTGGGTCCGCTAGATCCGTCGGTCCCGTTGTAGCGCACAGCTTTCCCCCAGCGGTCGGCTGTGTGTCCCGCGCCGGAGTTCTTGTTCACAAAAATGGCGTGCTTTCCGCTGGCCGCCACCACCGAGTCTTGACCGCTGAGTGTGCGAGGATCCACTTTGGCCATCCGGTGGGAAAGACCCAAATATTTTGCTGGACTGCGGAAGCTCTCGCCGTTGTTGAGGTCGTTGAGGGATTGACTCATGGTCATCTTGCCGTCCAATGCGTTTCTCTTGGCTGCCGCGCCGTACAAGAATGTGGCGTAGCTTTTGGTTTCTCCCTCCTCGCCCTTAAATCTACTGGCCTTCCTGGCTGAGGCAAGCTCGGCGTCGGAAAGGTTCATCTTGTAGCCGTCCTGCATAACGATCTGGTAGCCATTCCCGCTACGCTTAACGTCATCGAAGACCTGATTATCGTAGCGGTCCATGGCGGCCTTGACCACAGCCACCGTCGAGCAATTTCCTTCAGCCCCTTGACGCCAAGAGGTGACCAGGTTGCCAAAGGACTTGGGGTCCTGGCTAATTGCCGAACTCAGGAACTGCTGGTCGCCCCCGCTTGAGCCTTCCGCCGGAGTGGTGTCGGAACCACGGCTTTCGCTGCCTACAGTGCCTCTACTACCACCGCTGTCGCTGCCAATGCCTGTATCGCCGCTGTTGCTGTTGGTAGTGCTATTGCTGTTGGTAGTGCTATTGCTGTTGGTAGTGCTATTGCTGTTGGTAGTGCTATTGCTGTTGGT
>JBBKWP010000343.1:0-4338 GCA_037968995.1 Candidatus Xenobia bacterium
GGTTCCCCCCATCTCCCCCACCCGGCAACCGGACCCCAGAGACATTGTGATCGTCTTGGATCGTTCCGGCTCCATGCAGGGATGGAGTATGACCGCAGCCCGACGGGCCGCTCAAAGGATTATCGAAAGCCTGACTCCTAGGGACCGTTTCGCCATCGTGGCCTTTGACAACAATCAGGAACTGATGGACGAGGTGATGGTTCAGGCTGACGCCCACCAGCAACAGCGGGCCTTGGAGTTTCTGTCAACGATCGACGCACGAGGAGGAACCGAAGCGCGCCCGGCCATCGCGCGGGCCTTGGGACTGCTCCAGCAAGACACCGCCGCCGACAGAACCATCCTTTTTTTAACCGATGGCGACGTGGGTAACGATGCTGAAATGATCGCCACCTCTCAATCGGGTGTGCGCATCAGCACGGTAGGGATCGGCCACGCCTCACGAGGCGGTCTGCTGGAAAACATCGCCAAAGCCAGCGGCGGACTCTGCACCTTGATCCCCGACCAAGAAACTCTGGAAACCGCCCTGCGCAATCTCCATCAGCGTCTGGGTCGACCGCATTGGATGGGTCTATTTTTGGAGAACCTGAAAGTCGACGACCAAGCCCCGAGGTTTTGGGACGTGTGGGAAGGCGTGCCGACCACCTTCTTCGGCCAAAACAGCGCTCTTCCTAAAGAGGTCACGGTGGAAGGATGGTTGGCTTCCAGCGGAAGCTATCAGCAAGTCGTTCCGGTCATTCAACGCCACGACACTGTCATCCATCGCTCTTGGGCCAGAGCCCGACTGCTGGATCTCGACGACCTCTGGACGGTGGGAAAAGCCAGCCAGCAAGATCTCATCAACCTGTCTGTTGAGGCTCAGGTGTTGTGTCGATTCACCGCGTTCACCGCCATTGACACCGCTCAAGTGATTGAGGGTCATGGGCATCTCCATCAAGTGCTGCAACCCGTGGAGCAGACTCTCAAGAAACGCGCTGCCAAATCTGGACTAAAATCGAAACCGATGATGGGCGGAAGGCGTTCCTCGATAGCTCCACCGATGCTGAGTCAGATGCCGGCATCGGCACCTATGGCGCCTCCAATCGATGAGATGCTGCGCTCCGACTTTCAGCCCCAACCCCAATTCGAGGCCATGGAAATGAAGATGGAGTGCTCGATGCCAAGTCCCTCCCCCGTTGCTCGCGAAGAATCCAGGACGGCTCCGCCTGTACCCGCTTGCGAGAGCGGCCGCGGTTGGCTGGGTGCCGAAGCGTCGCCTATCGAGGTCTCTTCATCACCTTGTGGGGCACCCGAGGGCTGGTTAGGCGATGTTGCCGAGTCCGCGCCAACGACTCCCAAACAGGAACTCTTCGAAAGCGAAGACCTCGACGATGCGGACTGGGAGTCGGTCAACGACGAAAGTCTCACAGCCTATTCTCCTGAACTGAAACCCGTTCCGCCGAGAACCACAAGCCTATTGGGTCGGCTCAAGGAACTGGTAACATCCCACAGCTCAAATATCTGGTCCCAACTGGCTGAGCTGTTGGAACGTTTGGAGAAATGCGCTCAAAGGGCTGAGCGAGAGGCCATCCTTACCGAGATGATCGAAGCCATCACTCAGTACAAGCGAACCTCGAGCTTTCCTTCGGACAGTGACCAAGGGCGCAAAGCGGAAAAAGTCGCGGTGGCCCTTTACGACCTGAGGGACAGCCTAGATAACGAAAGCGAGTGGACCTGTCATATCTACTCAGCTCAGGTGGCTCTCACAGCCTAGATGACAAAACCGAAGGGAAATCGTCCCCTCGAAACTGTTCGCGCGGCCCTGAAAGCCTAGAGCCGCAAGACTCCTTGCAAACCAAAAAAGCCGACGTTCCACAATCGATGGGAACGTCGGCTTTTTTTTTCGTTGCGAGAAACGTCCGATTCAGACATCGCTTTCCAGTCTATGCCCGGTTCGCGAACTGCCAGACATTCCCGTCATCGTTGAGACGGTCCTTGAGATCCTGGAGACTTACGTGGTCATGGCCCGCGATAATAGCGCGGGCAAAGCTAGGTCCGTGCTGAATTGGAGTAGTCCCCAAATCTGTTCGAAAGGTTTGGTTAGGCGATGCGGTCGATCCTTCCGTTCCCGCGGCGCCAGCGAGATCAGGATTGGACGCGTTGGGGTCCTCCAGCATAGCGAGAACTCCGCCTGTCGATGAGACGTGTCGATTTCTGTCTTCGTAGCTCGTGGAGACAGCGAGCGGAGCGTTGGCTGGTGCTTCGCGAGCGTCCAACTGCTGGATACGGTCCTTGATATCCTGGAGACTTACGTGGTCATAAGCCGCGATAATAGCGCGGGCAAAGCTAGGTCCGTGCTGAATTGGAGTAGTCCCCAAATACGTTCGAAAGGTTTGGTTAGGCGATGCGGTCGGCACTTCCGTCTTCGCGGGGCCAGCGAAATCGGGATTGGACGCGTTGGGGTCCTCCAGCATAGCGAGAACTCCGCCTGTCGATGAGACGTGCAGATTTCTATCTTCGTAGCTCGTGGAGACAGCGAGCGGAGCGTGGGTGTGTGCTTCGCGAGCGTCGGGAGCCTGGAACGGCTGAACCGCTGTGCTGTCGTTTGTTGAAACCGGGACTCTTGACTCGCTTGAAGTGATGGACACCTGATCCGTCGCGGGAACGGCCACCGTCTTGACTTGGCTAGGGGGCGCCTGACGGGTCCGTGGACCGGAATAGACGGAGGAAAAGTTATCGGAAAGTCTGTTAGTGCAAGCGTGCATCGGGTTGGCTCCTTGTTGTGTGCTTCGTTAGGTCAAGACTACCGTGTGGTGCTCAACCCAGCGCTGCGGGCGAGCAAGAAATGTTTCCAACTTGTAAACTTTGCACGACGTCGACCCTCTAGGGAAAGTGCGTTCCGAGTTCATCGAACAGGCGGTCATATCGGTGGTTCATGCGGTCGAGATGTGATCCCGCCCAGAACAGACGGCGGCATTCGGGACATCGCCAGAGCGGCGCCTCTTGGTCAAGCACCCAGGCCGGTACGTCCTCCGGATATTCTCTAGGATTCGCCCGATGCACCAACGAGTTGCAGTTCAGGCAGAGGCTGTAGCGGTAGTTGCGAAAATCGAGTCCGAAAACACGGACGACCTCCACCAACTGCTTCTGCCAGTCGTCAGACGCCAAGACTAATGCTTGGTCCTCTCCCAGGAAATCGGAATCACACGACAGTAGCATTCGTTGCTCGTCACGACACAGTCCCCGCAAGACGTTGTCTGTGCCCTCCCCGTAGAGCTTCGTGTCATAGCCAAGTGTTCTCAATCCCCTACCCAATCGGTGCACGTTGTTGTCGGCGTAGAACTTCGGGCCGGGCGCAGGTCGACTCCAGATCAGGGCGGTCATACCGAACGTCTTCGCGCAGCGGAAGGCGCGCCCATTCTTTGGCCTCCAATACCTCAGACCGCGGTAAAATTCAGTCGTCCACGCTGTAACAATTTATTAACCAAATCAGGGGTAGACGACGTTCCAAACAACGAGAGACTAGCGTCAGATGACGCGCGATTTTCGCACCCCATCCTAAGATGTATCCTCCGTGCTCTCCAAGCGTCCCCCGCTTCGGTGGCTTGAGGAGATATCCGACCATCAATCACGCCTTGGAGGTTCGATCGGGGGGACGTAGACGCGAAACGAAAGAAGCCCCTGAGTTCCTTCCGTAGAACAGACGTTGCATCCCCGCAGCCGTTCAACGTGTTAGCTTGGAAATCGGGCAAAGCAGATTCCTCATCCAAGGCCGAACCGCTCGATCTCCTCGACCGCTTTCACCCATCAGAGCCGGTCACTCTCGAACGCCTTGGAGCCTCAGTCTCCGAAAAGGGATCGAAGCCTCTGCCATCAGGGCCTGAGTCAACGTCGCCCCCAAAACCGAAGGATTGCGCCCAAACAGAAGGCGACAACGCACCATCTGCGCCTCCATCGGTCGAGTATCGCGAGTCGGCTGGCGGGACCTTGGCCGTGTTCGAAACGTCGGCAATCGAAATGGAAGCTGTGGCGGAAAACCGTCTGCCGGAGGGGGCTAAGCACACTCTCGACCTCATCAACTCAGGGCGAAGATACCCTGGCTTTCGAAACAACATTGTTTTTCACAACAAGGAAAAGCAACTGCCCGCTCGTCCAGACGGCTACTATAAAGAGTGGACAGTGCGTACCAAGGGAAAGACCGGTCGTGGAAAGTCTCGTTTGGTAAGCGGCCAAAATGGTGAACTATTCTTTACGATGAACCACTATAAAAGCTTTCGATGGGTCGTTCCTGCCAAACTCAGCCCGACAGGCTAAGATTCTACACTCTCGTCGTCGCGTACCCGATGGCCCCCGCAACTGTGG
>JBBKWP010000344.1:0-2814 GCA_037968995.1 Candidatus Xenobia bacterium
CCAGCGGGTATCTGACCGTGCTCATCCTCCCAGGCCAACACCATTTCGCGCGTCAACAAAAAGTCTTCGCAATCGGCGACTTCCTTGCTTTTGTCCAAGACGCAAGCCGGACCGATAAATCGCTGAACAGGGATGGTGTCGGTGGTCCCTTGGGGCAGGTCCCGCCCGGTGACCCAATGGCTGGGGGCGTCGAAATGGGTTCCCGTATGCTCTCCCAAAGAGATGATATTCCAATACCAAGCTGGACCGTTCTGATCATAACGAGATAATGTCTTGATAGTTACGGCGGGTGATGGGGCGAACTGTGGAGGCAGCTCGATGACCGGCGTTTCGGGCCCCAACGGGCCGCTCAGATCGACCACCTGGATGTCGCCGGAAGCAAGTTCCTGAATAAGTTGACTGAGAACTGCCGACGACATCAGCAGCAGTCAACCCTATGAAAACAAGATGTCTCTGACCAAAAAACCATGGCGAATTCCCCCCTTTTCATCCGACAGCAGTTCTCTAATTTGATGCAAAGACCTTGTCCGCCCGCAGCCGAGTGGAGCTATTTCGAGTTTCCCGGTCGCAATACAGAAAACACTGCAAATCCAAGGCCCAGGATACCAGCGTAGAGAGCGGCGATGGTGAGATTATACCAAGTGACCGCCGCTAGGCAAAAGACGGATAAGATCAGAGCCGTAAGAGGTAGGACAGGGTAAAAAGGCGCTTTGAAAGGGCGAGGCAGATCGGGCTCTTGTCGACGTAATCGAAAAAGTGCGAGCATGGACGAAGCGTAAAGCGTGAGAGCTCCAAACACGCTCAAGACGATGATGTCGCCCGTGCGTCCCGTGGCCAAGGCTACAAAGCCTACCGCCATGTTGAGCATTAAAGCGGCCGCTGGAGTGTGCCGCTTGGCAAGCGTTTTCCCAAAGATCGATGGCAAGTAGCCGAACCGACCAAACTCCAGAGTCGCCCGCCCGGCGACGAGAATAATACCGTGAAAAGATGCCACCAAACCGAGTAAGCCGATCCCGATCAGAAGATGGTACATGGGGTGACTTTCGCCGACTATTCTTCCTAGAGCCAGAGGTAAAGGCTTGTCTACGGCCACACCATCAACAAAAACGACGGCTCGCCAACCGGCCACTCCCACGGAGGCAAAAAAGGTGCCCAAAGCAAGAATCACCAGGGTCACCATAGCGCTCCCGAAACCGAAAACGAGATCTTTTTGAGGATTGCGCGTCTCCTCGGCCACGTTGGCAATTCCCTCGATGGCCAGATAGAACCATATTGCAAAGGGAATGGCAGGCAATACGCCATACCAGCCTCGGCCTTCAATGAGCGGTTCGGCTGCGAACTGAGCCCAAGAAAAATGGGGCAGCGTGAGCCCGGCAAACAGAAGGAGTTCACCAACTGCTAAGATGGTCACGCCCAATTCAAAGATGGCCGATTGCCGAACTCCGTAGATATTGAGAGCGGTAAAAATGAGATAAGCCCCCACCGCAAACACGATGGCCGGGACGTCGGGGCAAAAGATGTTAAAGTACGCGCCGATCGCAAAGGCGATAGCGGGTGGGGCGAACACAAATTCTACAAGCTGCGCGAGACCCACCAAGAAGCCAATTCTCTTCCCAAAGGCGCGGTCGGCGTAGACAAAGGCCCCTCCCGCTCGAGGAATGGAGCAGCTCACTTCGGCGTAGCTCAGCACGAAAGTCACGTACATAATCGTGACCAAAATCGTGGCCGCCAACATGCCGAAGCTTCCGCCTTCGGCCAAGCCCAGATTCCAACCGAAATACTCTCCGGAGATCACGTATCCCACACCTAAACCCCAGAGCATGAGAGGGCTCAGGCTGCGTTCGAGTTGAGAGTCTTTTGCTGGAAGTTCAGGCATGGAAGGTCATTCGCTCGCGCCTGCTGACCTCCTAGGCCGTGCCTCCAGGAATGTGAACACACTCCGAGGAAAATCGGATAACTGTCGACAATCTCGATCAGATGGGCGTGCGAACTGTGGAAGTCCCCTTTGAATGGATCCCTCTAAAAGAATTCTCTCCCCCATCAGGAGCCCTCGCGGCATCGACCAAAGGCGCCTGGGCGACACTCATGGCGCATCTGGTTGCTTCGGATAAAGAGATTGAAGTTCCTGATGAAAGAGAGCAATTTCTGTTCGTGAGTGATCTCGTCTTAAGTGCGAAGACCGTCTTCCAAGACATGGGAATAGTGAGCGCGGCACTACCAGGCTTGTCGGCAACGGAAGAGTGAAGATGTTCGGCTTCCCGGCGGTCACGAACAATCGGCCTCCCGGACCAAAAGAGAACGTCGTTCGCCGATACTTCGCAAATAGAGCGGTCTTCTTCGATCAAATGCGCCAAGAATATGGTCCTGTTGTCTATTTTAAGATCGGGCTCTTCCCTATTTACCTTCTGACAGACCCGGCCGACGTCCGACAGGTTATGACGGACCGTGGGGTCCGCAAAAGTTGGCTAACCAAACTGATACTTTCTCCAGTGGTGAGTACTGGTCTCTTGCTGAGCGAGGGCGAACTCTATGCTAAGCAGCGCCGTTTGATTCAGCCAGCCTTCCACCGAAAGCGTATAAAGACTTATGGCAAGGTTGCCGTTGAGGTTTGTTCGGAATGGGGTCAAAAGCAGACCGATGGTCGAGTGATCGAGCTTGATCAAGAGATGATGAGTCTCACTCTCGATATCGTAGGGCGGGCGTTGTTCGGCTCCGGCATGGGAGGCAACGCCAATAAGATCACACGCTCATTGGACTCATTCTACGGCCTGGTCGATTGGGTCGTCGCGTTGGGACCTCTTGGCTTTCTCATAC
>JBBKWP010000345.1:0-2647 GCA_037968995.1 Candidatus Xenobia bacterium
GGTAAATTTGTGCAGCGGATATTCCGACTCGAAAAGACCTAAAGCGGGGCCGCCTTCAAGGTCTAACTCTTTTGCGGGTTGGCTCGCCTCAAGAATCACTGGCGGTTCGTGTCCCGCGCTCGCATACAGAACGGTGCCGGAATCCAAGTCAACGATCCCCAGCCCCAAAGTGACGAACATGCAGGCCTCGTTGTCTTGGCACAAGGCCAGGTTCAGCTCTTCTAAAAGTTTCGCCGGATCGCTGGCGGTAGGGGCCATCCAACGGAGTAGAGTCAGCACTCTCACCATAAAAAGAGCGGCGGCGACGCCTTTGTCGGAAACGTCTCCTACTGCGAACAACAGACGGTCACCGTCCAGTCGAAGATAGTCAAAAAGATCGCCGCCAATGGTCCGAGCCGGACGTAAGTCGGCCACCACTTGGTATCCGCGAGGGCCCTTTCGACTGCTGATCGAGGGGGGCAACATAGAGACCTGAAGCTTGAGTGCCAGCTTAAGGTCGCTCTCCAAAAGCTCACGTGCTAAGGTGGCCGTAAGTAGTTCTTGCGTGCGTAGGCGCACTTGAGACTCCAGGTCGTCTCGGTGTCGCTTGAGTTCCAAGTGGTTGTGCACCCTCGCCTGCACCAAAGCCGGATTGAACGGTTTGGTGATGTAGTCTACCGCACCTAACATCAGCCCTTTCTGCTCGTCGCCACTGCCGGCTAAGGCGGTGACAAAAATGACGGGGATATCGGCACACTGGGGGATCGCCTTGAGGGCTGCGCAAACCTCGTATCCGTCCATTTCCGGCATCATCACGTCTAGCAGAATCAGGTCCGGAGCGGGAACCCTTTGCGCGATGGCCAGCGCTCGAGCGCCGTTGTTGGCCGCTTGGATCTTGCAGTGATCTTTCAGGGTCTCCGTGAGCAACCAGATGTTATCGGGTGTGTCGTCTACAATGAGAACTCTAGGGCGGTCGGCCATTAGCCCTCCGATACCGAGAAGCTCGTGAGCTGATCGGTCTTTTCGGTGAAGGCGTTGCCATACTGTTCCACCGGGAAAGAGACCGCCCAAAACTCATCTGGACGGTTAGGGGGATCTTCTACCATGAGAATGGAGTTCGGCTGCATGACCGACCGTTCGCTTGCTGCTCATAAAATCCCGTCGAGAAGGGACATCTCTAGAAGCAATTAGGCTTCCCACAGAGAAACGGCTCTCTGTGATATGGGTCGTAGGAATCGGAGCCTCAGCGGGTGGATTGGAAGCCAACCGTCGACTGCTGACCCACTTGACCAACACCGGCCAAGTGGCTTGTGTCATCGCCAACCATCAAGCCGTCGACGGACACACTCAGATTCTGGTACGCCAACTGAGCCTAGCGGCGCCGGAGTGGAGAGTGCGCGAGGCCCAAGACGGCGACCCTCTCTTGCCTGGTGAGATAAGTATCATTCCGGCCGGACAAGAGGGTACGATTGTCAACGGACGCATGATTTTGCGAGCCCGCCCCGCCCACCAAATCTCTTCTCCGTCGGTCAATTCCTTATTCTGCTCGATTGCCAAGGACCATGGTCCGAAAGCCGTTGGGGTCATTCTATCGGGCACAGGTTCGGACGGCGTAGTCGGCTGCCGAGCGATTCGCAGCGGTGGAGGTCTCGTTTTCGCTCAAAACGATGCGGATTTCCAGGGCATGCCCTCGGCGGCCGAGGCGGCTTCGGTGGTGGATCATATCCTATCGGCACACGAGATTGCTCTGAGATTGGGCGACCTTTCCGGCCCTCGGGCCAGACCGTGGACCGAGCCCCGGCTGGAGGATTTGATCGATCTGGTGCGTTGCCACACGGGTCACGATTTTAGCGGGTATAAACCGGAGACACTAGCGCGTCGCACGTTGGCGCGTAGAAATAAACTCGGGATCGGCTCGCTTGGCGACTATCTAGATTATGCGCGCGCCCATCCCGAAGAAGTAAAAATCTTGCAGAAACAGTTCTTGGTTTCGTTGTCTTCCTTCTTTCGCGACCCAGAGTGCTTCGACAGTTTGCGTGGCATCTTGGAATCCGCACTGCGGGTCGAAGAGCAGGTTTCGATCTGGACACCCGGCTGCGCTAGCGGAGAGGAACCTTACACCTTGGCCATGCTGGTGATGGAGTTGGACAAGCAGGCAGGTGCAAAAGTCAGAGTCTTAGGCAGCGATCTCAATTCCGAAGCCGTGGCGTTGGCCCAACGGGGCCTGTATTCGCCCCTGTCGGTAAAGGCGTTACAGCCCGGCTTGGTCCAGCGCTATTTCGACCACACAGGCGAACAATATCGGGTAGTCGAACGCCTGCGCGAGGTGTGCAGTTTTCGTTGTCAA
The DNA here is from genome assembly GCA_037968995.1 of Candidatus Xenobia bacterium. GTDB lineage: Bacteria > Vulcanimicrobiota > Xenobia > Xenobiales > JADMJV01 > JAEXNA01. The sequence continues at coordinate 2,327 of JBBKWP010000345.1, forward strand.
GACGTGATCCGGTGTGAAGCGCCCCGCGATCTCAATCTGATCAGCTGTCGTAACCTCCTGATCTACTTGGGTGCGGAATTGCAGGGAGAACTGATCCGAAAGTTCCATAAAGCGCTGGCGCCTGACGGGATTCTCTTTATCGGGCCGGCGGAGACCCTAGGACCGCTCGGGACCTCCCTCTTTCACACTCTAGATAATCAGCATCGAATTTATCGGCGCCGCCCTTGATCGGGGAACAGGAGATGACGTGACTAGAGCAATAGAAAAACTGAGTCTGAACATCAAGCTGCTAGCCGGCTTCGGGTATGTTCTGTTACTGTT
>JBBKWP010000346.1:0-26775 GCA_037968995.1 Candidatus Xenobia bacterium
GTACACCGACCAGCCCGCCGACGACAGCGCCACCTAGGGCTCCTGCTAGAAGCCCGGCGACAGGTCCGGCGACCACGACAGGTCCAACGCCGGGAACCGCAAGCGAGCCCATTCCCAAGAGTAGGCCGGCCAGTCCTCCGAGAATCCCACCGGTCACCGCTCCGGTGCTCGCTGCATGACTCTCATGCTCTGCGTGAACCACGTCGGTCTCAAGCGCCGCGGCCCCGGGGTGTCGGTAGGGGTCGATGGTCTCATCGCCCACGACATTGTTAGCCAAAAGGCTCACTTCATTGTGGCTGAAGCCGGCTTCGAACAGCCCTTCAATAGCCGCTTTCGCTTGGTCTCGTTCATCAAAAACCGCAATCATAGTCTTATCCATAGTATCTCTCCTTAGGTTTGTCAGTTGCCTTCGTACGTCTCCTAAGAGAAGTACAAGGCGTAGCCACCGACTCCAAGGACGAGGGAAAGGAAGAGAACGATCCAAAAGGCTTTGTTGGTCCAAAGCGCCTTGTCGGGTTTGTCATAAACTTGAATGTCGCCACTCTGCATCTCAGTATCTCCTTGGTGTCTCGATACACTGTGCCCCAACGGCGGACGAACGTTAAGGTTCCAAAGGATGCAAGAGACCCCCCCCTTGCGTATGGGGCCGTAAGTCAGCCGACCCCCATCGTCTATAAAGGGTAGGCTTTTAGGCGGTCGTCTACGAGTCCATTATCACTTTGTGGGCGTACTCATCGGTATACGAACACGGACTTCGGGACGCACGCCACCCCTCAGTCGTTGGAAGCCCCAGACGAACCAGCGGAGATACTCAACAAACCAGGGACCGAGTTTGAAGGTGGATTTCCCGCCGTAAAGCCGATCGACGGAAAGAATGGGAACCTCCCCCAACTTCAGTCCGTGCTCTTGGGCCTTCATGGACATTTCGAAGGCTACCGCCCAACCCACCGGACGCGCCTCTAACTCCAGTTCGAAGAAACAGGAGCGACGAAACATTTTGATTCCGGTAGTAGCGTCGGACAGGGCACATCCCGCGACCCTATGGAAAAGGACATTTGCAAGTCGCGAAAGGAGACCGCCCACCAATGACCCGCCCAAACGCCGGCCCCCGTGAGCATAGCGAGTACAGCTGACGAAGTCGCACCCCTCATCGAGCAGAGCCGTCATGTCTTCCACGGCCACGACCGGGCCCACCTCGTCCGCCGCGAAAATCAGGACATACTCACCTTCGGCCGACTGAACTCCAGCTTTGATGGCGTTGATCACTCCTCGTCCGAGTTTGTTGTGAACTCCCCGAATTCTAGGGTTGAGAGCGCCCATTCGCTCGACCGTTTCAATGCTATCGTCCTCCGGAAAGTCGTAGACGACCACGACCTCATAGGGCTCGACCAGGGCAGCCTGAAGAATTCGCAGCATGACGCTGAGACTGACCCCGTCGTTGCGGACCGGAAGAAGAATGGTAAGCTTGGGAGGCTCCACCTCGAGCGGATTCTTAACTGTAGACAAAAAAATCACGAACTTTCTGACAGACGGCCGCGACGTCTTCTGTTGTCATCTGGAAAGCCGACGGTAGCCAAAGAGAATTGGGAACCAATCGCGTGCTGACCGGGAAGCCCTGGTCGTCCAGGCGATACGGTCGATGCGTGTGGATCGGGTGCCAAAACTTTCGACAGTTCATTCCGGACTTTTGCAGAAAATCTACGAGATCGTCGCGACGGTCCGGTACCACCACATCCACCCACTGTGGTACCGTTCCTCCATCAATATCGTCGGTCGGAAATCGCAGGCCCGGTAGAGATTTCAAAGAGTCCATATACTGTTGACGGATTGCTGTGAGTCGTCGGGCCCGCTCCTCTAGTAATTCGAGCTGACCCAAGCCGACAGCAGCCTGCAGATTGGTCAGTTTGAAGTTGAAGCCGACGGCATCGTGAGTATCATCGCCCCCAGTGCCCCGATGCGGGCGTCCCTGGTCTTTGAGCTCGCAAAGGCGCCGGTAAAGATCAGAGTCGTGGGTGACGACCGCGCCGCCTTGGCCCGTGGTGATCGTTTTGTTGGGAGAGAAAGAGAAACAGCCGGCATCTCCGATAGTCCCCAGGTACCGTCCTTGATATCGACTCAAGAGTGCTTCCGCCGCGTCTTCCACGACCAGCAACGAACGTTCTTTGGCGAATTTTAGAATGGCGTCCATGGGGGCGGGGCGGCCGCTGATGTGCACCGGCATCACGGCCCGAGTCCTTTCCGTCACGGCCTCGGCCGCCCGGTCTAGGTCGATCATCAAGGACATCTCGTCGACATCCACGAGGATCGGACGGGCTCCCGTCATGGTCACTGCGCTGGCCGAGGCCACAAAGGTGACGTCGGGTACCAAGACCTCGTCACCCGGACCAACGCCCAGTGCGTACAGACTGAGATACAGCGCCGCGGTGCAACTCGTGACGGCGACCACGTGAGGCACCCCGAGCAAGCTCGCCAAACGGCTTTCGAACTCCGTAGTGAAACGACCCTCGTTGAGGTAGTTCTCCGAAAGTACGGCCTCAATGTTTTGCTGCTCGCTCGAGCCAAGCTCCGGTCGCCAAAACGGAAAAATTGTCGATGCTTTCGTCAATTGCTTTCCCTTCTCATGACACGATCCGGGGTTCCGGCAGTGGAACGATGAAGCTGTTTTTGAACCCTAGACCGCGAAGCTTCGGCATCAACTCGTCGGCAATATGCCAAGCCAGAAGGAGAGCGTAGTCTGGCTGGTCGGAGGCGAACAGAACGTCTTCCTCTACCACCGGAATCATTGTCCCCGGGATATATTTCCCTATTTTGTGGGAGCCCTTAATCTCCACCACCGCGTCGATAATACTTTCATCAAACCCGAGATAGCTGATCAAGGTACTGGCTCGACTCGGCGCGCTGACACCGACAATGGTCTTGCCCTCCGCTCTAATCTTCGCGACGGTGCTCCAAAGGGCGAGACGCGACCTCTGCACGGCTACTCGAAATTTCTCCAAGCTCTCGTCGTTGAGACCCTCATCCTCAATCTCAAGCTGACTTTGAACCGAAGGTTGCACCTGCTGCTTTCCTGGGCGGGAGGCGTAGACACGAATCGAACCGCCGTGAGTGGGGATGCCCTTGACATGGAAAACCTCAAGGCCGTGCATCTCGAGCAAAAACTTCAGGCTGTGCAATGAGTAATATCGGAGATGCTCATGGTAGATGGTGTCGTACTGGACGGTATTGACGAGGTCGAGTACATAATGTGATTCGGTCACAAAGACGCCATCATCATCCAGGAGCTTTAAAACCGAGTCGAGCACCCCGTGAATGTCTTCCATATGGGCGAAAACATTGGTCGCGGTGACCAGTCTGGCAAAGCCGTGTTGGGACTTAATCGTCTCGACGACTTGCTCGCCAAAGTAAGAGATGATCGTAGGAATACCACGAGCAATGGCGATCTCTCCAATCTTTTCAGGCGTGACCCCACAAACGATATGATGGTCTTGAAAGTTGCTCAGAAGGTTGCCATCGTTTGATCCGATGTCGACGACCAGGTGGTCGGACTTTAGTTCAAACAGCTCTCGACACTCTCGATAAAGGTCGGAAAAATTCTCCCGCAGAACTTTGGTTGTGCTGCTGGTGTAAGGATAACTTGAGGGAAAAAGGATGTGCGCATCCACCACCAGTCCGAGTTGAATCAAACGGCAGTTGGGACAAAGAAGAAGCTCCGCTGGATAGGACGCCTCCTCTTTGGGCCGTGCTCCAATGGTCGGCATAGTGTTGACCGGTGGCAAATATCCCACGAACAGGAGAGACCGCAATTCCTCGCAGTCGCACACCTGACATCGTTCGACAACGGTGCTGGTGCCAGTGCCCATAGTCTTTCGCGGGGATGTTGAGTTGCTCAATAGATGACCCTTTCTTAACTAGCGAAACGCTGGATTATCGTCTCGGATTCTCCTCGGTCGTGGAGAACCACTCGACATAATTGTCAATTCCTGCGGCCAAGGAAACCTTGGGTTCAAAGCCCAGAGATCGAAGTTTTGTGATGTTGGGACATCGACGCAGTGTGCTTCCGGGCAACAACTCGCCAGGGACGAGTCCGATGGACACTCCCATGCTTTTTGCTACCTGCCGCGCGACCTCGGCGATGGTCACTTCTTGGTCATTTCCCACGTGATAGATTTCCAGATGCCTGCCTTGCTCAAGAACCTGGTGGAAAGCCTCCGTGAAGTCATCAATGTGTATGAACGCCCTCGTCTCAGCACCTGAACCCTGGACGGGAAAGCCCAGGACTTGTCCAGACGGCTGGGATTTCGTCAGTTCGTGGAGGCGAGACACGAATTGCGGAATCACATGCTGAAAGCCCATATCCGGTCCGTAGACATTGTGAGGGCGGACGATGAGAACCCTGGAAAAGTCCGTTCTCCCATAGTTGATGGCGAGGAGTTCGGAGATAATCTTGCCTCCGCCGTAGGAGTATCGAGCTTCCAAGGGATTCGGAACGACCAACGGTACGGTCTCGGGGGTAGGGATCTCGTCCGGTGTTTGGTAGACTTCCGAACTCGACATTAGGATCAGCTCATCCACGCCCTCGGCCAAACAGCCGTCGAGAACGCCAAGCATCCCCTTCACCCCGACTTCCAGCACCAGTTTGGGCTTTGTGTAGAAATATTCGGTACCGTTGACGTAAGCGAGATGACAGACTGAATCCATGCCTTGGCAGGCTCGTCGCACTCCCTCCGGCTCTCGGATGTCGTGATCGATGAACTCAATATCGTCTGCGACTTCACTCAAACGTCTTCGAGAGCCACGTGAATCGTTGTCAAGAACACGAACCGTGTGGCCCAAGGAGACCAAAGATTTCACCAGCGCCGACCCAATGAAACCCGTCCCGCCGGTGACCAGATATTTTCGGGCGGGCACGCTAAGTGGCTCCTGACACTAGACTGTGTCGTATGGCGAAGTCGTGGTTCCCGGTGCCGCTGTCACACCGTGTGTTTTTCGCTGTATGTCGAGGTCCGGCTCGCATCACTAATTGTCACCTTTTGTTGGCAAAGAGTTCCAAACGTCAACGACCGGTAAAGACTCCTCCAGCGGCTCCATTTCACGATAGCAACGGTGAGGAACACCGACCATCACACCATGGCAAGTCAGGACTTCCTCCAACTCACCGAAGGTTACGTGAGGAAAGTGCTCCTGACGGACGTACGGATCATGACAGACAACCTCTGCACCGCGTTGGATCAGCAATTTGCGAACCTTGAAAGACAAGGATTCTCTTGTATCGTCGTTGTCGGGTTTGAAAGCAAGACCCAACAAGCCGACACGCTTACGTCGTAGGGTTCCGCCCATACGCTCGACGAGCTGATCCACCAAAAAGACGGGCAACCCTTCGTTGATGAGCATGGCGCTATGGCCCAGGAAGAAAGTGTTCTGACTGAACGCCGCCAGCTGCAATGTATCTTTGAGCAGACATGGCCCAGCCGTGAGGCCGGCCTGGGCAAACTCTTTCATGCGTGGGTAGCGATTAGTTGTGGCGTCGTGAATCCTCGCGAAGCTCGCACCCGCGTTTTCGGCGATCTCGTAAAACTGATTACTGATGGCGAAGCTGATATATCTCCAGGCATTACAAAAAAGCTTAGCAAGCTCGGCCTCGATCAGTTCCAGCACGATCGGCTCCGATTGGGTGAGATCGTAGAACAAGTCTCGGCAACGAGAGATGGCTTCTCCGCTCAGACCGGAAATGAGCTGGGGCAAACCTTTGAGCTCGGTCAGAGCCCGCCCTTGGACAATTCGCTCAGGGCAGTAGGCGATGCAGGTTGAGCAACCCCAATCACTAAGGTCGTCGGCTATCGAGCGAAGCACGCCGGGCGCTAAGGTAGAACGGAAGACGAGCATCTGCCCGGGCTCCTTCAGATATTGACTGATGCCCCGAAGTGCGAGCACCAAGTCTTGCACTCGCGGGTTCATATACTCGTCGACCGGTGTTCCTATGGTGATGAAAACGATGGAACTTCGGGCCAATACAGATGCATCGGTCGTGGCCCTGAGGTTTCCCGAAAGAATGGCCCGTTCGAGACGCTCGGGGCCCTCTTCTTCCATATGAGGCATCCGCCTAGCATTCACTTCATCGACGAGAGTGGCGTTCAGATCGTATAGATCGGTGGTATAACCAGATTCCGACAGAACAATTCCTAGAGGCAGTCCAACGTGACCGCATCCTCCGACAATGGCAATGCGGGCTTTTCCTTCCGCCTTCAAGCCGGGAACTTCTCAGTCACCCAAAAAGTGGAGAAAAGGGTCTCTCGGCGAACAATTTTTGGGTTGCCACTTAGCATGCCGGGCGTTTCGTTACCACGGGAGAAAGACCTGTGGGAGTGCGATGCGACCGCCGTGTTTTGAGGTGGGGACTGCTAGGCTGAGCTGGTCTAAAAATGCTCCGTGTCCGCCTGAACAATGTTCCATGCGGACGAGTGGAGCAGGTCCTGCGCATCGGACTTCACGCAAAGGAAACGTTCCTGAGGCCTAATCTGAAATCCTAGATGTTCAAGCAGGTCCCGTTCCTGTGTGCCCGACACGGCCCAGCAGTTGATCTGCTCGACACCTTGGGAGGCTAGTGCTTGGCAAGCCTCTTGCCAAAGGCTATGCAGGACCGGCCCATGGTAATAGACGATGTCTCCTTGTGCCGTCGTGTCTGTCCGAAAAACCTTGGTGACCAGTACAGATTCCTCGAAATCGCCGAACTGTTGGTAGTGGAAGAGTGGATGACGAGAAAATCTCCAGTCGAAGGCGGATCGGCTCATCTTTAGTCGGCCAGCGCCGCCTGGAGCGGGAAGCCGGAAGAGGTCCGTCACGGAGCCGAGCTGAGAAGGTTGAACCGATAGTGATTCAATTTGTGCGACAACCTGAAAATTGAGCTTGCGCACGCAGGCCTCCTTCCCGTTTGGATTGGCAAGGACCATCTGTGCGCCGCGACTCTGAAGGCACGAACACGCCTTTTTCCACATGTCAACAAAGAGACCGCGACCGCGATGGTCTTCATCGACTAAGATGTCGATGACTTGGTCGATAGACTGTCCGCTACCCATCGGCTTACTTTGCAGCCCGAAGAGTCCAACGAGTTTGTCACCCGCGAAGGCTCCGATGGAGACGACTGGCGTGGGGCAGTCGAAGTACTGCCACTCGAAGTAACTCACCGGACGCTGACGTTCATAGTGGCGGTTCATCAGGCTCGACATCTCGCCACAGTGCTCGAATTCCATGGGAACGAACCGACAGTGATTTGCTGAACCCTTCATCTGCTCGCTTTTCGGCACTGGCACGCTACCATTCCTACCGAGGGCGGCCTTGCGAGAGCCCCGCGGTGCTCGCCTGAAGCACCAGGGGAAACAAACTGATTCGCTAGACCGAACTAGACGAGAAGACCGACTTCGAGCGCTTGGTCGAGTTCATCGGGTTCGGGTTGGAATTCCGGCTCGCCCGGCTCTTTGATCTCTCCAATGTTGGCGCCGGTGAAGTAGTCGGTGATTCCGGCCACCATGGCGGTGGCGGACTTCTGTCGGAACACGGGGTCGGCCATCAAGGCTTCTTCGTCGGGATTCGAGAGATACGCAATCTCCATGAGCACAGCCGGCATGTGAGTGTTCTTAATGACGTAGAAATCAGATTTCAGAACGCGACGGTCGGGCAACCCGAGGTCATCAACCATATGATTGTGCATCGCTGTGGCCAACACTTTGGAATTCTGGCTAGACTGTCGGGCCACATAGGCCTCAGTTCCTTTGACCTCGCGATTGTTGTTGGCGTTAGCGTGAACACTCACAAAGATCTCCGCGGGCCAGTTGTTCGCGGCAATCACACGGGCTTCCAGTTCGCCACGGCGGTCAGAACCGGGAGGTGACACTTGGACATCAGTGTCGCGAGTCATCCGCACTTCGGCTCCGAGTTCGCGAAGCTGTCGGGCCATCTCCAAAGAGACGTCAAGAACGATCGCCTTCTCTTGGAGGCCGCTGAGGCCGATGGCACCGGGATCTTTCCCTCCGTGACCAGGGTCTAGCATGATTTTATGGCCAGCCAACGGCTTCTCGGCGGCGGCAGCGTTTCTTCGAACGGCTTGGGGGAGGTGGGATGAAACTGGAATACGCAACGGATAATCTCCTAAAATGTAACTCTTGAGTTTACAATACGAGACTTTCGTCACGAACACGTTACAAAGTCGTCACAAAATCACCAGCCTCAAGACTTCGCAAAAAACCATCCGAGCAGCTAGTTCACTCCACCTCGAGGTATTCTGAAAACTTTTTGTCCAGTCGTTTGACCTGCAACATCTTCTGAGTTCCTTCGAAATACTGCCTCATGCCGGCTCTCAGCGCCTCGAGATCATCAAGTTGGGCTCCGTTGCGCATGGTGAGAAGCCCGTTTTGGCACTCCGCTGTTCCTTGACTGAGCAAGATCAGGGCATCCTCTGCCAAATCTATGAAGTTCGCAGCGAGTTCTTGATCCGGCGGAGTCGTCTCGTCGGGCATGACAGGGGACTGAAGGCGATGAAGTGTTGCTTGAGCCTTTTCTACTTCCTTAAGACTTGCATCTAAACGGGGCGAAAGGTCTTGAAAGGTCTGCTTGCCGCCCATGAAGGCTTCACACGCTTGAAACAGTTCATGCATGACGTCCGTCATGACTTCGTCCCGGCTGAGATCGGCCGGGTCACCCTCCAACACTTGAAAACTTGAAGTCGTGGAGTAGGTCCCCTCTTGTGGCAATTGGGGCAGAATCGCCCCGCAGGCAACGCATGATTTCGCGCCCTTTTCTTGCAAGGTTTGACACTGAACGCAGGTAACGTGTGTGGCCCGCTGATGAACCTCTTTCACCAGTTGGATCGACTCCACCAGAGCGTCTCCGGACTCCATCAGATCCTCGATCGCTTCGTTCACTTGCTTCTTGTCGCACTTCGCTCCTTGCGCGTATTCGAGCAGAAAAATGAGGGTATCCTCAATGTCTTCGACCGCTTCGATCATCCGCTCAAGCTCTTCCGTGAGGACAGCGGAGTCGAGTTTATTGCGGCTCATCGCCTTCAACTCCACTAGGTTCTGCTGAGTGATATCGAGCAGTTCTTGGGCCATGCTCTCCAAGACCTCGGGGTCGTAGGACCCAGAAAGAACGCCCTGAGCGGCCTTGACGAGCCAATTGATCTTAGGCGCACCGGTGGGGCCTTCCGAGAATTCATGGCGGTGATAAGTGTCGAAAGCCTGGTCGAGATCTTCGTGGGCCGATGTCAGACGCGTGAGGATCGGTTCGAGACCCGTCACTTCTTCAAGAACTTGCAACTCGTCAAGGCACATCACCACCGACACCAGAGCCGCTTTCCGCTCTGGAACGCCCGGTCGACCCGCTGCTTGGCTCTTCTCGATTTCCTCCACCGCGCCAGAGTAGTAGGCTCGGTATCTCGAACAGGTTGCGAGCCAAACTGGCCGAGGCATGGACCCAGCCGAAACCGCCGAAAAAACGTTGCGAAACAGATTCAGTACCGGAAAACGACTGGACCCTTGGGACAAGAATGCTTCTTCATAGCAACCCATGCTCACTCTCAAGCCTCTGGAGGCGGTGGCCAACGACTGGGCGGCTTGCTGAGGATCGAAAGTCTCGTCGAGGATCATCTCCAGGGCGTTGCCGTAGGCGCGAAACTCCTCCTCCACTTGGTCGATGTGGGGACGAAAGTCCTGGTAAAACTCTGGGTCCTTGGATTCGACACCGGCGAAGAACGCATCTTCAGCGCGGTGCATCTCCTCGAGTCGCACCTCGGTCTTCTCTTTCAAGGCGGCCAAATTCTCCGGGTGCTCAGAAAGGGACAAGCACAGTTTTATCAGTTCTTGGGTTTGGGGTGACTCTGAACTTGGGGATCGGGGCGTCATCAGTCAACTCTTCTCTTTTTCTTTTGGGCTAGGCGTCGAATGTCGTGGTGGCGCTCATGAGGAGGACGACCTGGCATGGATTCTCCGCCATTGGGTCCGCAGGCCATGACCACCTGGTGGCGCTCCAGTTCGAAGCCTTGGCGCAGCGCGCTGAGGAGGGCCCTCCGGTTGCTCGCTGAGATGCGACCGATCATATATCGACTTCCCCTCTCGTGAGTCAGTTTCGCGGCCTCGGTGATGAGTCGGCGATTGACCCCCAGGCCGAGGTAGGCCGGAGCGACGGCCAGATGATAGATGAGAGTCTGGGTCTCGCCTGTGGTCTCTTCCATCTGGTTGAGTTCTAGAATGAGGAAGCCGGCGGGGACGTCATCATCAACTGCCATTAAAAAGGCAAACTCTCGGCGATTCGCCAGCATGGCCTCAACATCGAGTTCGGTCTCGGCCCGCTCCCGAATCGCTTGTCCCGGAATGTCGCGCAGATCTGGAATACTCTCGGTCAGCGACTCCACCAAGAGTTCCTTGATGAACGGCAGATCCGAACGTCGCGCCCGCCGGACCTTCATCGTTGGGACCTCGCTAGCGATTTGTATATCTTTTTGTAGCCCAGGCCCTTGGTCATTTCGCACGTTTCCTGAAATGCGAGGGCAAGTCCTGGCAACGGCACTCCCTGCCAGTTCAGGTCTGTGGGAATGGGAGCGCGGGCGGCGATGTGCCGACTCGGCGTCGCGACATGTCGCAGGTCGGACTCGCTACATCAGCGCGGACGGGCTTCCGAATCTGCAACGCCGCTTAGCGAAGGAAACAACTTCATGAAAATGGCGGCCCCATCAGTGATGGAACCGCCATTCTTCAGAAAGTGAATTCTTGAAGTTTAGTAGAACCCGGAAGCTCCAGGAGCGGCGCCGTACTGAGGGGCCATCATCCCTTGTTGCGGCATCATTCCTTGTTGCGGCATCATTCCTTGACCGTAAGGCATCGGTTGTCCGACTCCACCGCTCATCGCGGCGTTCTGACTGCCGTAAGCGTCATAATTGTTCTGGTACATCATGTCTTGCTGGCCTTCTTGGCCGTCCAAGCGGAAAGTCTGTCCCACAGCCTGCTCGGCACCACCGGCGATGCTGGAGCCAAGTTTGCCCAAAAGCGGAGCAGCGATAGCTCCGCCGATTCCGAAGGTTGCGAAACCCGCGACTCCCATAAGAAGGGGATCACCCGTGATGTTCTTGACCGCACCAAGGCCGCCTTGGAGTACTTTTCCGGCTCCTTGAGCCACTCCGCCCACGGCGGTACTGAGTCCTTGAATAGGGTGGCCGGTGAGAAGTTGGCCTGCTCCCTTGACCACGCCGCCCAGCGCTCCGCCGATACCACCGGTCACTCCGCCAACCACATCACCTACTGCTTTGAATGCTCCACTCATAATCTTGAACTCCTTAAATCTTGTCTTGGCCTCATCTTGTCACGCCAAGGATGCGTCAGAGTGTGCTCAGCCGCTGAGATGTTAAAATCATGTCAACATTTCCCCGCATTTTGGCAAGTTGGGTTAGATCGGGCGAGATCGAAGAAGTCTCCGCAATCTTTTAACATCTTAGATGCAAGATTTAACGCTCGTATTATGGCCTCACATCTATGATAAAGACATGATATACGTACTTTCCACCCAAACGTCATCCGCTTCTCCCTCTAACGAACTCTTGACCTTGGACAAAAGCGATATGGGACTTTGCCCCGAGAAGGCCCAATCCGCGGACTTCCTGCAAACGATGGACGGCTGGTTTTAGCTCAAGACTTTCTCGACACCGGACACTCTGTAGCTCACACTCGAAGCTCCGTACTCTGGCTCCGATGCTCAGATACATGGACCTTACAACACCGAAAGTCTTCTCACGTGTCTCGTCACCCATCGAAATCCACCCTATGAAAAGAGAATGGTATCCCCTAAGAACAGAAAACGCGCGAAAAAAAAACATTCCCAAAAAGTTCTCCTGAAGTCCGTTCTTCAAGGAGGAATTGTTCTATAATAAAGTGAGGACTACCGCGCAGTCCTCGCCAACAGGGGGGTCCCATGATAGAAAGTCGAAATAGCTCGCCACAGACGAAGAGGCTGCTATCGTCGGCTCAGCAAGCGGCAAGATTTTTACGAGGACGATTCCCACACCTTGAAAACTCTCCCGCGGTGGGACGAATCGAACACAACTACCGCGCGCAAACAAATTTGGGAGTAGCGCTTGCCGGACTGTTCATCCTAGCGCCCTTCTCCCTAAATCATATCGTCCAGGGGCGTTACGTTCTTGGCTGTGTTTCGCTTTGGATCGTTATGCTCTTGGCTTACAACGCCTGGAGCATAAGACACAAAATGGTCATCCCGTGGACGACTCCATTTGTTCTCTCGCCGGCGATCGTGCTTTTCTTGGCGACTTCGGTAAAACTTCAAGGAGTGGTCGGAGCGTTTTGGTCCTATCCCGCCATCATTGCGTTCTACTTCATGTTGAAGGAGCGGCACGCCCACGTCCTCAACGGATTGCTTCTCGCCATCGTCATCCCCGTCGCCTTCTTTTCGGTCCCCACGCCCCTAGCCATGAGGATCGCCGCGACACTGAGCACGGTTAGCATCTTCTCAGCGCTGTCTCTGCGAGTGATCAACGTCCAGCAGGAAAACCTGGGAAAAATGGCCGTCACCGACCCGATGACAGGCCTTCACAACCGTGCGTTACTGGAGGCCACTCTAGTGCAAAGCATCGAACGAGCCCACCGTTCCCAAGTCCCTGTCAGCCTGCTCGTGATCGACCTTGACCACTTCAAGGTTGTCAACGACACCTTCGGTCACGCCACCGGAGACCGCATCCTGATCAAGGTGGCCGAGACTTTGAAAGGCCGTCTCAGGAGGAGTGATATGGTGTTCCGGTTGGGAGGAGAAGAGTTTATGGCCCTTCTCTACAACACTGGAGGAACCGCGGCGTGTGCCGTTGCCGAAGAACTTCGTCGGTCCGTCAGCGAAACCACCAAGGCGACTCAGCACGTGACCATCAGCGTGGGTTCAGCCACCCTCCGTCACAATGAGACTTGGAACCAGTGGCTCAAACGTGCCGACGACTATCTTTACCACGCCAAAGGCTTCGGCCGCGATCAAGTCGTTTCCGAAGAATCCGCCTTGGTCGCGGGTGGGAAACCATAGTCAGACCGAGCCTCTCGTCGGTGGACGGACCGGAGACCCCATGGCTCGAGAGTAGTTTTGTAGTCCCGTGAAAACGCCAAAAGTGAGGTGCTCCCAATGAGCGAAGGACGTGGTGGCCGTTCAGGGGCGCTGCTTGACGCTCGGGATCGAACTCTGCTTGGCCCAAGACGTCTGTGTGGCGGCAAGCGACGTCCGTTTTGCCCAGATCGATCTCAAGCGCGGAATCTTTCCTTTTGGGGGAGCAACCTTTCGCTTGGTCCAACGCGCCGGCTAGGGTAACGCTATGCGCTGGCTTCTGACCGGCGACGAGTTCGACGCCAAAGAGGCGCACCGCATCGGCTTGGTTCAGGAAGTGCTCGAGCCCGGCCGACAACTGGAGCGCGCTATAGAGATCGCCGAGGTCATCGCCGCCCAGCCGTTGGGAGTGCAAGCCACCATCGCGTCCGCCCTTCGGGCTGTGGAGCAGGAAGAGGCGGTCCGTGCCCTGTTACCGGAAATCAGGCGCTTGATGAACACCAACGACGCTAAAGAAGGAATGATGTCGTTTATCGAGCGACGCGAAGCTCGCTTCACGGGAAGCTAGAGTTCCGTCCCTCCGTGACAGCGGACCTCACAGTTCGGGAGTCTTTTCTTGTTTGCGCGTCACTTCCGCGCCCTTCAACGAATCCACTACGCGCCGGGTCAGCGCGGCGGCGATGCTCGGCTCTGGCTCGCCCACCTAAGTTCTATCAGTCAAAACATCGTGGTGAGACTGTTACATCTCGTTAACAAGTAGCCTACAGGTTGTCCGTGCCCTGTTCAGTGTCGACTGGCAAGATAGTCCCAGAAGCAAACGAGGTAACACTCGAAACAAACAACGGAGGATACCATTATGAATATCAACACCATCAACCTGTCTGCAGCCAGCAGACGTTTCAGCAGACCCACCACCAGCGCCGTCACCATAAACCCCACCAACGGCAAGACCTGCACCGACCCTCGTGGACCCGTTGGCGGCCCTTATGGTCCTCCGGTCGGCCCTCCTTTAGACCCTGAGGGCGACGGGAATCCCCAACCTATCATTCGCGGCGAAGACGATCGCAAAGCCGCCGAAAAGGACGGCTGGGGTGACTTCTGGCTGGCGATGGTCGAGCGAAGTCCCATCACTTACGGATACCGCTCAGGCAAAGGCTGGTTCCCGGCCTAGTCCCTCCCTACCCACCTCATCTGCGAAAATCAATCAATCACCCACAAAATAAGGAGAACATCATGTTAAGAATCGGCAACACCCTCAGAGCTTTCCAGCGACCCAGCGCCCTCACCCTCGACCCCACCAACGGTAAGACTTGCACCGACCCGCGCGGTCCAGTCCTCGGCGGCCCCTACGGTCCTCCGTCCGGCGGAAAAAAGGGAGGGACCTCAGCTCCTATCTTCCGCTCTCCAGATGACGAAACGGACTTTCGCAAACATCACAGCCAATGGCTGACGGATCTGGTCGCCGACGACACGATCATCTGGGCCTCGCGAGGTGGAAAGCTCTTTCCAGCATAGACTGCTTCATTGCAAAACCTAAAGAGTAATAGACTCCCGAACTGCACAGTTCGGGAGTCTATTCTTGTTCCCCAAAGCGCAGAAAATTGTGCGTTCATCAACCTCATCGCTAACCTTTGGGCAACCGCAGGACGAACTGAGCCCCGCGACCCGCCGAACTCTCTTGCAAGAGGAGTTCGCCGCCGTGATTGACCGCGATCTCAAGGCTTATGGAGAGTCCGAGGCCGGTGCCGACACCGACAGGCTTGGAGGTAAAAAACGGTTCGAAAATTTTGTCTTGAATTTCAAACGGAATGCCGGGACCTTGATCCTGTACCAGAAACTCCACCCAGTCGGCATTCTCTCTACACAGAATCTGTATGAGCCTTCGAGAGTCCTCAAGCCCTTCGCAGGCCTGGGCGGCGTTAAGAATCAGGTTGATGAGGACCTGCTGAATTTCAGGTGATGAACCCATCACTTCGGCAGTTGTCGTGATCTCAGTGGCCATTCGCACCTTGTTGACCTGCAGTGTTGGGGAGAGGAACAAGACGGCGTCTTCTAAGGCTGACGCCGCCCGAAACAGTGCGGGAGCCCTCTTCTTTTCCTGGGAGTAGAGCAAGAGTTTGTCGACGATGACCAACGCCCTTTGACAGGCGTCTTGTGCCCGAACGATTCTCTTCTGACCTCGCTCATTGATCTCTTGAGTCGCCAAGGCATCGAGAGCCAAGCGGATCGCTCCCAGGGGACTGTTCAGTTCGTGGGCCACCCCGGCGGCCAGTTGACCGACCGCACGCAGGCGACTGCTTTCTAAAAGCTGTTGCTGAGCTTCAGAGACTTGGCGATAACGACTGGAGTTCTCTAAGGCCATGCCCAGTGCGTAGGCAAACGCCGTGAAGAGCCGCGACTCGTCTTCTGTGACAATCTTGGGGTGCGACCAACATAGAAAGAGATAACCGAAACTCTTTCCCTCTCGCGGAAGCCTTCCCAGATATTGGCCGGGTTCGTCGCGAGAACGCCGACGCGCCAGTTCTAGAGCCTCTGGGTTCCCTTTTCCCCAGTAGTGCTGGGCTTCGTCCCAGATGATTCCCCCCGAGGTCGCTTGAAAATCTTCGCCGGCGAGCCGCTCGGTCAAAGCGAAAAGCTTTTGACGGATCAGCTCGCCCCCAAAGGTCCGAGATGTCTTGAGTAGGACGGAAAGTTGGCCCACCGCGGTCTCTAGATGGACATTCTCTTTTTGGGTGACCTCGAGATCTTTGGTGAGGCGCACCGCCTTTCGTTCGACTTCCACAGCCAGAGACGCCTGGACTCGAAAAAGCGCGTTGGTCACTTCGCGGTGCGTCAGCCAGAGAATGGGAGCGAAGACCAGGGGCAGCCACGGAGCTTGAGAGGTGAGGAGCAAGAGCACTAAGCCCGCGAACATCACTCCGATCCTGGTTTCGGTGAGTGAGCGCCGCAGTCGTAGCCAAGCCACACGCTGCCCGCCTCGAAACTTGGAAAAAAGAAGGTGCCGAGTGATAGCTTCATCGAGTATCAAAAACGTGATGAGAGCAAATCCGTAGGCGATCACCTCGGGCTTGACACCCAACATCGGTTCCCACAACCCCAAAACGAGAGAAGCTCCTAGAATGGGGATTTCGTAACTGAAGTTTTCCGCTGTCCCAATTTGGCTCGAGCGGGGGGAGAGTCTACGGATGAAGAGGCCGAAGAGCAGTCCTATGAACACTCCCGCGGGGCCAAAACTGGGAAATGTCGCCCCGGCGAGATAAAAAGCGACAGCGCTTGTGTAGACGCCGTGTCCAGGAAGACGGACGGCGGTGGCTTCCAGTATAAACACCCCAATAAGCCACGCCCACGACTCGACACTGGGCCTCACAGAGTGGTACCCCACACCCAAGTTGACGAGTGCTAAAACGAGAAAGCCCAAGGTCCAGAACAGATCGATTACGTTTCTCGGCGACCTCTTGTCAGTCATCTCGAGCCCCCATCATAGAGTCGACAGATGACTGTAGAGTGGCAGAAAAATCGACAGTAGCACCCCGAGCATGATTAAAGAGACTCCGGCCATGAGAATCGGTTCCAGAGCCGACACCATCATGGAGATCCTGTAGTCGAGTTCCTCTTCGAGCATAGGAGAGAGCCGTTCTAGAAATTCTGGAAGCCGTCCCGTTTCTTCACCGGCACGCACCATCTGGGTGAAGATATTGGTGAAATGGGTGGGATGCTCGGC
This sequence comes from Candidatus Xenobia bacterium, assembly GCA_037968995.1. Classification (GTDB taxonomy): domain Bacteria; phylum Vulcanimicrobiota; class Xenobia; order Xenobiales; family JADMJV01; genus JAEXNA01. Next base: position 16,799 of record JBBKWP010000346.1, read on the forward strand.
CAGATAGTCCGATGCCTGTCGACCCTCTCTCACGGCCTTGATAAGTCCTTCACCGTGACGTGTCATGTGGGGATCGTCACAGGCCTGAAATGAGACTTTCCAGGTCGAAATCGAATCACAACCGGCCCGAAAAAGTATCGCACTGGCCACCGCCACTCGGATATTGGTCGACAGTACCAGCAGAGGTCCGAGGACAGGCAGAGTATAGACTAACCCGAGGACCTTCTCCCAAACGTCAGGTCGTTTGAGCCAATACCAAAGCCTTACAGCCAACAAACATACCACGAAAAGACAGGCCCACCCCACCACGGAACCCGCGAAATTCACACAAAAGACAAGAACGCGAGTGGGGAGAGGAAGTGTCGTATTCATCCCGCTGAGCACCCTGAGAAACGGAGGGAGCACCTGAGCGAAGAGCCACCACGAAAGCAGCCCGGAGAAGGTCAAGACGAAGGTGGGATAGGTCAGACTTGCCCGCAAGCTGGAGGCCATTTTACGCTCCTTCTCCAGCCAGTCAGCCATCTTGTTCAAGCAGAAAGGCATGGATCCAGAAGTCTCGCCGACTTTGATCACTGTCCTGTAGAGTCTGCTGAAAACTCGAGGAAATTTAGCCATCGCCTGTGAGAGGGGGAAGCCCTCTTGGACGGCTTCGTGAATGGTCCACCACACTTCCACCATACGAGCATCGGAGCACTGTTCGAAAACAGCTTTGAGGCTGTCGGCGATGTGGACTCCCGCGAGCAGCAAGACCGCCAACAATCGAGTAGAGATTGCGACCTCCAAAGGATTGCAACGGACATTGCGGGCCCAGTCTTGAGTCTCCTCGCCACGCAACCGCCTGGAACCGGCCAAGCCTTGCCAAGACACGACATCCTCATTTGAGCGGAGTTGCCGCTCTGAGTCTTGAGAGTCCTTATCAATCACCGGAATCGGGTAATCCGTTCTTAGCCCGCATGGAGACTTCCAGCATGGACGTGGGAGGCTCTAATTCAAATTCCCGCTTCAGCATAAGGGCGCCTTCTTGGAAGGTACTGATCGTCAACTCCGGTTGCCCGAGTCCCAGATGAGCGCGCATTTTCATGAGAAAAGTCTCTCCCCGAAAAGGCTCCACTTCCATGGCACGAGTGGCCATTTCGAGCGCCTCAGCATATCGCCGGAGTCTTAAAAAACAGTGCGAACCGCTGACCAAAGCCTGAGAAACACTGACCTCAAGATGTCCGCGCAATCGTACAGCCCAGTCCATATAGCAACCGTCGAGGTAGGGACCGGTGTAGAGTTGCGCGATTTTTTGACTCAGGCTGGCGAAGCTTTCCAAGTCGTTGGCGGGATTGAGGTGGCTGAGTTCCAAGAGAGCCTTATTCAACTCTTCATAGTCGTGCCAATAGGGCGCGTCCCAATCGAAAGACAGCGTATCGCCTTCACGAAGCAGATAGCTTCCGGGTTTGAGAACCCTGCGGGCTGCGGTGGTGGCGGCCCAAAGGTTCTGTTCAGCTTTGGCTCTAGAATCTGGCCAAAAAAGATCCACAAGCTCTTCTGAAAGACAGGGCTTTCCGTTTTTGGATAGGAGATAGGCTACCAGATATTTGGTTTTCTGCGTTCTCCAGCGCTGGTCATCGATCGCAGTTCCCCCCAGATGAAGTTCAAAGAAACCGAGGCTATGGATCCTTAAGAAAGGTGACCCTTCTTTCCCCTTGAGTACGCTTTGTAATGCGCAGGCCCGGGCCTTCATGTTCGGGTCGGCCGAGGATGCCAATCCCTCAATGAGCGTCGCTGGAACCTCTTTGGGTCGCTTCTCCAGAATGGTCAGGAGATGATCTTTTGCCGTACTGGAGAGCGTGTCTTCTCGAGCGATGAGAAGGTCGGAGAACGCTAAAATGAGCCGTTCTGCGATGGGCCACGGAGACCCATCGCTCCAGCGTTCCAACAGCTTAGGCAAGATCCGGGGAGCGGCCGTGGAAACTTGGTCCCAGTGGGCCGGGTTGGCGAGTATCTGAAGGGTTCTTTCCAGATCTTGGTGGTCGTCGAGCGCAATCTTGGCAATGGCCGCCGACCCCACAAGTCCGATCTTCTCTAAGACTCGCACCGCCGCTGTCAGAGAGGCTTCCGCCTGCTCGTGGCCTATCTCTTGCAAAATCAGACCGCATCCCAAAGCCGCCTGTCCGAAGGCGCTGGGACCCAAAGGCTTTGCTCGGCGTGGGGCTTCCAGAGCCCATTTTGCTGAGGCTTGGAGGTCCTTCTGCTTGATGGCCAAGCGGGCCAGACCCAGGCAAGCCGCCGTCGCCTCCCGCACCATTCCCTCTCCCTCTAGAAGCTTCAGATAGGCCGACCAAGCGCTGCGCGGATCTCCGCAGGCTTCCATCGTTTTGGCGACGGAAAGTAGACTGCGAGAAATGCTGGTGGGACTTCTCAACCCCAAGAGCATTTCCGGAGCAGGCTGAAGGCTTTGACTGAACCTCTCCTGTAAGGTTTGGTACTTTGCAAGAAGCGACTCCGAAAAACGGTGAGGATATTGGTCCTGAATCCATTGCAGGTCGGGGAGTTCCTCGTCGGGATCTCTCAGCGCGACAGCCAAGGCCAGCCCCGCGATTTGCGATGTCAAAGGAGTGTCCGGTGCCTGTGTCACCGACTGCTTGTAGCCTTTAAGCACCTCGAAGAGAGGATGCAAAGCGGAATTCTTCTCCACCATCTCAGGGGGGGCTATATTCCCAATGTCAACGAGCGCGGCCACGGATGCTCCGACTCGAACTTGCTGAACGATGATCGGGTCCAGATCACAAAGATCAGCGAGCATACCGGCCACAGACTCAATCTTCAACAACGCTCCACGAGGGGCGAGAAACCCGGCTTGGTCAGACACTCGCGCTAAGGTCTCGAGCGACCACAGGGCCGTGGACCGCAGCAGTTCCTTTTCTCGCTCCCGGCGCAACTGTTCGTGACGGGCCGTGAGTAGGCTCTTCACACGATCGATGAGGTCCGACATGGAAAACGGCTTTTTGAGATACCCGCCAACCTGCAGTCGCACTGCTTCCAGAGTCTCTTCTTCGCTGGCCCATCCGGAGATGACCAGACTGCCCAATTCCTTTTGATGATCACGGGCTTCTTCGATCGCCTTCAACCCGCCCATGCCTTCCATGCGAATATCGGCAATGAAAAGATCGAAGGCTTCCCCGGCGGCGAAGCTGATTGCTTCCTCCCCCGTAGCCACGGCGGTGACCTCATATCCCTGCTCGTCGAGCACGTCGGCGAGCATCTCCCGAAGGTCGTCGTCATCCTCTAATATGAGAATCTTAAAAGTCGTGCTTTTCATCTTAAGGAATTGTCAGTATCACAAGAACTTCCTTGCACCGTCTACTCTTCGGCCAGATGTCGCCAGACGAAGCGACCGAAAACCGACCGGCTCGGCAGCGAATCCGCTGTGTAAGGTAGAGTCATCGCGGGGCCGGTCTGATAGCTGGGTAAGGAATGCGAATGCTCGCCTTCGAAGCAGATCGAATCGAGGGGGAAGGAGTTCTTCCGGCGGCCGAAAGTGCTTCGCTTCGTGACGCCGAGCGTCGGGCCGCGCTCGGTTTCTTTAGACTCTCTGCCCATTCTTGAAATCTCCATTTCGTTGTTCCTCCTTGGAATCGTTGTCGCTGGGGGTTGATGGCACGTTCTGTCCGCGTGAGGTCGAAAATCTGTCATCATGCGCTGGCCTCGAAGTAGCAGTGTAGCTCCCCGTCGATACAGTACTCGGGAGCGTGTTCACCATACTCGTGTTGGCAGTGCACGCATTGGCGCCCGACGAGATAGGTGTCTATCTGCTGGAGTTGCGCTGCTGTCTCCCGCACCGATTCGAGCGCTGACAGCAGCGATCTTCGCTCACCGTTTCTCAAATAAGTGACGATTCGAGACCTGATTTCGGAGTTCCAAGCGACACTGCGGTAGGTGTGCATGATTTCGGCCAGCACGAAATCCGGAACTCGACCCGTGCTCGCTCCCACCAGAGCCAACCCGAGACGTTCCAAGCCCGTTCCCCAAACGCCCTCGAGGGTGAGGCGCTGCTCCTGTAACTGTTTCCAGGAATCCAAGAAGTCCGCGACTCCCTCTTTTAGCTCGCTGGGGCTCAAGTCGAAGTCTTCCGCCATCCAGTCCAAGCAGTCCTCGACTTCGCCAACGAGTGCGTCACGAACTGAAGGCGCAAGGAGAAGGCTGTCACGAAGACCCTCCCAAAGGTCGACGAGTTCAGAATACCAGTTCTTATAAAACTCATCTCGAAGAGCCGCGCTCGGTTCGGATTTTTCGAGAGCCGTCAAGAGAAAACCCAGGTCTATTGGTAGTCCAGCGACCGGCAGGGCTCGGGGGCCTCGCTCCAGCGGCTCGAGTTGTTTCGCGGCGGCCCGAACGGCGCGGGCACCTTTGCTGAGATCGCTACCAATGACGGCTAGACTCAGACGCAGTTCCTTGAGGGCTTTACGAACTGCGCCCTTCGAGGGAGCTTTCAGCGTTCCGGTAAGGCAGAGGAGCCGAAAGCGACGGGATAGTCGGACCCGGGCGGCGGTCGCCTCTCTCAATGCGGGCAAGATGGCGGTCGCCTCCAACTGTTTGTTGTGAATCGCTTGGGCCGTGATCAACAGGTTGTCGATTTCGGGAATGGTCACGAAATTCACGCCGCGGGCCGCTTGGTCCAGCTGATTTAACTCGCCGTTGAGAGCGTACGAGGTTGTCAGCAGCGCGTCCATCGAAACTCCGGCATAGAGGCCCTGCAGCAACTGCTCGGCTAGGTAGCAGGCGTTGGCCAAATTGGCCTCTTGTGCCTGGTCGCGGGGAACGGAGCGTCTGAGAGTCTGCTCCAACTCGCATTGTAAGCGGCGAACAGCGGACTCGTCGACAGCTTCCTCATAAAGATAGGTATTGAGGATTTCCACTAGGGTAGGCGGCAGTTCTAAATAACTCATTGGGCTCTCCGATTCTTCCACGACTGGCTTCGGTAACCGCCGTGTCGATAGTCCCAATCTATTGGATTGACCTGATCAGGCCACTGACAAACAGGTGCCTCTCATGTTGCCAAAATGTAAAAGTCTAAGGCTCGAAAACTCCCGAGAGGTCTTTGGTCCATCCGTAAAACCAATCCGGTCTGGGATGATCCGTTAGGTTCTTAGGCGCCTCGCCGAGGGTGAGAACGTAAATATCCTCGCTCTTTCTGTAGGACAGAGTTTCGTCGTCAAGCCATCCCGGACAAGCGCAGCCACCGCCAGAAGTGATTTGCTGCGTCGGCGTGGGCGTGGTCGGGTCCACCCCGAAAGCCGTCACAGCCACGGTCTCTAGGTTTCCGCTGGAGAGGAAGACGATCTTGCTCCCATCAGGAGAGTACTGAAGGGACGTATTGGCTTGAGCGTTCTGGGTTCGACGGGTGGGTTCTGACGGCCAAGTTTCGTCTAGAGGATAAGTAAAGATCTCTCCGCCGGCGAGCAGGGCGATCTCCTTGGAATTGGGCGCCCAGGCCCAACGCGTGGCGTTCTTGGATCCACTCACTTTGGCGGTGGCTTTGGTGGCTACGTTCACCACCCAGATTTGCGACGCGAAAAAAGCGATATACTTTTCATCGGGAGACCAGACCGCGGGGAGATATCCGTTTTGCCAAAGATTGAGGTTGGCGTCGGGCGAGAAACCGCTGGTGAGGTTACGCGTCGTGCTGCCGTCCGCGCTGACCACCCAAACGTCTCGAACACCGCCGGACTCCCTGTTGAAAGCTATCGAAGTTCCCGTGGGAGACCACTCCGGGTTGCCGGCCCCACCGCCACCGGAAGTGACAGGTCGGCGGTCGCTGCCGTCAGCATTCACCACGTAGAGTTGGTCGGGTTGCCCGTTGCCCCGAAACGAGGTCACGATCCGCGCGCCATCGGGAGACCAGGCGCCCACGCGGTCCTGATCACCGGGGGACGGAACAAACAGCCGTTTCTCGCCCGCGCCGTCTTCCAACATTGTGAGAAGAGTCGTTCCCGTGCCGAAACGATTGTCTGAGCCAAAAAGCAATCGCTGCTTGGCCTGGGACACTCCGATATCCAAGGTGGTGACGATGCTCCCCTTGATAGCCTTTTGCCCGAAGATATCGGTAATCTGACACTCCACTCGATACTTGTCCTGGTAGACATCCGGCGGTCTCCAGTGCCATTGTGACACCCAGTAGCCCTTTACCCGATCGTAGGTCATCGGCACTTTCTCAGAGGCGGAGAGACGACCGCCGTCCCCGTTCTCGGTGATCCATTGGCAGTACAGCGGGACGTTCTCGTCGCTCTCGGCCTGGCTGACCATAGTCAGGTATCCACTAGGATCTACCTTCGCGTCGACGCCGGGTGGGAGATCGATTCGGTCCGGGTTGGGAAAAATCGTAATCGGCTTGAGACGTGGAGGCTCAGGAAGCCCCGAAACCGTGAGGCCCGAAACCGTTGGCGCCGAGGGGAGGGCGGCCGCGACCTCCTCCGGATTTCCGAAAGCGATCCCCGCCCCCGTAGTTTGTCGAATATCTCCCAAAGGCCCTATCGAAACCGTCTGAGGAAAGGCAACGCGAGTCGGCCCGTTCTCTGAGTCGCCAGACGAAGCTCCGTAGCTAAGCAAAAGAGGATAGCCGTCGTTCCAGAACGGGACCCCGCGGCTTCGCACCTCTCCCGAGGGCAGAAAGGCCAAAAGCTTCATCTTGGGGTGCCGGCTTTCCCAAACATTGGGATCAAAAGTGCCGTCTGAGAGTCCTAATGACGGCGGTGAAGACGTACTGGGGCTTCCGGTCATTAAAACAACACCGGGGAAGTCCCCACCCAGGTTCAATCGCTGGACGATCCGAGGATCTTGATGACCACTCAAAAGAAACAGTTCGCTCGAGTATGCTCCGTCCGGGATGCCGATGGCCACAGGTATGTTACGGGCCCGAGCCAGAGAGGCCGCTTCCTCCAAAAACGCCTTGACAGCGGTCGCCGCACCTTTCGTGCCTGTACGAGCGGGTGCGGTTCTCAAAGAGGAGAGGCCCAGAAGTAGAAGCAAGCTCAGAAGAACACCCGACAGCATGAGTTCTATGAGAGAAAACCCTCGATCCTGACATGCTCTCATTACATTCTCTCCTGAGCCCGCATTTTTAGCGTTCTTGTGGCGACATCCACCTCGCCGGTGATGATCTTTACGATTTGAGACTCTCGAGTGCCATCCACCTCTCCCTGGGAACGCACCAAGAAGAACTCAAAGGGAGGCGCGGCGTACCGACTGTCAACAGTGACCGTGTAACTTCCAAGCTTCTGTCCATCCTCTCCGAGCAGAGCCTCGGAATAGGTAAAGGCCGTCTGGTCCGGCGTACCTTTCGGAGGAAAATCAGGATCCTTATCCAGTTTCACTCGAACGTCTTCCAAGCCCGCCTCGGCTAACGATAAGGCTTGCAAGGACTGAGTCTCGGTGACAGCGGCAGCGTATCTTTTCTGCTGTTGAACACTCAAGGCCAAGCCTCCCACGAAGAGGACGGCGGTGATCAACAGCACCACGATCAGAAGTGATCCGCGAGGGCCACGTCTCATAGGGTCTCCACCCAAAAATCCGCCGATTCCTTTTTGAAGCCGGTTTGCGCGGTGACGCGGATGACGATAACGTCGTCCTTTTTCGAAAATGTCAGAGCCTCGATGTCGCCGGTCATAGTCGAGGACGCAGGTACGCCATAGGTGGGAACAAGAGTTCTGACAAGCTCTCGGTCCTTGAGGTAGTATCCCACCGTTACCTGGAAGCCTTTACCGTAGGGATCAAAACTCTGAACGGGATCGAGAGTCAAATCCCTACGTTTGAGGTGACTCGATGGATCGATCTTCTGGAAAGAGATATTGTGATCCGAGACCTTGACCGTGAGAGCCTCGTAGATCTCCTCGGACATTCTTTGCACAGCTAAGCGGGTCTTGTCCCAATCTTGGCGACTCTCTACTTGCCGTGCGACTCGACTGTATTCACTGAAGAGCTTGGTAATCAGGCCCAGACTGACAGCGAACACCATCAGGACCAAAAGCGATTCTAGCAGCGAAAATCCTCGTTGAAATTGAGACCTCATCATTTGTCCAAAAGGATAGGGCTGCTCTCAAACCCTACCTCTTTTCCTGCATAGGTCGTTCCGGCCCAGATTTTACAGGTCCCCCCGGTCCATATCGGCGTTCCATCCCGCTTGACGCTGCGATTGAGCAGAGTAGCTTCCTTTCCATCTCGTGATACGGACCTCAAATTGGCCACTCCGTCGACGGGCCGAACGCTCCACTGAAAAAAGACGTCTTCGATCTCTCGCCCTGAGGAATCGAGCAACCGAACTTGCATCTTTGCCCTTTCATCTTTAGCCATACTTGACACCAGGGCGTCGATCTTGACAGGCTCAATCGAAAGTTCGCGTCGGGGAGTGCCTACAATGCTGCTCAGTCGAAAGTCATCCGTGCCTCTTCGCACCGAGACGTCAACCTTCAGGTAGGACGACCTGAGTTGCCGCTTGACGGCGTAGCCTTCCTCGAAGGAGCGGTTTGGACTGGCAGTCTCCATCGGGGTCAATGTGATTTTGGTTTTAAACCCATCCCTATCTTGCTCAGTGTTTGGGTAGCCGGTGGGATTTCGAAAGTGGTCGAAGTCTTTGAGCCACTGACGGACCGCTACCAACTCTTGGCGAGCAATGTAAGCAGCATCTAAGCGCTTTTCGATCTTGCGGCCAATATCTAAAGACGTCTGGTAGAGGGTGGCGGCCATAATCACACTGCCCGTTAGAAGCGTCAGGGCCACGCAAGCCTCAGCCAGACTAAAAGCCCGGCGGCGCCGACTTTTCGGTGATGAATATCCAACGATGATCTTCATAGACACAGACGCCACAGTTTAACATAGAACATCAGCCCCATCATTCGTTTAGTGCAAACTTTATTCTCGGTGTGACCATTGACCCATTATGGCGTCGGGAACACTACACGGCACTGAACAAAGAACCGAATTTTGTGAACAGGTTATCGAGGCGCGACGTTCGTCGACTCGGACTGCAAAATCGTCTTGAAGTCTCAGCCGATAATCCGACGAAACCAAGTCCTCGCTCCCGAAAGCCAGCTTTCGGGGCGTTTTTTCTTGTAGCGACGGAAAGGCAGAGCGAAAAGTTCCTCAGCGGCTTCATCCATTCGACAGCCAAACAGAGGCATCAAATGATGGAACACCGCACCCTCTCCGTCAAACCAGTCATCCTCTGACGAGTGAAACTGAGACTCCCATTCGAAAGCGGTTCCCTCTAAAATCATATCGCCCTCATCGGCACAACCCACCCGACACCGGATCCGATTAGCCTCGTTGACCCAACTGAAACCGTAGTAGTCCGACACGCTGTGCAGGGAACCGGCGTAAATGTCTTGTTTCGGCCATGCCGCGAGGAATCGCTGGTTCGCGGGTGTGCTCAAGGGGCTATGGAGCCACTCCATGGTCAAGTCTTCAGAAAAGAGAATGACAGCTCCATTCCAATAAGCCAAAGAAAGTCCAGGCGCCGGATAGAGTGCTCGGTCTAAAGCAAGTTCCTGGTCGAACTCAGAGTACCCCAAGGAATGCGCCAGTTCATCCAGATCCGGAGGCGTCTCCACTAGCGAGCCTATGATCGAAACCTTCCAGCCCATATCACTTCATCCCCTCGGCCCGGCGCCCATCCGTACCTCGACGCGGCCCTAACTTTAGAGCTCAACAGAGCCCTAGGTTCCACCATCAATACTCAATTTCATCCTGCACCCCAGCCTGACTGGATCTTTAAGCCGACTCTGGCTTGGGTGCGAGGGCGGGGGCTGGTGCAGGCTCTGATGCGGGAGCGGGTGCGAGTGCAGGCTCCGATGCGGAAGCTGACGCTGGAGCAGGTGCAGGCTCTATTGCGGGGGCTGGTGCAGGCTCTGGTCCGGGTGCAGGCTCCGATGCGGGAAATCCGCGCCCCGACGTCCCAAAAAAAAGGTCAGGAAATAGCCCCCCAAGCGCGAACCGAC
>JBBKWP010000347.1:0-7827 GCA_037968995.1 Candidatus Xenobia bacterium
CCCGAAGGGCGGGAACCGACCCCGCATGAGAAAACTTTTACTGACCTTCGCCTGTTTGACTTTGCTCCTGACCCCCGGGCTCGCACAAGACCCACCCACCCTAAACGACCAAGGTTTAGAGGCTTATAAACTCAACAAGATGCTTCCGGCTGAAGGTTCTGTCCTTGGGGTTACCCACAAAGTGGTCACGGTCACCGAGACAGCCGAAGGTATGACGGAAGAAGTCCAGTACGCCAACATTCTTTTCAAAGGCGAATACCTGGGCCGGGCCAAGCTCGACGGAGAAGGACTCATCGAGGAAATTGAGATCGTGAGCGACAAGGTTGCGTATGAAGCGAGTTATCGAGTTGGCTCCACCTGGGGCGAGCTGAAACAAGCTTTGACCAAGCCCACACTTCACTACACAGACGTCAGTGACACCCTATTCGCCACCAGTGCCAAGGTGGACTCCGTGCAGGTCCATTTCGAGACCCAGGACTATCACGGCAAGGCAGCTTTGAGCGGAGAGTACCAGACGCTGGCCGACAGCGACCTCTCCGACAACGCCAAAATCAAATCGATTCGTCTGCTAACCATAGCAGAGGAGTAAAACCATGTGGGAACGGACGGGAGCGCTTTGATAATCGTTACCCAACGATGCGCTCAGCCCCCCGCACTCCAGACACTCTATAAGCTTGGGGCCCACACCACCCTCAAGTAGGTCCTAAAGTCGGACATCTTCGAACACTTCCCGTTTGGTCACCACAGTATCCGTCACTATCCCGTCTTCGGCTTCTCGTTCCGCCGCGAAGGTCGAGGGTTCGAAGCGAAATTCGTGAGCCTGGTGTCCCTCGATTTCCAGTGGCCCTTGACTGTCGCGAACGGTTCCGAAGACGCGGACGTCCCTCAATAGGATTGCCCGCTCGGCGCGCCGTGCCAGTGCTTTTTTCTCGAGCTGACTCAAACCCGTGGTGCGGATGTCAAGAAAGATCGATACATCTCGATAGGACGTCCGATAGCAAATAAACACTCCCCTACGGACAGCATCCTCTGCAGCGTTTTCGAGTTCCCGTGCCCCGTCCAGACGCTCCAGTGTGAGAGGTGCATCGAGTTCGATCCTTAGGGCCAAATGGACATCATTGCCAAGTTGTTCGCGAAGGTTGGTGAGCGTCATCGTTGCCAGTCTCGCCCGTTCTTCACGCAGTCGGTCTGCCTCTTGGGCGACGACGGGAACCTTCCGCGAAAACGAACCCACAGTTTCGGGCAGGACCACGTTTTCCGTCATCGACGTATTGCTGGCGAGAGACAAGCTGAAGCTCGCGACCGCCAACACCAGGATGACTTCAAAGATCTGGAGCTTTTTACGGGGGGGACCTCCCAAAAACAAGGGTGATATGTTCATACTGGCCTCCTGGGGTAGCTCTAGAATATCAGATCATTCGACTCAAAGGAGTGCTCCACAAACATTTAACACAGTTAACAATCCCTTTTTCATGAATTTTTCATGCTCGTTGTCTATCCTAGGCTTATGTTCATTCAACCCACACAGCGAAGACTTTGGGAGAGCCCCACCGAGTATGTCGGAAAGTTGTCGACCTCCGGCAAAGGCGTCGGTGTGGTGGTCATGGACCAGGGATTCGATACCACCCATCCCGATCTGAAAGGGCGCGTGGACGAAGTCGCTTTGACGCCTGAGGACCGGTTCGACGCCGACCCTGTCGGCCACGGCACATTGGTTTTGGGAATCGTGGGCGGTAATGGCGCTTCTTCCAATGGCGAAATTAGGGGCGTTGCGCCTGATGCAAAGCTCTTCGCCATGAAAGCGAATCTGGATCCCCAAGCCGGATGGGAAACCAATTCGAAATCCGTCGCGGCCGGCATCCAGTGGGCGGTAGCGCACAGCAAAGAGTTCAACATCAAGGTTTTCAACTGCTCGTTCGTGTTGCCTATGGTGGAGACTTTAGACCCCGAGACAATGAAACCGAATGGACTATTCGACCCCATCGGTGAGGCGCTGCAGAGCGCTCACGATGCCGGCATCACAGTGGTGGCCGGCGCCGGTAACTTCGCCGACAATATGCCGATCATGACCCCGGCTGGAAATCCTCACGTGATCGCCGTCGGCGCACTGGACACGAACGGCACTCCGCAGGACCTCTCTGACGACTCGATAGCCCCTTTCTCAAGCCGTGGGTTGTCTGCGACTGGAGAGAGCAAGCCGGACATCCTTGCCCCCGGAATGAACGTGATGAGCACAAACGCTCCCGGGTCTAGCTTTGAGCAACTCAACGCCAAAAACACGAAATTCGCTCTCGTAACTCTCAAGGGCCCCATCGAAACCGTGAAGATGCTGGCCACCAAACAGGTGCAAAGGGGATGGCTACCAGAATCCGTCCTGCAGATGCCAGAACAAGCGCTGCGCGAACAAGTGCTGCGCTGCTACGAAGTGAAGGCTTCCGAAGGTGACAACGCGGGCCACGTGGCCTACATCGCCCAGAACGGTACTTCCGAAGCCGCCCCCATCATCAGCGGTGTGGTGGCGCATATGTACGAAGCCAATCCTAAACTCACGCCTGACGACGTTCGTGAAATCTTGTTCTCGACCGCCCGGCCCGTGGCCGGCGACAAAGCGGGTCAAGGACACGGCGCCGTCAACGCCGAGGCCGCCATCAAAGAAGCCTTCAAGCGCCTGTCAGCCTAGATCCACCTTCGCGAGGCCTGCTCTCGCCGATCCACCTTCGCGAGGCCTGCTCTCGCCGATCCACTTTCCGTGGAAACATTCACATCGAAACTGGATCGACTAAACCCCCGCCCCGCCTTCTTTAACGAGCGGAACAGGACGTTTCCGTCGGGTGGGACTGCGCCTCAACTCAGACTTCGGATCGGTTGTAAAGCTGCAGGAGCGAGTCCGTGGAGTTCCAGAGATCGGGGGAGAGATCTAGGTGGACTGAACCGTCCCGGCGCAGCAACTCATAGGCTCCTAATGTGTCCCCGCCGCGCATCTGGTCGGGGAAGCGCACGGTGTTCATGGGCTTACCTATCTCTTCGAGATGTCTTTCCAAATCACGTTGATTCCAATCCTGCTGATGGGCTTTGGATACGGCGCTTTCAAAGTCCGGTTGCGAGCAAGCCGAGAGGGACCGTACCAACTCCATTTTCTCGAGAAGTTCTAACGCTTTCTCTTGGTCGGGCGCGACCTGTGGGCTCCACGCTTCCAAACCTCTCCTAGCTTTCGGATGAGCTTTAATTGCGTCCATCACCGACTGGGGACCGCCGGGGCTGAAGGTCATGCCGTCTTCCTGGGCCAGGTTCATCTGCACGACCGGGCGACGCAGAATCGAGAGGGCGGTTTCGCTACGATGGGAGTTTTGTTTCAAATTTTCCTTGAGTTCTTCGAGCAGCCCCACAGGGTGTTTGGCCGACCCGATCCCCTCGAGCACCCAGGCCTCGAGGCCCTCTTTGTCCTCACGTTGGTGGAGCCAACGGCTGACTCCGTAGCGAGCCTGGAACACGCCCGGGTCCACCCCTTCGAACACGTCCGGATTCTTAGCCTGAAATTCCTTGACTTCGTTGGGCGGCAGCGCCGACAAAGCTTCCACCAAACCCCCAACACTGGGCGGTCCTTCCTCGGCCACGCTGAGCTGCGATTTCAAGAGGATAGCGCCGAGAGGACCGAGGACCGACAGTTTGCAGGCTAACTTCTGAGTGGACTCCGAGGTACTGGCCAGACTCAGGCCGCGTTGCCTCAGACCGATATCGACATCGGTCAGCTTGAGATACGAGGAGATGTGCTGCCTCTTGGCTTCTACCGCTTCGCGGGCGGCGGGATGGTCGACCACCTGAAGGCGTTCGAGATTGTGGTCGATCAGCGCGCGGTAGAGTTTAACAGACCCGGTTTCGAGAGGAAATCCGAACCTATCCCACTGCCTTGTCAGTTGCAGCAGTGACTGTTCCACAACTCCAAACCGATAGGCCTCCCCCACTTCGGAGCCGATGTGAGTACCGAAGGATAAGTCCGGTCGCTCATCCAGGAGAGACTTGAAAAACGTGGGATTGTTAATGTCTCGCTCGCCGATACGGGCCGGATCGTCGCTCGTCACCCCAGACATCTGGACCGGCCATCCGCCATTGTCTTCGATAGTTGCGCTTACGGCCTTACGAAGGTCGCCTTTGTAACGTCTGACCGAGACATCGTCGGGTAGACCTTCCAACTCCGCTCCCTCAGGCGCCAGGAAGATGGCGCCTTCCGGAATCCTGAAGTTGCCCAGAATGAAGCTGTCGTGGGGAGCGACATTGGTCAACTGTGGTTCTAGGTCCTTAAGGGGAAGAACGACAGCATACTTCTTTTCTTCCCAAGACGAGCGGCCGTGCGGGCGGACCATTTCTCCCAACGCGAAGTGAAGTGTCGGGCGAAAAGAGGCCGGCTCTTTGTCGGCTTTCTCAGGATCGATGGCTCGAGCACCCGCCACCATCACGCCGCCCTGCGGAACCAAGTCCGTCGCGTGAACGGCAAACATCTTCTCCCTGAGTAACTTCAACGAGGGAGACTGGGACGGCGTCTGGGGCTTGGGGGGCGTAGTCTCAAGGACGATGTCCGGGGCGGACGCTGTGGACCTCGTCGGAACCGGCTTGGTCATCAGCCCGTTGGTCGGACTGGCGTGGGTGGAGACTAAGATGTCCACCGGCGAGGCGTCGATGACCTGAGTGACGGTGGTAGTGGATCGCTGCGGCGACCAGTCTACCAAACGCCCCGCCTCGAGCGGCCTCAAATTCATGATAAAAGTATAGGCCTAAACGGACCCAACATCAAGAGGCTTTGAGGTCGAGTCGCCATGGGAGACGATCGTTGGATCATCGCGTGTTGTTGCGCTGGTCGCATCCGCACTCCGACCTTGGGTCGACACCGTTTCCCCACGACGCCTCAGAGGCGCACCCAAGCCTGAGTGGATCTTTAAGCCGAGTCTGGCTGGGGTGCGTGACGGCGGAGTTGCGGCGGCTGACCATCGAGGCGATGCGGCCCCCAAACGTCGGCGATCCCCGTTTTTCGTAACCTGTTACCGCTTTTCTCGGATCTGCGGAACTGCGGAGTTGCGACGGCGGACCATCGAGGCGATGCGGCCCCCAAATGTCGGTGATCCTCGTTTTTCGTAACCTGTTACCGCTTTTCTCGGATCTGGGGAACTGCGTTACGCGGAGTTGCGTGACGGCGCGGCGAGATGGCGGAGTTGCGGCGTCGTTGCGTGAGGGCGGCGGCGAGATTGCGGCGTTGCGGCGTCGTTGAGCGAAGCGGGCTCTACTCGTCGGAGCCAAACGCCAGTGCTAGGCCAACGACGCCACCTACCACAGCGAGCGCGGGGGAGCGTGCGGCGATAGCCAAGGGCACCGAGGCCAAGGCAACGAGCATGCCGGGCAGTGCCGACCCTCGACTACGCGACGGCAAGGTGAAAGTTGAACCGCCATAGACGTCGCCATTGTGTTCGCCTTGCCCTACTGGAAGGTGAGCGGTCCGAATGTTCGGGGACGGTGGCCCCGCGAATTTCGCACCAACGAACTGTCGGGAGTTTTGCCGCATAACTTTCATGTTCATCTCGATTTCCTATCGGCCCAATGTTGGGTCACGTTCTCTTGGTGACGAGAATACGTTGCCCGCGTTAAAAAACTGTTAACGACGCCTGCCCGGAACTCCCCACGGGGAGTCCCGGGGGTGGAACAATTCCGCGCCTATAGGCTTGCGGGCAAATCCGTTTCGACTGTTCCCAGGAGTAAGGAATCCAGGCCGTGGAGAGCCAGGGCAAACCAACTAAGGGTTTTGCGGCTCGGTCTCCAATGGTAAGCCAAGGAGATCATTTACCCATGGAAGATTTAGAAACAGATCGCATACCGCTATACGGTAGCAAAGTCATGAGTCAGGCCGCCGCCCGCGCGGAAATGCCGCTTCGGGCGATACCCCCCAAGACCGCTTACAACATGATCCACGATGAGTTGACCCTCGACGGCTACTCTCGTTTGAACCTGGCCACTTTCGTGACTACTTGGATGGAACCTGAAGCCCGTCAGTTGATGGTGGAAGCCTTCGACAAGAACATGATCGACAAAGACGAGTATCCTCAGACGGCTGAGATTGAGATGCGCTGCGTTCGCATGCTGTCCCACCTTTGGAACGCACCCGACGCCCCGGAGGCCACAGGGTGTTCCACCATAGGTTCCAGCGAAGCCGCTATGCTGGGCGGTATGGCTCTCAAGTGGCGCTGGCGAGAGCGGTTGAAGAAAGCCGGAAAGACGCCCGGCACGCCGAACCTCGTGATGGGGAGCAACGTTCAGGTCTGCTGGGAGAAGTTCTGCCGATATTGGGAAGTCGAACCGCGATTCGTTCCTCTCGAAGGGGAACGCTATCATCTCTGTCCGGTCGCCGCGGCCGAGATGTGCGACGAAAACACCATCGGTGTGGTCGCGATCATGGGTAGTACCTTCGACGGAAGCTACGAGCCCGTGGAGCGGATCTGTGAGGAACTTGAGCGATTGGAGAAGGACAAAGGCTGGTTCGTCCCCGTGCACGTGGACGGCGCCAGCGGCGGTTTTATCGCTCCCTTTCTCCAACCGGAACTGAAGTGGGATTTCCGACTGGAAAGAGTCAAGTCCATCAATGCCTCGGGTCACAAGTATGGACTGGTCTATCCCGGCGTAGGCTGGATCATCTGGAGAGACCAGGAACAGTTGCCCGAAGAGCTGATCTTTCATTGTAGCTACCTAGGCGGAGATCTGCCCAATTTCGCTCTCAATTTCTCCCGCCCCGGAAACCAGGTCATCGCTCAATACTACAACTTCTTACGTCTGGGCCGGGAGGGATACACCCTCATCCAGCAAGCCTGCCAGGACGTAGCGATGTACCTTTCCGAGGAGATCGCAAAACTCGGACCGTTCCAATTGATCTCCAACGGAAGCGACATCCCCGTGTTCGCCTGGCGCATCAAGAAAGGGTACGACGTCAATTTCAACCTCTACGATGTGGCCGAGCGCCTTCGAGAGAGTGGCTGGTTGGTCCCCGCCTATCCGATGCCGGCCAATCGAGAAGATTTAGTCGTCCAGCGGGTGGTGGTCAAACAGGGCTTCAGCCGAGACCAAGCGGACCTGCTATTGAGAGATATGAAACGAGTACTGGAGTGGTTTGCTAAACGACCCGACCACACAGCCAAACAAGAGGATGAGGCTCAGCAGTTCGCTCACTGACGGAGACGCGGAGAAAATGCAATCTTCGAGGAGACCCTGAAATGTTGAGCCATTAACAATCTTGTTACAAGCCGTTGTCGTACCGACACTCTTAAGTGAGCCACGATGACTAATCTTAGGTCATGGACATTCAGAAAAATGCATTCACCAACATCGCCGCCGACGGTGGAAAGTTCCACAAGCCAAAAGTTTTCAGCGATGGATATAAAGAGATCTCCGCAACCAAAGCCGCCAAGTCCTTTCATCGCGACAAAGACGTCTATGTGAGCATCGGCGGTGAGAGTGAGAATAGCAATTCAATCCATAGACTTGGGCACCCGGATGACTATTTCGTGCACAGATACCCCAACGGCGACGCTCCCGATCCCGAATTGGTCTCCGATCCTGCCCTTTATAGAGCTTCCTGCAAGCTTGCTCCCAGCTGGAAGCGAGGTCTCTTTGATACTGAAGGTTGGGATGGGTCAGGAACGGAGCGCGCAGCCGTTTTTTCTTCCTTGAAAAACCATGAAAACGCCCGACAAGACCTGTTACTGCAAGCCTATGCTGGCGGTACCCCGCTCGGTGAGGGAGAGATCGGCGAACAACGAGCCGAATCACTCTTCTCCGAAAGGAATGGAAACC
>JBBKWP010000348.1:0-3293 GCA_037968995.1 Candidatus Xenobia bacterium
CCCAGGTCCGCCCGACTCTCGCGATGATAGCTCAAGGTCCCCCCCTTCTGAGTGAAGTCTTTAACCTTTTTGAGGTTCGACTGGCGCCATTCTTCGTCCACTGTTTGAACGGAATAGACAGCGACCGGAGCGCTTTTTCCTTTCAGTTCCACCGGTGGAAGGCTCTCGCCTGAGACTTTCCCCTGAGACGCGTTGTAAGTGGTCTCTGCCACCACCACCGGTAACCCCCACTTCCTCGCCGCCCCCATCAGTCGGGCTGAGGTGTTGGTGGTATCTCCGATGGCCGCGATGTCTTGCTTCTGGTCTGCGCCCACGTGCCCCAGAGCAACCGTTCCGGAGCAGACTCCAGCATGCACTTGCAGATCGTCCTTAGAAAGATTCCAAACCTCAGCGAGTTCTGGAATCGTGGCGACAATCTCCAACGCCGCGGCTATTCCTTCCAAGGCGTGGTCCGGATCATGTTCGTGGCGCAGGCCAAATCCCAACATCTGGGCGTCCCCTTGGTAGTCCAATACCCGACCATGATACTTTCGAGCGATGGCCTCCAACAGGGTGTTGTAGTCGCGCCGGCGAGAGAGAAGTTCCTTACCTTGGTGTTTCTCCAACTCGAAGAGATATTTAGGCAACTCGGTGAAAACAATGGTCGCCTCTGTCTCCTCACCGGTGAGTTCGGAATCTTCCACGCCGCCGAAGTTTCCAAGGACGTTCCTAGCACGCTGGGCCTCCGCGAAAATCAAAACCGTGATGGTGAGAAACACCCCCACCAACAACAGGGCGACTTGAAAATCGAGTTGCAAAGGGAGCAAGAAGAACGACGCGACAAACAAGAAGAGGAGACCCAGACCCCCGCCCAGAGCAACACGACTTGGCTTTCTTCCGCTCAAACCGAAAGCGAACACGGACATCGCTAACAGAGCTAAAAAGAAAGACACCGCGAACCCGTATCGATTGAGATTCCAGCCATCCAGGAACGTATTGACGGCACAAGCTTGCAAGGTGTAGGGAAACATAGGCCCTGCCGGGGTTTTGAGACTCGTGGTTCCGCTGTCGGGAGTCAGTCGCCCCATCAGAACGATAGAGCCGGAGAAACGACCTCGGAAATCCGGGTCCCTTAGGATCTGCGCCACGTTTTGTACCGGCATGGGGGCGAGGGAGTTTAGCAATTGCTCGTCCTTGACTTGCCCACTAACGGTCTCGAATTCTATAAAAAACTTATCACCATTCGGAATAAAGGGCGCGGCCTGAAGAGTAGATGCCAGGTCCCGCGCTAGCAGATACATGGCTCCGTTGAGGGGAAAACTGCGTATCATCCCATCCGCGTCCGCTAGCCTCTCGACCTCTTCTTGACTCCCGCCGAGCGACGCTTGGAATGTTACATTCGAGGGCAAATGTGTCTCGCTGGTAGGGTCGGAAAAGAACCCCTCTCCATAGACGTAAGTCCTGGTGACTCCAGCGGCCTGTAAATCACGAAGAAATTCAAGAATTTTTTGGTCGTTCCAACCCTCTTTCCGACTGCTGTCCTCGAGGGTGACCAAGCGAATTCTCGCGTCAAGAGGCGAGGAATATAGCTGCCAATAATCCATTCTAGTGTCGTAAAAGGACAGTTCCACCTTGCGGAACTGAGGCAACAACGCCACCAGCATGGTCAATATCGCCGAAACAAAAAGAACCTTCGCGGCCTGACGAGTTCTTCCGGAAACCCTGGGACTCATTCCGTCAAACCTTGAGTATCCCACTTGACGGAAGTGAACGGCTGTACTTCAGAAGTCCCCATTCTGACACCAAACTCGTCGAAAGCGTCGACTCGAACGAAGTGCTCCCCGGGTGTCAAAGCGCGAGCGGCGAGGGGATAGATATAAGAGGTCCCTTCGCAATGATCCGCCCAGACCACGTCGTCCACATCCTCATCTCGAGCGATCAAAATCTCATAGCTTACAGCACCGAGAACCTTCTCCCATTCTATGGAAGGCGGTCCAGACGAATCGGTGACTTGCGACCCATTGACACCAATCGGCGTTCCCGAAAATCCGACGGTGTAAAAACTGGACTGAGCGACGGCGTCCGGGTCGCCCGACGAGGTCTGAGAATCATCAGGACCGATTGGCAACACCCGCCAAGAGTATTCGCCCTCGGCGAGGTCTGGACCGTAGGCTGGATACTCTAAAGTCGTAGACGATGATTGAGCAGACCAAATCAGGTCGTCACTGTCAGTCTCTGAGGCCAGAAAAACTGTGTATCGCTCAGCCCCTGGGACCGGGTCCCAGGAAAAATTGGGCCGTCGACCCTCGACCCTGAGGTTCCCCGCCATCCCGAGGATACTGTCGTTCGCGGAGGGCGCCTCCGGTACCCTATCCCCCCATCTCTGTTGACGACGGCCCGATGCCCGACTGACCACGGCACGTCTCGCGGAAATTCTTGCCCTCGGAGAACGCTTGGCGATCTGATAAAGCTCGAGCATCGCCGAGTCAGGGGGTCTTCGTCGGCGCTTGCCATCCTTGAGACTGGCCTGACGGTAGTAATGCCTGCGAATCGCGCGCCGAAACAGACGCCCAAACTTGAGGGAATCCGCCATCAATTCTCGAGCGGATTGGCGATCGCCCTCACGAAGCGCTTGCCTCACTTCGGGCGGTAGGTCGAAGCGTCTCAGTCCTTTTTTGCCGAAACGAAGCCCATTCTCGCCCCGAAGGACTTCAGACTGCCCATCGACACCGGTGACCGTCACTTGCCCCTCCAACAAAGTCAACTTGGTCTCACCTTCACCATCGATCTCCACGAAGAACTCCGTTCCTTCGATCCCGATCACACCTCCACCGGTCTGAATCTGAACCTGAGACTTCTGTTTGTCCATGATCGCCCACATCGCTCCGGCTTTGAGAATCACTTTGTTGCCCACGGACTCAATCTCTCGCTGTCCCACGATCTCGATTTCGCTGCCGGGGGCGATCACTGCTTGTCCACCGATGGCGAACTCCAACGTGGCGGAGGTGTTTTTGTCGGACTTCATCTTCTCGTGCAAGAAAGTGGACATCGCTGGAAAGGCCTGAAACCATCCGGACTCGCTCAGACGATTCGTCATGAGGACCTCCCCCTCGATGTCAAGGACGGTCCCGACTTTGGTGGCCGGAGGCCCTGCGGTTGATGAAAGCGAGATACCCATGAAGAGCAAACTCAGAACCGAAAACCTGAGGAACTGATTGACGACCGACAATTTCCCGCCCCCTGTAAAACAAAAAAGATTTCGTCCCGGTCTTCGTGAAGCTGCTGGAAGTTTCCGCTCTCGATCATTAAAGAGC
>JBBKWP010000349.1:0-20580 GCA_037968995.1 Candidatus Xenobia bacterium
GGCCTTTCCTTCTCGGATGCCTTGACCGAATATCACAAGCAGACGGGATCGATACTGGTGGCGGTGGACAAAAACGACGGAAAGATCCTAGTCAATCCCAAGAACTGTGTCCTCGAAGCTAACGACAAACTGATCTGCGTCGCGCCTCACGAGAATTAGCCCCCCTGCCTAAAAGGTTGAGTCGGTCCGCCAGCTTCTTACGGGCCGAGTGGAGCCGGGAGCGCACTGTGCCTACATTGAGGTCCAAGGCGTAGGCCACTTCTTCATAGCTGAGGCCAACTTGATAAATGCCTGAATACTCGCGCGAAGGGCCAGCCACTCTCCGTTCTCGTTTCGTGTGCCATCAAGTTGCGCTGGCGCGGTCCGTGAATAGGAGGATCGAGTGACTTCGAGCCACTCGACCTAAAGAGGTCCCTCTCAAGGAGAGAGTTGGTCACGACGATATCCGAGAGGGCCATGGCTAGGCTCGAATAAAAGAGCACTGGGAGGCAGATAAAAGCCATCCCCAAGGGTTCATCCCGCGTCGCCCAACGATGAGAGGAGCAAAGACACTGGCCAGGACCAGAGCTATCAGAAAGCCCAGAGCCAAGGGAAGTCCGAGCATCCCGACTTTACACAGCGCCATGCCTGCGAAACTCAAAACGACGAGAGGTATTCGCCCACTCATAAATAGGGCGGCCAACCTGTCTCCGGTCGTCGGTCGACGGTTCCCGCTCAGGACCGGAAACTCTCTCAGAGCGTCTGGGAACGTCTTTTGATCGTACTCTTTGAGTCTCGGAGGCGTCGAAGAGTCAGTCGACCCAGAGGTTCCCGAGAAAAATCTCATCATCCGGTTTATAGGCCAGCCCCTCGGCTCCCAACCGGACAAGCGAGGTCTGAATTGGAGGGTGAAAGTCTAGCCCCGCGACCTCTTTAAGCGGAATCCAACGAACATCGACGATCCGCTCTTCCTCGAGTCGCTCAAACGGTCGTTCCTCGAGAATTTTCCCACTAAAAACCAAATGAAAAAGATGGCGGGAGGCGTCCGGCGCTACCGTTTCGCTTGCAAAGAGGAGGTGGCCGATATCGGCGACGACGCCGGTTTCTTCTAAAAGTTCGCGCTGAGCCGCTTCCTTCGTCCCCTCGCCCCATTCCAGTCCCCCGCCGGGTAGAAGCCAGTATCGATGGCCCGCCTTGCAATGCTCCACCAGTAGCAGATTGTCATCTTTAATGAGGGCCACCGCCACCCGAATTCGGGGGCGGCTTGCAACTTTGGATTCCATCCTAGCGTCCTTCCTCAGGAGCCGATCGGTCCCTGCCCTGCCCTGAGATCTTCGGTGCCCGCCAACCATTGAGCAGGATTCCTATAAGTCCGGCCAAAGCGATATTCATGATCAAACGATTCAGTCTTGCAGCAATTCTCTGCCTAATTTTATCGACGGTGGCATTAGCCCAGGTCGTCCCTACTCCCCCGAAATACGTTCTCGACAAACAACTGCCTGGGGAAGACCCCTTCAGTATCGCACGACCAACCTTCGACTCCACGGGCGCCCACGTGGCCGCCTTCATCCACGGGAGCCGCACACTCACCGTCTGGGATACCAAGACCGGAAAAGTTGTGGCTGAGATTCCCGAAGCGGTTCACAAGTTCGACGGCGTCGACGGTCTGGAATTTTCCACCACCGGAAAGAACCTCTTGATGATCCGCAAGGATCTGCCGCTCACTTACGTGGAGTGGGCGACCGGCAAGGTGGTCAAGGAAGTTCCCCTCAAAGCCGATCCCAAAAAAGTCTACTCCTACGCCTTCAGCCCGCAACAGGACTTGGTCGCCGTAGGAACCGATACGGGCGTCGCCCTTTGGGACCTCAAAGCGGGCAAGAAACTCACGTCGTACCTCAGTGGCCAACCGGTTTCTGGTCTCGATATGCTCTACTACACCGACCCCAAAACCAAAAACCTCGTGCGCCTGCTGGCCTATGCTAAAGCTTTGGTTCCACCGAATACGACCTTTAAGGATGTCGCCGGTCTGGTGGACCTGGACAGCGGAAAAATCACAACCCTTCTCAACGATGTCCCAGCGGATAAAAAAATCGAGGGGAAAATGACCTTCACCACCGCGACGTTCGAGTACGGAGGCAGTCATCTCTTGATCAGCACTATGGTTTTCCCGCCCACAGTTCAAGCAGGATCCTATCTCGTCGACACCTGGACCGGAAAGTTCAAGTCTTATCTCAATCTTGGAGAAAAAACCGTAGGTTTTCGAACCCAGTACCTCTCAAAACCTTATTTCGGCTTCGTGATATCAAGCCAAGACATGAGTCAACCTACGAAAGATTTTGGAGTGTCGACCGAGTTCATCGTGCCCACCAAAGAGGGACTCAAAGTACTCGATACAGTGAAAGAGACTGAATTGGCCGTGCAAAGCATCGCCATCGATGCCAAAAGTGGCACGGCCGCGGTCGTTGTCAAAAAAAATCAAGCCGACCCCGCCAAGCTGTTTCTCTACAAAATCCAGCCTAAGAAGTAGGCTTCCAGAAGCTAGAACGCAAAAAAGAGACGTCCAATGGACGTCTCTTTTTTTTTGCGTTCTAGTGAACTCGAGGCGAAGTTACTTGATGGTAACTTGTGCGCCGACTTCTTCGAACTGAGCCTTGATTTTCTCGGCTTCCTCTTTGGAAACGGATTCCTTGAGGATCGAGGGGGCCGATTCGACCAGGTCTTTGGCTTCTTTCAAGCCAAGAGCGGTCACGGCGCGGACAACTTTGATCACGGGGATCTTGCTTCCGCCCGGGTTGGTGAGTTCCACGTTGAACTCGGTTTTCTCTTCTTCAGCAGCAGCGGCGCCGCCGCCGCCCATAGGCATTGCCATCGCCATAGGAGCAGCGGCAGAAACGCCAAGTTTCTCTTCGAGCTCTTTTACGATATCGGCAGCCTCGAGAAGAGTTAAATTGCAGATTGCGTCAATGAGTTCAGCTTTCTCAACTTTAGCCATGAGTTATTCTCCTTAAGATTACTTGGCGTCCAATTACTGGGCGCCGTCTTCTTCCTGTTTGGCACGCCAAGCTTCGAGAAGCTGGACGACCTGTCGTCCGGGAGCGTTGAGCACACCGAGAGTGTTTCGGTGAGGCGCCAACATAAGCCCCAGAATTTGTGTTTGCAGTTGCGGTAGCGTCGGTAGATCGGCCAGGTGTTGGATTTCACTTTTATCCAAAACCTTTCCGTCCATTACGCCGGTCTTGAGCTTCGGCACACCCTTAACTTTGCTTTCTTTGGCAAAGTCGAGGACGGCTTTAGCGACCGCGGCCGGGTCATCATAACCGAAAGCGATGGCGGTCGGACCTTTGAAATGACTGTCGAGATCTTTGAGGCCAAGTTCGCTCGCGGCCTTGAGAGCCAACGTGTTCTTGACAACGCGGTATTCGCCACCGCAGGCGCGGAGCTTTTCGCGAAGCTCCGAAATCTCTTTGACGGTCATTCCGGATCCGTCACCACGATAATCAGTTAGGATCGCGATACTGGAACGTTCGAAACGATCCCGGAGTTGTTCCAGAAACTTTTCTTTACGTTCCATATTTACGACATTTGAGTTCATCGCGTTCCTCCGTTCTAAAACTTGGAGAAGTTGCTAAAATACAAAGGGCCCGTCAGCAATAGACGAACCCATTCTTAACCGACACAATTTCTTGTGAGGATCTTCGAGGGCCTCGGTGGGATATTAAGGATATCCACCCACTGTCTACGGCTTCATAGCTTGTTGTCAGAGGACAAACCTGCCGGTCTGCCTCCTAGAAAACCTGTGCAGGCCCTCTGGTAAATTGTAGCGGGTGAATTATATGACCTCTGACTTCAATTGTCAAACCCGGCGTCCCCTTGCTCCTTTGGATTTATCAAGGATGTCTCTTGAATTCGGTCAAGAGGAAGATGAAGGCGACCCAGATACCCTTCATGTTACGATAGAAACCGATCAGTATGCTGGTCATCAAAAAGAAGAAAAAGATTAAGAGTTGAGTGGCGGACCAATCAGTCCACGCATAGGCTGCCAGCAACCCGAGTAGCGACGGAATGAGAGTGAGGAAGTAGCCTACCGCGATCACTCCCAGTTCATCTCCCTTATAGGGCTGAAGAAGCACCTTACAGCTTGGGCAGCGCTTGCGAATCTGAAAAAAACTCTCGAACATGGCGCCCTGCTCGCAGCGTGGACAGAGGGTTCTGGCACCGATCCACAACAGCTTCTTTATCCACCAGAACAAGATAGCTCCGGCCCCCTTCGGCTTTTGAGGGATCGATACGGAATCCGACATTCATCTTACCTGCTCTTTCAGTGCGAGGGAAGACCCGGCACTTTACATCCTCGCTGGCTCCCCCTACATTTTTCCGCTCGCAACTTGAGAATAGCCGATCTGTCCGCCACTGCAAAGCCACCAGGAAGACCCTCATCGGTGGTGAACACGGCCCAGAGACGAGCGAATTGGAGTTTCGCAGTCTCGGAAAGGCACAGCACGAACATGATCGACCAGATCGTCAAGGCATTAGGAGTCATCAACAGCTTTCATTTGACAGGCCTTTCTGGAACCGCGAACCCAACCTCCGGCGCTCGACTCAACCTCGCCGGAAGCCTAGGCGCTCTCAATCTGACTGCCGCTGACGGAACTGAACCGGGAATCCTCATCCATTCCGAAGGGTTTGGAATCAAGAATCTTTCCCTCCCGACTCCTCAGGATCCAGCACTCGCATGTGATCCGTACCTCGATCACCTGCGGGTAGACCTAGACGATCGATTTTTCGCTCGAGCGGCCGTTTTCGCCAAAGAGCCCGTCGTCGCAGGGATGCATCACCTTGTCAACCGAGTGTTAATGCAAGACATTCAAACAAAGGTGCGCCTAACTAGCCAAAAAATTCTGCACGCCGACGTAAATGTCGCCAAACTCTGCATGCAGCACGACGAAGAAGAGTTGGTACGAATTCTCGACCTCTCCGTCTCGGTCCTCGACTATGATACCAAGAAGCCCCCGGCGATAGCCCAACGGGAATGCATCGTGGTCTTACGAAAAATGCGCATCGAGGTCGAGCAAACGTTCTTCGAGCGGCTGCTAAAGGCCAGCAAGAAGAAAATGCCCCCAGTTGTCGAGAAGCTCGACATCGAATTGCCGGACAGCAGAATGGTCGTGGACGGCCAAGCCAGAGTGAAGATCCCCATCTCGTTTCGAGTCGATCTTCGCCTAGAAACCGAGAACGACATGTTCGGCATCTATTTCGATCGCTTCTATATACCCGGCACCAATATGAGGCTGCCGGGCTTTACTCGCAACGTGCTCTTGGGACTCTTGAAAACTTTCGCCGAAGAAAAACTTAGAGGCCTGGTAGAAATTTCCAATGAGTCGCTCCGGATCAACCCGTTCAGCAAGATCCCTCTAGACCTGCGCAAGCACGTATCTACGTTCGCCGTCAAGGATCGCAAGATCGTCATCGAGTTCAGCGAACCACACGGTCAAGCAGGCTACGCTGAAGACTATGCCCAACGAGGGGAGCAGAACATGCTCATCGATGCAGTTCCCGCCCTAGCACCCGGACCGTCCGTCGGGTCGGCCGACTAAGATTCGATCATGCTCAACCCTTCACACCTGCTAAGCTACAGTTTCAACAGCAAGACCTGGGCTAAGATCTTGGCCGGTTTCGTTTTAGGCGGTATTACGGTCGCCATGACCCTTTCGGCCATCAAACGCTCAGAGCCAGAACCAATTCCGCCCGACGAATCCACGGCGGATCGCCCCCAAAAACCCAGGGCTCCTGAACCCGAAGTCGATCCTGATTGGACCCTCGGGGATGTGTCTCTGAGCCTCGACGGAATTGATATATGTGGCCTCACTCACGTCGGAAAGGGTCGCTCCAACAACCAAGATACCTACCGTCTCATAGCTCTCCCCGAACTTGGATCTGATTACGCTTTACTTCTGGTGTGTGATGGAATGGGCGGTCACGCCGGAGGCGAAGTGGCTTCAGAACTGGCCGCCAACCTCATCGCGAACGTTGTGCGCCGCCAAAAGGACAATCAAGCCGCGGGGCTCTATGAGACCCTGAGCGAATCCCTCCATCGCGCGGACGCGGCCATCAATCAAAGAGCCAGTAAAGAACGCACACTTACGGGAATGGGGACGACAGCAGTAGCCGCAGTGGTTTGCCTAGAAGGATACGTTCACTGCTACATAGGAGATTCTCGCCTCTATCAGACCGATGGACGAAAGATCACTTATATCACCCGAGACCATTCCGTGGTGCGATTGTTGTTAGAAGAAGGGATCATCAACGAGAGCGAAGCCAAGGACCATCCCTTTCGATCCCGCCTAACCGCAAGCCTAGGCGGCGGGAAAGAAGCCAACCGACTCTCCGTAGACCCGAAATGGGCCTCTGACCGGAATCCCTTTCGCAAATGGCAACGCGGCGACTGGATCCTGCTATGCAGCGACGGTCTCAATTCGGAACTATCAGACCCCGAAATAGAAGAGGTTCTGCGTGACAGCAAAAATGCCACCGAAGCCGCTCACAGCCTGCTAGACCTGACCCTCAAAACGGATGCGCGAGACAACGTGACTCTCATCGTCGCACGACGCCCCTAAACACCGCGTCTAATTGGAGTGGAACTGCGCTCCCGCTCTCTTAGTCTTCAATGCGGGAAGGGTCAAGCACCCCAATGTACGGCAGATTGCGGTAAAACGAGAGATAGTCTAAGCCGTAACCCACCACGAAGTGGTCCTCGATCAAGAATCCCAGATAGTCGATCGCCAACTCCACTTTTCGCCGAGCGGGCTTGGACAGCAACGAACATATTTTGAGGGACTTCGGCTCGCGCATTTCCAGACTCCGCCTCAAATAATCTAGCGTCAGCCCGGTATCCACGATGTCTTCTACGATCAGCACGTGCCGGTCATAAATGTTCTCTTCCATATCCTTTACCATCTTGACCACACCACTGCTCTTGGTTGCTTCTCCGTAAGATGAGATGCTGATGAAGTCTACTGCTAAGCGAAAATTGAGATGCTTCATCAGGTCGACCGTAAACAGGATAGAACCTTTGAGCACGCAGAGCATCACGAGCTCTTGGCCTGCGTAGTCTCGATTCAACTCGTCGGCGAGTTCTTTAATTCGGCCTTGGATGGTCGATTCGTCGAGTAGAATTTGCGAGAGTTCCTGGGGTGTGTTCTCGGTATGATGCATGCGGGCGCATTTGGTCGGCCCCAAACTGATTCCTTCTGACGAGCGCTCAATCTGTGAGCCTTATTACGGGACGGACCAGATTCCTGAGGTTTGTGATCCGTCGGTTAGCCCGGAGGAGTCAGGAATGCGACAAGGCTCGCTTCCGACAAAGCCAGAAAAGAAAGAGCGACGAGGCAGGCTCGCCAGACCTTGCTGTTCTTGGTGGGCAACTGAATGGCACCCACCAACAAAAGGAGGGAAACAGATTGCAGCATCAGCATCTGGATCTCTGTAGCTCCGAATCCCGCTCCAATTTTCGCGGTTTCTCCATTGAAAGCGAAGACCCAAACGCAGCCCATGAAGGCGCAAAACAGTAGAAAGTTTAAAACTGATAGATATGGCGCCTGTCGATGTCGCACGCCTGTTGGTTCCCTGTGCAATGTCTCTATCCTACTGAAAAGTGAAAAATAATCAATCTTTTTGTTCGAAGCGTCGTGCTTCATATTCCGTGGCGCTCGCTGACAGTGCAGCCCCGCCCGCACCCCGCGCAATCTCGAAAATATCGGCTTCCTCGTGGGCACCCGGACGAAAATTGTATCCATCGGCAACGCGGGCGAGGTCACCCTTTCCGTTACGCTCTCCAGGTCGGTCGTCGACATAGGAGTCGAACAGTCCAGCCGCCACTTTCCCCAACAGTGTCGGTGGGCGCTGACTCTTTTGAACCAGAGCGTCCCCTTTTTCTTTGGACATAAACGGCAAACCAGCATCCTTGGCGTGAATCAAACTCATCAGGGAAAGGTCTTCACGACTGCCCTGGAGGATGGGTGCCGACTGCTCATCGGGCCGGGCCAAGTTGAAACCGAGAACCGCCCGACCGATACCTTGTGTCTTCATCCGCTGAAGATAGTCGTCCATTCTTGGCATGAACGTGCTGTAAAGTTCTCGATTGTGGGCATCGATCACCCCCAGGTTGGCGGTATCAAAATTCAAGGTGTCAAGGGAGACCCACTCCCCCGTTTCAGGGTCCCTGGCACGAGTGTGAGCGGGCAGAACCACCAAGGCACGATCCGCCTCATCGCGGTTGGCCGAACTCAAGGATAGGTTGTCGACGACGCCGCCATCACACAACTGCAACCGTGAGTGCTTGAGGCTTCCGTTTTCAGGGCGCGCTACTAACATTTGAGGCGTCTGGAAAAATCCCGGAACCGCCGCCGATGAGACAAGCGCCCCCACCACATCGAAATTCGGAGTCTTTTCGCTGCTGAAAGTGAAGCGACCGTCGGTGTCGAGATTCTCCCGCAGACTGTCCTCAGGCTCGAGATCTCCGTTGAGCAGAGTGGTGACCAATTTCAGCTTGTGAGGAAGGTCGGAAAACAGAATCGGTCTCCCCTCAATTCCGAGCTTCTCGGAAAGCAGACCGTAAAAGGTTTGATACATCTTTTGGGTTGTGAAGAGTCCGGTGCGGTCCACACCGCGCACTTTCGGGTCCACTCCACCCATCATCCAAACAGCATCGGCGTTGAACGCTTTGAAATCGATCGTCTCCAAAACTCCCAGCATTTCAGTCGGTTCAAAACCCGCCGCCAGCAAGATGGCCACCAATGAACCCGCCGATGTCCCTACGAACTCGTCGATCTCATAGCCGTGCTCAGAATTCGCGAAGGCGTTCTCGAACTGTTTGAGGCATTCGACATAGGCGAACCCTCGCCCACCGCCTCCTTCAAAGACCTGACTCAGCTTGAGAGGATTCGGGTCCGCGGGGTTACCCATACGGACATTCGTCTGAGCCGATGCGTTCAGCGCGGTGACGTGCGCTCCGGCTTCAGGAGCGGAGAAGTATTCGCTGACTCCCAGCGGATTTTTCTCGAAGTCTCCGGACAGTCTGTTGATGATCAGGTCCACCTCGCTATATCGGTGATCCATGCCGTTCAGGAAATTCAGCAACTGAGCGTGCCTTCGCGCTTCCTGGCCCAAAGGAGTTCGGGGTGATCTGTCCGCGAAATCGCGTAACTCTTTGAGCGCGACTTTGAGATCCGCTCCGGAGACTCTGCCGTCGACAACGGCTGAAATGTCGAGTCCTCGGTAGGCAGATCCCAACCCTTCCACGAGGCGTCCTTCACGAGCCTTGAGCGCTGGAGTTTCCGCTTGGGCAAGGTCTTTGATTTCGTCGATCAGGGCCCGGCGCTCCGAGATTCCCAGCCCATCCAAGGTGTGATCGACGACCTCGTTGAGGGCAATCGATCGATCGTAAGGTCTCTTCAAAACAAAGGGTCCATGACGACAGTCGAGTTCTGTCAGTTCGGGGGCCTGGGGCGGTGAAACCTCGGAAAATTCGGGAGAACCTGGTTGACGGAGGTTCCACTCGAAGAGCGCCTTGGGAAGCACTCCAAGAAGGTCTTCACGGTAGGCTCGAGGAGCTTCCCTCAGCATCTTCACCCAATGGGTCTGAACACCGGTGAGAACATCGCGATCTAAGGCCACCATGGAGTCCACCCATCGGGCTTCGCCTTTGCTCTCTCGAATCCGCGTGAGCGCTCGGGGAATCTCTCGGACGACCTCAACAGCCGGCCACGGACCGATGCCCTTTTCCCCGTCGAGCCAGGGCGGAGTCAACTGCTCCTTAAAGGTCTCAAGCTGTTTTGAGAGAGTAGGATCCGCGGCTTTCAAGAAGGGTAGAAACTCCCTTGAGGTGGACTCTTGGCGGGCCGTGAGCCAAGCGAAGTACAAGCCGGGTTCGGCGAAACTGTCGCCCAACGAATTGTTGCGCTCTCCCAGCGAGGCGAGTGTCCGCTTGGCTACGAACTCGGTACCGGTGAACGTGGAGTAGTCCCCGTCTACGTCTACGAAGACCGGAAGTTGACCTCGACCCTCCTCGACCTCCAAACGATTCCAGATAATCGATCGTGAGTCTTCGACAGGAAAGGGATTCTCCGCAGGACGATTTGGCGAGTTCCAAAGAGAAGTGACCGACTCGGCTTCCTCCTTGAGCTCCTCGCCAAGAAAAACGAAAGCGGCTCTCGGATCGTTTGGTCCACGAAATGGCGCCTTCGCCAGTTCTTGTAAATAGGGAGCGGTCGTCTTCACGCCGTCGGCCAACTCCGTGGGCCGCATCGCCTCGTAAAAGTGCTGCTCGACCTTTAAAAGATCGTTTAAAGACAAACCCAAGGAGCTCTGGACCGGAGTAGAAAGGGCACCGAGAAGTGTTCCGAGACTGCTGACGTAGGCCTCCGGTCGTCGTTCGCGCAACCAATCGAGTGGTGCTAACGCCTCTTTACCGGTGAGCTTGGCTTCAATCCGAGAAAGCTCCTTGGCCAAAATCGTGTGTCCCAACGTCGGCCCAATGGCCAGAGCGAGCTTAACGCCGGAGACCCAACCAGTGACCGTATGCCCTATTCTTTTGAGAAGACCTGGCTTCTTGACGCCTGCGAGTTTACGTAGATCGGCGGAAGTCAGTTGCTTGAGTTCTTGGCAAGAAGCATCGACTTCTTTTTGCCGAGCTAATCGGTCGACAGGTTGATCCACGACAGCCTCAACGCCTTTGGCCGGACCCGCGGGCGAATTGAGATTCTGTTGGGGTGTTGCCCCGAGCCCCCAAGAGGTCGGATTGATCATAACAACCGTCGACCTCTGATGCTAAAACACTTTTCCACTATCTCAGTATACCCTATGACGTTCCTTGGAAGTTACGAAAATGAAAACATGACGCTGAAGAGTTCTATACACACCTCTGAGTGGAAATCCCAGCCCGCGCGGGTTAGAGAAAATCGGTCTCCAATCCTGCGCCACCAATGAGATGGAAGTCTTGCGAAAAAGGTCTCCACCTGCCCGCGCTCGAGACCGGGAAAGCGTTGACACAACTCGTTCAAACAGACTCCCCTGTCGATCCTGAGCCCCATCATGAGTCGATCCTTGACGGCGCCGTCTTGACTCCTGCGCTCAGCGAAGTTTACCGGACTTCGGCCCGTGGCCAGTGCTTTCTGATAGTAGACCGGCGGCTTGATGCGTTCGGTCCGCCAACCATCGTAATACGAGACCGCCCCGCAGCCAACCCCTATGTAAGGAACGTCCGACCAATAGAGCAGGTTATGCTGGCACTCCCGGCCGGGTCTCGACCAGTTGCTGACTTCGTAGCGGTGGAATCCAGCCTCGCTCAGCACGGCGATAGCTACGTCGTCCATCTCGGCGCGGAGGTCGTCGGAGGGCATCTGGAGTTCTCCCTGGGCTAACTGCTTCTCAAGCCGAGTTGAAGGCTCCACCGTCAAATGATAGATAGAGAAATGCTCCGGTTCTAGGGCTAGGGAGCGCTCCAGACTTTCTTTCCATTGGTCTAAGGTCTGGTCGGGAAAACCGTAGATCAGATCCAGTGACAGATTATCAAAGCCGGCGACACGAGCCTGCTGGAAAGTGATCTCGATATCCGCGGCGCTGTGGACGCGCCCAACCTGTTCCAAAAGTTTCGGCTGGAAGGCCTGGGCTCCAAAAGAGAGCCGGTTCAATCCCAATTCCAAAAGACGTTCGAAGCCTCGCTCACTCAACGTTCCAGGATTGACTTCCAGGGTGTTCTCGAAATCCGGTGTCCACTCGAAGGTGGAATTGAGCCGTTCCACCACCTCCGCCAAAAGAGGCAGTGGCATCAGCGACGGGGTGCCCCCACCCCAAAAGACGGTCCGGACTCGGGCCGGTGCTTGAGCTCCAAGGTCGAGCAAGAAGGCGTGATGGTAGTCGAGATAAGCCCGCTCGGCATCCGGCGGTACTAAGTGGGCATTGAAGTCGCAATAGCTACAACGTTGCCGACAGTACGGGAAATGAAGATAAAGACCTACACTTTCTCGCGAGGCAAGAGTCTCCGGGGCACTATCGAATCGTTGATTATGACTCAATTCCGTCATGGTCGCTATGGCGCGGCCGCGCTCCTTTTATCCGCTGGACTCCTTGGCGCGTGCGCGGGCGTCCCCAGCTCGCCGCCAGCAAGCGAAGTGACCGCCCCCGAAGGTATGGTGTACGTTCAGGCTGGGGAGTTCCTTACCGGCTCCAAGGACTTTGAGGCCGATCCGGATGTCGGCGCTGTTCGGACGGTGGCTATTGGCGCCTTCTTCATCGACCGCACAGAAGTGAGCAACGCCGAAGTCAAGAAGGTCTGGCCGGAACACTCCATTTTCCCAGGCCAAGAAGAGATGCCCGCCACCGAACTGTCCTGGAACGATACCGTAGACATTCTAGCTAGGATGGGAAAGCGACTTCCCACTTCACTGGAATGGGAAAAAGCCGCCCGCGGTACCGATGGCCGCACCTTCCCATGGGGCAACGATGCCAATTTTGACGGGCGGGCCCACGTGGGTACTCCCAAGGAGCACACGTCATGTGCTTGGGGCGACCTCGTTCCGGTGACATCCAACCCCAAAGGCGCCAGCCCCTACGGCCTTTTGAACACCGTAGGGAACGCCTTTGAGTGGGTAGCGGACCCGCCGACGAAACAGCGCCCTTACCACATCATCCGAGGTGGAGCTTTCGGCTATCCCCCGCTCAACAATCGACTCGACACGGTCACCTACGAACAGCCGGGGGCCACCTGAAACGAGGTCGGATTTCGCGGCGCGAAATCTTACCCCTTGACCCCCAAAAGCTAAGCCGGGTTCGGCGTCGGCCCGACCGTCAACCCGGCGCCGCCCTTGCGAGACTTCTCTTCCTTCTTAGCTGGAGCGCTCTCCTGGGCGGCTAGATTCTCGGCGATCTCCGACTCACGGTCTTCCACGGCTTGGGCACGAACCGAAAGCCCCAGGATGCGGTCGAGATCTGCATCGTCTAGCACCTCAGCCGAAATCAGTTCGGTAGCGAAAAGCTCCAAAGCTTCTTTCTGAGTTTCCAAGATACTGTAGGCTCTCTCGTACTGAGACTTCACAAGGTCCATGACCTCTTCATCGATCTGTCGAGCGAAAGACTCTGAAAGCTCGTGCCCGCCCTGCTGTAAGTCGCGCCCCAGAAAAATCTGCGACTGCCGACCGGAGAAGTTGATCGGTCCGAGCGCCTTGCTCATACCGTAACGGCAGACCATATCACGCGCGATAGACGTCGCCCGTTCAATGTCGTTAGAAGCGCCCGTCGTCATCTCATCGAAAATCAACTCTTCAGCGGCCCGACCGCCCATCAAAACAGCAATATTCGCGATCATCTCCTCGCGGGTATGATTGTAGCGATCCTCTTCGGGAATCATGGCGGTGACCCCCATCGTCATACCACGAGGCAAAATGGTCACTTTGCGCACTGGGTCCGCTTGAGGGATGGCCCGAGCCACCATAGCGTGACCGGCTTCGTGGTAGGCCGTGACTTCACGTTCTCGTTCCGGAATCACACGGCTTTTGCGCTCGGGGCCCATCATGACACGGTCGATAGCTTCTTCACAGTCGTCCATATTAATGGCGTCCCGACCCGCTCGGGCCGCCTGCAGAGCCGCCTCATTGAGCAAGTTCTCAAGATCGGCCCCGGAAAAACCCGGAGTTCGACGGGCCAATTTGCGTACATCCACGCTGGTGTCGAGCGGCTTGCCCTTGCTGTGCACTTTCAAAATCGAGATGCGACCCGTGATATCAGGTTTATCGACGACCACGCGACGGTCGAATCGACCGGGACGCAAGAGTGCGGGATCAAGAACATCGGGACGGTTAGTGGCCGCCAGTACGATCACGTTTTGAGTGGTATCGAACCCGTCCATCTCCACGAGCAATTGGTTCAACGTTTGCTCGCGCTCATCATGTCCGCCACCGAGGCCTGTGCCTCGCTGGCGCCCGACGGCGTCGATCTCATCCACAAAAACGATACAAGGCGACGTCTTCTTGGCCTGTTCAAAAAGATCGCGCACCCTCGACGCGCCGACGCCCACGAACATTTCCACGAAATCCGAACCGCTGATGTAATAGAAGGGAACGCCGGCCTCGCCGGCCACCGCTCTTCCAAGGAGCGTTTTCCCGGTTCCGGGAGAGCCTACTAACAGAACACCTTTGGGGATTCGCGCGCCCAGCTTCTGATACTTCTTAGGAAACTTCAAGTAGTCGACGATTTCCGTCAACTCTTCTTTGGCTTCGACAACACCTTGAACATCATCGAAAGTGACTTTCACTCGAGTATCGGAGACGAGTTTGTGTCTACTCCGTCCGAAACTGAAGGCCTGTCCCCCTGAAGACTGTGCTTGACGCATCAGCATGAAGAGGAATCCCACCAGAATGACCAGCGGAACGATCTGGAGCAACTGGCTCCACCACTGATTTCCATCGGCTTCTTTGATGGTTAAGGCGACGCCTCGGTCACGAACTTCTTGCTCGGGTGAGGGACGCATTTCCGGTCGGAAGTAGGTGTAGAACTTAGTAGCAGCTCCCTTTTCAGGTTTGCGATAGGTTCCCGTCAACTGAGTTCCCGAACCTTCAATCACGACGTCCGCCACGGACTGTGAGTCCAGCAGCTGCAAAAAGTCACTGTATTTGATGGATTTTGGGGCTGTGTCCTTATGGACGCTGTAGAAGACCGAGGCGAGGCCTACGGCGATCAAAGCCAAAATCACCAGGTGCCGCAGCATCCTGTGCATATCTTTCCTCCTTGTGCGCCGTCGTCCTAATCATCTAAGGGTCGACGCGCTTTAGCGGGGCTTGAAAGGGAGTGTACGCCCTCTCGGAATCTTGGAAACTCTGACCGATCCAGCAATAGAAAGTTTCTCAGCGAGCCGCTGGGCGTGCCTTTCTCCGTCGCTTCGAAAACCTCATTCTTCTAGGAGTTGACCAAAAACTTGGGTCGCCATCGCCAGGGACGAAAGAAAAGCCAGCCCCTATTATCGGCTTCCGCGCTCCCGCTTTCCACCGCCTCACCGCTAGGAATAGCTACGATGTCTGAGCCTTCCACCAACAGCGGCCAGCGATCTCTCGCCCAGGGGGGCTGTCCCAAAGATACCAAAATCTTTTTGACACTTTTCCCACGAAATCGGTCGCCCGGTTGACGGCTACGCAGAACAAACTGCTTCCCCTCGGTGAAGACCCCTGCTGCTAAGGGAAAGCGAAGCCAACCTTCCTGGACTAGGTGAGCGTGCTGTGTGGCGCTCCCCCCGGGGGGACAAACTATGAGGTCGTCGCGGCTCCAAACTGTAGGCCAGTCTCGAGGCAGGCGATGACTCCAGAAAGCAGGGTTGAGGGACGGCGGCTCAAGCCAGAGAGTCGAACCCAGCCGACGCAGTTGTCCGATACCCGGGAAGTGCACCGATCGGTTATCGCGGCCCTGCCGCAACAGGCGTTCACACTCTCGGAAGACGCCCCCTAAAGGGCGACGCCCGCCGGACGACGCCCGTCGCCAGATCTCGCGGAAGACCCGATAGCTCACAGCGGCAGGCAGCTTTCGCAGCGGCTCCAACGGCCAGTGATCTCCCTGGTCATGGTCGCTGAGCCAGGCTCGAGCCAGTTCGCTGAGTGCCTCCTCGTCGTTCGCCAGCGAGCGAGCCGTGCGGCACAGAGTCTCCACCAGCGAAGGGCGCTCCTCGAGCAAATTCGCCATGAGGCCTCCCCGCAGAAGCGCGCGGTCGTTGCCCGCAACGTTGGTGGGGTCTTCCATCCACTCTTGGTCGCACGATTTTAGCCAGTCACGTAAATCGTGGCGGCGAAATTCGAGTAAGGGTCGGATCACTCCATCTCGGCGTCGAGGTCGGATTCCCGACAGACCCGCCAAACCGGCCCCGTCTAACAGTCTCATGACCACAGTCTCGGCCTGATCGTCGGCGGTGTGGGCCGTGACAAAGACTCCATTGAGACCCCGAAGGTGGGCATATCGAACTTCGCGCGCAGCCGCCTCCCAGGACAGGTCGCCCTTGGCCTGGAGCGCTCTTGCGTCCGCTCTGGAGAGCTCTAAAGGCACCTCATACTCCCCGCACAATTTTTGACAGAAATCCGCCGAGCGTTGCGAGAAATCTCCGGCGCTGTCGTGCTGAAAATGCAAACAGTCAAACCGGACACCGGCGCGAAGAAAAAGCAAAAACAGGGCGGTGGAGTCTCCCCCACCGGACAGAAGTAGGGTCACCGCCTCGCCAGACGCTCCCAGCAACTCCGTCCATCGCGCCTGAAACCGACGCACCATGTCGAAACCGTCAGAACTCAACGAGCGCCTGATCATCCAAGACTTGGAGTCCCATCCGATCGACGTTGAAGACGCGAGCGCTCGCGACCACACCATTGTCGGCGAACGCCTCGACCATCGCGGCGCCCACCCTCTCGCCGGCCTCGCTTCGCCGGTCCACAAAGGCGGCCATGGTAGGCCCCGCACCGGAGAGGTAGACCGCCGCGGCTCCAGCACTGACCCCAGCCCGAGTGACTTCGGCGTAGCCGGGAATGAGATCC
The DNA here is from genome assembly GCA_037968995.1 of Candidatus Xenobia bacterium. Taxonomy (GTDB): domain Bacteria; phylum Vulcanimicrobiota; class Xenobia; order Xenobiales; family JADMJV01; genus JAEXNA01. The sequence continues at coordinate 16,536 of JBBKWP010000349.1, forward strand.
GACCGGTGGGGCTGATGGAGTTGGTCGTCACAGCCCCGGGCCACAAGATCCGAATCGCCACGGCGTAACCCCTCTAACAGATAGGGCATTCGCGAAAGATTAAATATGGTGGCGGCTTTGTCGTACTTTCTAGGCAAAACACGGCGCGCCTCAGAGGTGAGCAGGCTGAATTCAGGGATCGCGGTCACCACCTGCCAACAGTCGTGAATCTCCAGGCGCAAAGCTTCCCAGGTCTCCTTGTCGGTCCGCAGGCCGCCGATCAGACCCCCCAATCCGGCGGGCGCGGCGTTATCGGGATGCCCCTCTAGAGTGGAGGCCAACTTCCAACTTTCATACTCGCGACTCCCCGTGAGGAGACAATACGCTTCCGCCGCAGCCACTCGGAGGGCCGCTGAGGACCCAAGGCCTCGCGCTAAAGGCGTCCCGTTGTCCGCCTTCAGATGCACTGAAAGCCCTGACTTTCGCAAGAGCGGGCTCAGGGAGGGTCCGTAGCCTCCCTGAGCCAGAAGTCTCCAGGTGTAGAAGAAGTAGTGCCGCTCATCGATGGGTAAGGTCGCCGCGCTCTCTCCACGACATTCCACCACCTCTAGGCTGCCAGGTGTCTCCGATTCGACAACTTCCACCCGCCAGAGGTTGTACTGGTCTAAGGCCAAACCGAGACAGTCAAAACCGGGGCCGAGATTGGCTGTGGTCGAGGGCACGCGAAGGGTAAACGTAGTGGGCTCAAGATGCATGGGTTGCGCGGTTCGCGTCGGACGGCTCCAGTCCCGCCTGCCCTTTCAAGTGCTCTGCGCGCTTAGGCTTTCTACCGCGGAATGTTCGAACGATGGCTCAAAGCTCCAGAACCTGGGCAGCCACCGACATACGTTGCATCCTTTTCTTTCCAGGACGGCCTTCGTACTCAATCCTCCCCGGAAAGTGCGAACAACGAGGAGAGATGACCACCGAAGCAAAACATCGCGACTATGAAACTCAATCGTCGCGAATTTCTCCGTGTCTCCGCATCCGCGGCCGCCCTGCTAGCTGCGCCCCGCTTGGCTATGGCTAAGGAACCGCTGAAGATTCTGATTTTGGGAGGCACCGGTTTTTTGGGACCGCACCAAGTAGAAGTCGCTCTCGGTCGTGGTCACCATGTCACTCTTTTTAATCGAGGACAAACCAACCCGGGTCTTTTCCCGCAAGCCGAGAACATCACCGGCGACCGGGGTGGGGATCTGAGTGCCCTCAAGGGACGAACTTGGGACGCGGTGATCGACAATTCCGGTAATCTCCCCAGTTGGGTGGCGGCCTCGGCCCAGCTCCTCAAGGGTTCGGTCGGTCAATATTTCTACGTGTCCTCGATCTCAGCCTACGCTGACCAATCGATGGTCGGCCTGAAAGAGACCGCTCCCCTTCAGACTTTGACAGCCGCTCAGGCGCAAACCGTGACCTCGCAAAATTACGGTGGGATAAAAGCTATGTGCGAACAGAAGACTCGCGAGGCTTTCCCTAAGACTGCCACCATCGCCCGTATGGGTCTGGTGGTCGGCCCCGGTGATCCCACCGACCGATTCACCTACTGGCCGGTTCGCATTCACGAAAGTGGAGATGTTTTAGCTCCGGGCGAGCCCTCGGATCCCATCCAGTGCATCGATGCCCGGGACGTCGCTCAATGGACCGTGTTGGCTCTGGAAAACCACCATTATGGAATTTACAACATCACCGGGCCCCGGGAGACGCTCACCATGGGAGACTTCCTTGAGGGAGTGAAAGGAACGGTAAACTCGGATGCCACCTTCAACTGGGTGAAGGCCGAATTTCTGCAGCAAAAAGGGATCAAGCCTTGGGCTGACATGCCGTTGTGGGTTCCACCGGGGTCGGCTATCGCCGGACTGACCACCATAGATATCAGTCAAGCCTTAAAAACCGGTCTGACATTTCGGCCTATGGCGCTCACCGTGCAAGATGCGCTGGCGTGGTACCGCACCGAACCCGAAGCTGAAGCAAGAACCTTAAAGGCTGGACTTTCCGCCGCTCGAGAAGCGGGCCTCTTACGAGAATGGAAACAGACTCAGCGAAGCTGAGGCTGGTCCGAAGCACCTTTAGCGTCCTATTCCATGGCGAACTGAAGAGGTCCGAGGAAACCGTCGGCAATGTAAGCCGTCTGGCTGGCTAATAAGAGGGCCCGGTCCGGATCGATCTGGCCCCGTCCCAACTGCTCCTCTGTGCCCCTCACAGGGATAGTGGAACTTCCCAACAGGCGCTCCACATCCGCAACGCCGAGCTTGGGGTTGATAGCCAGCATATTGTGGATTAATCCGGTAACCTGAGGAGCGGAAAAAGAGGTCCCGTTAGCGTGGGCGTCTCTTTTAGGATCGTTGGAGACCACTTCCACGTTCACCCCATGCATAGAGAACTCTGTGCCCGCGTAGATAGAGGTGAAATTGGCCGCTCGGTCGTCCCGTGTGGTGGTTGTACCTCGGCTGTCGGTGGCACCAATGATGGTCGTGAATTCATTCGCAAGCACACTTTTGTAAGCTCCTGCGGGGGCCTGGACCCCATCGCTTTCGTACTTTGCCGTCAGCCTACCCAGATTGCCGGCGGTGACCACGTGAACGATACCCTTATCGAAAGCTTTCTTAGCCGATTTGAGATAGTCTTTCTCGGCCCGCTTGATCCGGTCGCTGGTGTTCCAAGAGTCCTGGACCTTGTTCATAAAAGCTTCCGTTACGGTGCTGGTGTGAGCGCGCAACGGTAAGCCGAGCGCCTCCTTGACCGTGAGTCGAAAGGTCTCGTCCTCTTCAATCTTTGAGACGAAGGGCCGTGAAACTCGCGCGACACAGGTGCTCTGGGACTGATTGATGACCCGAACCTTGCTCTTCTTGTCGCTGGTAATGGTGTCCAGGTTTCGGGCCGTCGCTTGATAGAATCCACTCACGGACTCCTCGGTGAGCGCCGTCATCTTCTGAAACAGTTCGCCCGGCTTGGCGGACAGTACGTCGACTTCACTGGTCTCCAACTCATAGCTGTTGAGAAAATTCTGCACATCTTTGTCTTTAAGCATCGTGGTGCTCAAGACCACCTTTTCCACACTGTCACCGTGCTGCGCCTCTTCGCCTTTTCCAGCGAAATAGTCGAAAATAGCGACCTTCGGATTTCGTTCTTTGGCCTCAGCATAACGCGCGACGGGGTTTGAACCTGCAATTCTCATACGCTCAGTATGCCTTACCATTTGGTAAAATATGTTTCAGAAATGTTACACGGTCTTAGAAACCAGGAGTCCTGAAAAGAATCTTAAAAAATCCTCTCCCATGGCGAAACGAGACATATGGAGTGCCATCAACATCTCTGAGGGACGCGATCTTGAGGCCCTAAAGAATTTGGCCTCGCAACTGACTCAGCAAGGAGTCCCTTTGGCTGACTGGTCGGCCGACGGGGACCACCATCGCTCAGTCTTTTCTCTGGTTGGTGATGGTGCGGAGCTGCTGCGAGGACTTCGAATCCTCTTTTCCTGGGCCCAGAAACACCTGGATCTGAAAGCGCATGTCGGTCAACACCCGCGCCTGGGAGCGATAGATGTTGTACCGTTCGCTCCGGTCGGCGAAACCAATATGAGCGAGGCCAAAGAGGTGGTACAGATGTGTGCCGAGGCCATCTCTCAAGAATTTGAGATTCCGATCTTTCTCTACCGGGAGTCGAGCGCCTCGAGCACTGCCGTCCTAACCCTACCCGATCTCCGTCGGGGTGGACCTGAGCGGTTGGAAGAACGGATGAAGCGTGGCGAACTGGTCCCTCAGTTTGGGCCTCCTTCACCTCACCCTCAACTGGGCGTCTCAATCTTTGGTGCCCGGCCTCCCTTGGTCGCTTTCAACTGCCAGTTGAACACGAAAGACATGGATATAGGGCGTTCCATCGCTGGGGCTATTCGAGAGAGCGGCGGAGGTCTTAAAGGCCTCCAAGCTCTGGCCTTTCCATTGGCCGGTCGCGACGACACCGTTCAGATCTCCATGAATCTCATTGAACCGAGTACCACCCCGCCACACCTCGCTTATCTTAGGGTGGTGGA
>JBBKWP010000350.1:0-5414 GCA_037968995.1 Candidatus Xenobia bacterium
TCCTAACCCCATTTGGGGTCGGGGCAAGTTGACTCTCCCGGCTATCGAACGGATCTTGGATGAGATTTAGGAGCCGCCAGCAGACCTTAGAGCTCGAATTCAGCGCGGTGAATTCGACTTGCGCATGGCCCGTTGGCGGCTTCGGAGAAGTATCTGGTTCATCTGGTTCCGTCGAGAATTAGGATTCTTGGACGCGGTATGAGACTGGGGCCCACGAGGGTCGCTCGGGGTGGCTCTCGGTCGCGAGGATTTCGACTGTTGGGTCGAAGCCTGTCCCGCTTGAGTCTGGGTGAGAATGGACACGGACTCAATGGGGCTTAGCGAAAAGGCCGTTTCTGGCGGTGACTCATGCCCCGACCAGCGCTGAGTAGCTTTCTTGTAGGTCGGAGCGGGAAGTGCCGAGGGTGTCACAACTCTTTGCTTCAAAACCTCGCGCGACGGCGACGGAGGTATGTCCAGATTGGGAACGTTTAAATTCGGTAGGGGTGGCCTAGCCGGGCCCGCCTTTAGGTCCACCTTAAGGTTCGCGATGTTGTCGGTGATTCCGTCGACCGAAGGCTTTAGGTGGCTTACCTTTTTGGGGCCGATACTGGAAGAGGGCCGTGCCGACGCTGACGATGTGCCGAAGACGTCCGCTCGCGGCTCCGCCGCCAGATCAACTTGGTGGACTGTCCTACGGTCGCTCGAACTTATCCCCGTCAACACGCCAAATAGAACCATAAAGACGGCGGCAGCGACCCAAGGGATAGCGAGGCGCCACGATCGACGTGGCTTAACCGGTTGGTTGAAGACTACCGCATAAGGAGTGCCGCTCTCAGCTGATTGTTCGCGTTTTCGCAACCCCGACGCCAATTCTTGATAACGTTCGGCCGCTTTCCCGGAGTAGTTCGCGCATCCGGCAGCCGATGCCAGACGATGCAACTCAGCCTGAGCCTCCATCAGTTCGATCTGTGAGCGCAGAGACGTCGAGGCGAGCATCTCGCCGGCTTCCTTGAGCCGTCCTGATGCTTCCTCCCAAAAGGAGCCAGCGATCGCGGCCCGACCGTTGAGGAGAAGCGCCATCCCTAGTTGGTCGCTAGAGCAAGAGCGGCAGGCCTCAACGGCCCCTTGAGCATAAGCGATGGCCTCCGGAGCCCGCTGCTGATAGAGCGCACGGGCGATCTGCGTCAAAATGTGGGCCCTAAGCATAAGATCGTCGCAGTCGGGTTCGAGTTCGCGCAGGAGGCTCAAGGCTTCTTCAGGGCGCTCACCGTCGAGGTGTCGTTTGGCTCGTTCCAGAACGCCCCGTGCACTGATGGGCGTCAGCGCCTTCTGGTCCTCGTTCAGTTCCTGGATACAGCGTTCCAACTCATCACGGATGTCCGTGGCGCTCGTCGGTCTTCCCAGAGGATCCTTGATCAAGATTTTTGCGATCAGTTGGTCCAGTCGCTTGGGTAAGCCCGGAAGAGTTTCGCTCGCCAGAGGCGCGACGTCTTGTAAGTGAGCTCGAATCAGGGCCAAGGGATTTTCCGCGGGAAACGGATGATGACCGGTGACAGCTTCATACAGGCAGATTCCAAGCGCATACAGATCCGCCCCAGGACCGACCGAGTGGGACATGATCTGTTCGGGCGCTAAATAGCCGGCGGTCCCCATAACCGTCCCGATCTCGGTGATTTCACTACGCCCCGAGCTCCTTCGAGCCAAACCTAAATCACTGATCTTTGATTGCCCTGACGCGGTGAGGAGAATGTTGGCCGGCTTGATGTCGCGATGGACCATTCCCCGGCTATGAATGTGCTCAAGGCCGGAACAGATATCTACAAAAACTCGGAGTATCTTTTCTAGCGAATCGCATTGGCGCGAGAACGCCCGAAGGGTGCCCCCGTCGACGTATTCCATTTCGATAAATTCGCGTCCGTCGACTTCACCCGCTGAGTAGAAGTCTACGATATTCGGATGAAAGACCGCCGCGAGGTCCGTGGCTTCGCGCCGAAAGCGACGAACCGCATCGTCATCGTCTCGCTCCGTGATGAATTTTAAGGCCACATCTCGCCCACCCGCAGTATCGTGGGCATGGAAGACCACGGCCATCCCACCCCTTCCCAACTCTCGGATGATACGAAAGCGCTCCGGCAGGTTGGGAGGGCCCAGCTCGATAAAATCTGACACGTTCTGTTTCCCCACCCTCACTGTTTCCACAATAACACTGTATCAGGAAGTAGGAGATGGAGCCTGAAGGAGGCCTAAGGAATTCGTCCTATTCTCATAGGGTAGAGTTAGGCCAGACCTCTCAGGGTTTTTTTTTTCGAGACAGAGCATCTCTCGCCGATAATAAAGGTTCAGGGTCCGGAGGTCCGGCAGCAGATCTCGAAACTGGCGATCCCCCAATGCACCGGGAGCTTGCCTTTCCACAAAATTTCGAATCCGGGACTCTTCAAGCTCCAATCGCCGGTGATGACGACGCTGCCCGGCCGTAGAGTTGAAAGTCTTCCGGAAATCTCTTCCAGCATAGCTTCGGAGTAGGCGGTGCCGACAACGAAGAAGGCGCCCTCGGAGGGCCAAACCGCTTCCATAAAGTCGCCGCACTGAAAGCTTGCTTCAACAGCCAAGCTTTCCACGACCCTCTCGGCGGCTCTCACCCACTCAGCTTCCTGTTCGAAACCGAGCGCGGGGACGCCCAAGCAGGCCGCCGTGAGACAAGTTGTTCCGCGCCCGCATCCGAGGTCGACAAAGAGCGTCGGTTTCGCGCCGACCAGGTCCTCAAGAAGGGCAAGAAGATGAACCACTGTGAGGATTGCGGTCTCGCCAAAGACGTCGGCAGCGCGGTGGACTCGCTCTTGTTTGTCTAGATTGTGCTTCCGGAAGGCCGACGCCATAGCTTTCTTCAAAGGGGAGTGCCAGGAGAAATCCGCCAAATACCAAGACTCGTAAAGCCTTAGCGAGCGACGCCAAAGAATGGCTCTAAGACGCATGAAGCCTTTGAGTTCCGCGCGCTGTCGATCACCGCTCCAAATCGGCTGTTTCTCATCGGTAGGCAGTGAAATCTATTCCTCCTCTCGAATCCGCATCAATTGATGGCAAGCCCTAGCAAAACCTTCGGCCTATGGAGTTTGACGAGCCTCGTCGTAGCGAGCACCATCGGCGCCGGCGTCTATACGACTTCTGGCTATACCCTCAAAGACCTAGGAACCCGTGAGGCAGTCATGGCTGTCTGGCTGTTGGCCGCGGTGGTAGCCGTCTGTGGAGCGGTTTCCTTCGGGTCCCTGGCAAAAGCCATGCCTCAATCGGGGGGAGAGTACCTTTTTCTGTCGCGGCTCATGCATCCGGCCGCCGGGTTCATCGCCGGTTGGGTGTCTCTGCTGGCGGGATTCGCCGGCGCTCAGGCCTTCGCCGCCATCACCTTTACGAGGTACCTGTCTTTCGACAGCATTCCCTATCTTGAAACAGGCTTAGCCGTCGCTCTTCTGATCGGATTGTCCCTCATTCACGGTGGGCTCGTGAAGTTTGGCAATGCTCTTCAGAACCTAGCAGTCGGAGCTAAAGCCCTCTTTCTGCTCGTCTTCATAGCGGTGGGATGGCAGGCCATGCCCCAAGTTGAGGGGCCGCCGGGCGTCCTCACTCCCGGCTTCTGGGTCTGGCCCAATAGTCTGCTCTGGGTCTCTCTGTCGTTCACTGGATATAATGCCGCCATCTACGTGGCAGAAGAGTGCCGAAACCCACGGCGTGACATCCCGAAGGCTCTGGTTTTTGGTACCGTCATCACCGCCGTTCTCTATTTAGCGGTCAACGCAGTCTTCTTGTACTCCGCTCCGATCTCCGAACTTAGCGGAGTATCGGACATCGCGCTTGTCGCGGCCCAAGCGCTGGGGGGTCCGTCCTTGCGCCGCGCGGTACAGGGACTGGTGCTGCTGTCGCTTTGCACTCTGCTTTCGGGAATGGCGGTATCCGGACCGAGAGTCGTGGTAAAAATGGGGGAAGACGGCTTTCTGCCGTCGTTCACTCTGGGGCAAGCCTCAATCATTCAATGCTCCATCGCGGTCGTTATGACGATTTTTTCCAACCTCGCCAGCCAACTCGTCTATCTTAGCCTTACTCTGAGCGCGACGTCGGCTCTAACGGTGTTCACCGTTTTTCGCTTGCCCAAAACCGAACGACCCGCAGCCATTTTTCCCCTCGTCTATCTTGGGGCAACCTGTCTGGCAGCGGTCGCCAGTTTGGTTGCCCGTCCATTGGAAGGCCTCTTCGCCATCGGAACGTTAGTCTCTGGCGGCATTCTCTATTTCATTCTACGGGGACGCGCTAGAAAGGTTCCAAATCCACTGGAAGTCGGTAAACTTTCCCTTGGAGGACAGGAATAGTAGAGAAATACCTATCCCCAAGGATAGTTCTGGGGTATACTACGAAAGTTGAGAACACGGGTTGGAGTCGACCGGCAAGCGGTCGCGGGGTAAAAGACTCTCGTGCCACTCACTTGAGTCTGCAATTTTTATCTCGCTGGAGTATGTTATGCGGACCAAAATTTTTATCTTCTTCTTTGCCTCTTACGGCTACCTTCTCGGACTTCACCTCTTCAAAGAAAATCGTGCTGACGCCGCGGAGAACTACCAGCGTCTGTCCGCCGCGGCGGTGATGGATAGAGAGATGGTCTCCTATGCCAGCAAACTCGATTCCATCGTAGAAGCCAGTCGGGACCGCATGCAAGACTGCCGGCCGGCCGCCACCGAACCTATTGAAAAGCAGGTCCGCTATGATCACGTATTGTTCGAGACCATCTGTGATTACAACGAGTCGATCGACTACAAAGATGCCCGTCGACTGGCTGCCCTGATCGAGCGCAAGGCCGACTTCTACAACGTCGACCCCTATCTCGTCGCGGCACTGGTTTCCCAGGAGTCGGCCTTCTCTCAAGACGCCATCTCGCCTGTGGGAGCCCTTGGACTCGGACAACTGATGCCGGAAACGGCTGCAGACCTTGGTGTCGACCCCACGGATTCTTCACAAAATTTGGACGGATGCGTTCGCTATCTCGCCCAGAACCTCGACGCCTGGGCCTATACAAATGACCCCATCGGTCTGGCCTTGGCCTCCTACAACGCCGGACCCGGCGCTGTCGCGATGTATGGTGGCGTACCGCCCTACGAAGAGACCGAGAATTATGTTTACATTATAAAGTATCGCTACGACCAGATCCGTTCGCGCTCTGTTTCGTCCGGTAGCAAATCGCACAGCTACGGATAAAGGGCGCTCGGCCGTCATAACCCCAGATGATGCACTCTCTCCCGGGGAGTGCATTTTTCATTCCGGAGAAGGTCCAAGGACTTGGTCCGGCCCTTAGGGGCGCCGGTCGGTGAGGTTGCGGTGCGGCAGGACGAACTCTCCCGGCATCCCGGAAAGCAAGATGGGGTCAGCGGAAGTTCCGTCGCCGGTGAGCG
>JBBKWP010000351.1:0-13640 GCA_037968995.1 Candidatus Xenobia bacterium
CCTCGGGCTGAATTTGTTGGGGGCGTCGGCTTGAGATAGAAGTTCGCAGTAGGGAGAGTTCCCAATTGGCGGTTGATTTTATAACTCAAAAGGATAGTTAAAGGTTCCCTCTTCGCGGAAAGAAGAAAGAGTCCCATCGAGATGGGACTCTTTCTTAGGAAACCTGGAGAAGCTGATTCCGGTGTCGGCGCAGCTTCGTCTTAGCTGAAGCTGAATTCCGGGATTCTGGACCAGTCGCTGGTTATGCCGTTGCGGGCCCCCTCGCGAGCTTTTTCGATAAGGAAGTCACACATGTGCTCAACGGCCCAGCCGAAGTGTGCGTCTCTCAGAGACTTGTAGTCCATGTCGCAGACGTAGTTGGTAATATCGATCGCGTAGACGGTGTCGCCTTTCACGGCGAATTCGAGAGCGTTCATGTCGTAACCGATGACCTCGTTGAACATCAGGCTGTACTGTTCGGCGCGCTTGGCGTGCTCCGGATTCAAAACGGACAGGTCTTGCACGTACTCTCCCATGCCCATTGGGCGCGGGATGTAGCGGATGGAACGAGCGTGCTTGCGACCGATGCACAGACAGCGGATGTAGTCGTCCCACTCGATGAACTCTTGAAGGGTCATGGTGAGGTCACCGGACTCCTGGTAGGTCTCGATGGCGTGTTCGATGGATTCGATCTTAGTGACGCTTTTCCAGCCCCCGCCGAAAGCAGGCTTCATGATACAAGGGAGACCGACTTCTTCAAGCCGCGACTTCCAGTCGATAGGCCAAAGGTTACGCAGCGAGTGGGCGTTGATGTCGTCGATGTATGCTTTGTTCGGAAGCACCACAGTCTTGGGGACGGGAATGCCCATTTTTTGTGCGAGACTATATCCGAAGAACTTGTCGTCGACATTCATCCAGAAAGGATTGTTGACAACATAGCAGCCGTGCAGCGAGGCGTGCTTGAGGTAGACTTGGTAGTAGGGCACCTCATGGGAGATGCGATCCATGATCACGTTGTAAGGGCAGGTTTCGCCCATTGTCGTGCCGCCGACTTGTAAAAACTCAGCGTGGACGTCTTCGCCTCGCGCGTTGATGGTGGCCACGATGGCCTCCGGGAACGACTCTTCACGCCCCCGCATAACTCCGATTCGTAACATTCTTGCCTCCGTGAAAATTATGCTCTTATCATTTCTGAAATCGCGATGTTCTAAACCCCTTTGTCTTGGTCGATTCTCTCTTGTAGAAAATCCCCAAGCTGGTCCAAGGCTACGTTTGAGAGCCCGCCACCAGGCTGAAAGTGATCTCGGTCGATGTTCACCACCAAGCCGATCTCCTCGTCATCTGGTTTTTCAATTCCCCGCCGTCGCGACAACGCTTCCGCAATCCGTATCACGAGAGCTTCTCGTCGATCCTCGTCGAGAGCGGACATGCGTGGATCGTTGGCGACCCACGCTAGGGCCAAAGCCTTAAAGTCAGGTTCCATGCCGGGGTCTTTCGTTCTCGCGCGGCAATTCCTGGAGGCAGACATGAAAAAGAACCCGTCATACGACAGGCTCTTTCAGAAAAAAGCTCTTGAGTGCTTCGGGTTTTCAGCCCAAGAAGTTTTGCACGCTGAACTGTCCGGCAGTTCCGCGGTTTCCGAACCCTGGGTTGGAGAGCGAGAAGGAGGCGCTGTTCGCCGAACTGCCGAGGCCCTCGATGCCGGAGAAGTCCGAGGCGATCTTTCCCAAGCCGTTATCGGTGTCCGCGCTGCGAGCGGCGGTGCTACTGCTGGTGGCGGGTGATGTGTTGAAATTCTGTCCGAGGGGTCCGATGGATGTCATTGTGTCTCTCCTGTGACACTAGCATAGACGATAAGACTCCGAAAATCGTGACATTTTTGTAAACCGATGTTAACAATTGGCGCCGAAATTCCACTTTAAGGACATCTCCCGTTGAGACTTGTGGTGCTGACTTGGGATCTTCTGGCGTGTCCTTAAGGGGACGGTGCCGGTCGAACCCATACTTTGGCGGCAATCTCACGGCTCAAGGGGAGCGATTCGTCGCGTATTTGGACGAGAAGGGGTCCGTCGAAGGGAGCGATCTTCGCGATGGTGAGTTCCTCGCCCGGGAGAAGCTTCAAACCTTGGAGGTATCTCAGAACCTCGGCGGACTCCTCGCTCACCCGCTCGACGATCACCCGACTGCCTTCCGGGAACTCTGACAGAGGAGGCGCGATTGTCATTTCTAAATGGCCGTCTTTATCGGGGATGGGGTGCCCGTGGGGACAGGTTTTTGGGTAATGCAAAAACTCTTCAAGGGCATCTACCACTTGGTCGCTCAAAATGTGTTCTAGCCGACATGCCTGTTCGTGAGCGTGATCCCACGGGATGTTGAGATGGTCGGTCAGCAGTCGCTCAGCGAGACGATGTTTGCGAATCACCTTGAGCGCGATGGTGCGTCCATCGGGTAAGAGAAAGAGACTTCGACCCTTTCTCTCCACCAAGCCGCGGTCGGTCAGCTTTTTGACCATTTCCGTGATCGAAGCCGTGCTCACCCCAAGCCAACTGGCCAACTGCGTGTTGCCTGCGCGGCCATGCAGTTGATTCAATTTGTAGATGGTGAGAAGGTACATCTCTGTCGACTCGGACATGGATCCCGCTTTCCCGTTGTGCGGTGTTTCCCCTGTCCTTTACCGGGCGGCCCGAATTCGTCCTCAGATCACATCCTACTGGAGTCTCCGAGGTTGTCGACTACTTTTCGTCTTTGGCTTTTCGAATCTTCTCTAACTGTTCTTTTACAGACTCTGTTTCAATGGAGTCCAGGCGAATCTTCAGCTGATCCTCGGCCTCGGGAGTGGGGTCTTTAGGCTTTTTGGGAGCATTTTTTTTCTTGAATAGCATAACGGTCTCCTAACATTCTCCTTCTGAGTATAGGGCACAGGCCGGGTTCTCGTTCAGCATCCCTAGGGTGCTAGCCCGGCATCCTCTCGGGTGGAATCTTCACTCACGTCGTCTTCATCTTCGGTAGCAGTGGGTTGAGAATCCTCGGATTCGGACGGTTTCTTTAGGCCGTCCCAAAATTCTTTGGCTCGGTTTTTCAAACGGCCGAAGGTGAGCGCCACCCCCGCTACCGCCGCTAAAGCGAACTGAATGATGATGTTCCCTGTTACGGGATCAAGATAGGCGAAGCTCGGCGTGGAAAGAGCCAGAGTGAAAAGCAGTAGGCGCCAGATCATGAACTAGAGTTCTCATGAGTCTCTCGCGGGTCCTGCGCTCTATTTTACTCCAACGTGTTGAAAGAGATCCCGCACGATGTCGGGATGGTCCTTGGCGATGTCGGTGACGGCCTCCGGGTCACTGACAATATCGTAAAGCCGAAACACACTCTTGTCGTTGCTTAAAAACATCAGTTTATAGTTCTTCCAATAGACGGCGATCTGGCCGCCCTCTCCCGCGTGGGCCATGACGCTGATGGATATCTTATATCGCTCGCTCATGAGCTTTGGGTCTTCGATGTAGGGCTTTAGAGATTCGCCTCTCATGCTCTGTGGTATGGGCAGGTTCAAGAGGTCGAGAATGGTGGGGGCGACGTCGAGTTGCTGGGCCAGCGTTTCGACTCTGATGGCCTTCTTCTCTTGGGGTCGATGAATGATGAGCGGCACGTGGGTGATCGCTTCCATGACCGGCCACCCCGCGTGACCAAGATATCCGCGTTCGAACGATTCTCCATGATCGGCTGAAACGACCAGAATGGAATTGTCGAAGAAGCCAAGTTCTTTGAATCGGTTGAGAAACTTTCCGAACTGTCGGTCCATGGAGTAGAGATTTTGGTCGTACAGATTACCCAAGCCTTCGACGTAGCTATCCAACTCAACGTCGTAGGCGGAGTTTATGAAAGGCTCCTGAGCTCGAGTGACCGGGCCGAACATCCCTTCGGTGTCCGGGTCGGGGACGTAGGGAAAGTGCGGAGGCCAAAGGTGAATCCAAACAAAACTACCTCCGTCGTGGCGGCTGAGATAGTCGAGGCCCTGCTCGAGACTGACTTGAGCCGGATAGTATTCTGTCTTTCGAAAAATGTCGTCGTGATAGCGATGGGAGTATGGGTTAAAGTATTCAAACTCTTCGGTGGCAAGCCCCGCCCACCAGGTCAGTTGGTGCGTTGGGAAGACTTTGCTGAGGAAGCGATAGGTCGAACCGGTCATGGCGGCCCTTGTAAGCCCGAATTCTCCCATCCCTTCAATGAAGAAGAGTTCTGGGGCCCAGAAGCTGAAAAAGCCCCGGTGAGGATATCCGTTCTCCTTGAGGGTTTCGGCCAAAGTCTTGTCGGGTGTCTCGGTGGAGAGATAGCCGTTGAAACTGGGCAACGCCAAACCGGTCACGTTGAAGTTGGAATAGAATCGCTCAAAGACCACGCTTTCATCGGCGAGTTTTTGCAAATTCGGTGTGGTTTGGCGGTCGTATCCATAAAGGGAGGTTCGTTTGGCACTCACGGTGTCGATGGTCACTAAAACGACGTTCGGTTTCGCGCCACCGCCACGGGGCGGCGCCGATGGAACCAAGAAGGTCATCGCCAGTAATAACAGTGTGATCCCCGTGGCGCCTCCAACAATTCGAGCGGCATGCTTAGCGAACGGATAGGGGTTTTTGGCTTTCGAGCCCAGCCACGCGGACACAGCCAGGCTGACGATGAAAACCCCCCAGGCCACGACCTGGCGAGGCTCCGGTCGAATACTCTGGAGCCAGGCGGCCGCGCCGACTTTCAACGACCACAGATTGACCGTGATGACCAAAAACACGAAGAGTCCGTGCACCGCTCGGAGACCGCTCAGACGTTCTATTCCTAGACTCAAGAGGGTGGCTATAAAACAGAATCCCCCAATGAAAACCCCGACCACACCAAAATTGACGGCCAGTTCCGCCCAGGATAGTCCGAACAAAAGGTCATCGATCCGCTTCGCGAAATCGAGGACAAGAAAGAGCCAGGCGCCTAGCAGCCAGAGACTGAAATGATAAAAAAACTTTGCCTTAGTCATCCGGTCAGACTCTTTCGATACAGCGACTCGAGAATCTCGGCGCCCACTTGAGCGCTGCGGCCCACTTCGAACACGTTCTTGGCCCGCAACTGGACCAGTTGCTCGCGATACTGCGGGCCGGAAGCCAGCATTTCGTCGACCATCCCAGCGAGACAGTCCAATTTGTTGGGTGGGAGAGTTTGGCCCACTTGGGGGCGGAGGCGAACCTCGAAGGGTTCCAATTCATACTCTTCCCAACCCACGTTGCGGACTTTCGCCGGGGTGTCGATGAAGAGCACGGGACGCTCGGTTCCAAAGGCGTACTCATAGGCTGAGCCCGACCAGTCTGTGACCAGTAAGTCCGCCTCGTGAAAAGACTCTTCACTGTCCATTTGGCGTTCTAAAGAGAAGTTCGGATGGCTGGAGAAGGTCGTCTCGTAGCGCGCGATGATCTCGCGGCCCTCCTTATAGATGGAGGTAAAGAACGCGGGATGGGGTCTGACCACGACACGAATATCCTTGTCGAGCAGAGTTTTCACCAGGCGCTCTCCGCAACTTTCCAGCAGGTTCTCGGGATGCCACGAGGGGGCGATGAGAATGGTCGGTCGGTCTGTCCAGCTCTTTTGATAAATTTGGTGAGCTTCGATGATCCGGTCGAGTTTGTGGTACCCCACCCGATGCAGTGCAGGGCAGGGCCTCCCAAGTAAGGCGAACCGACGCGTCAACTCGGTGACGTGGTGCTCTCCCACACAGAACAGGTCGTCATAGTGATCAAAGGCATCGGCCCTATATTGTCGGTGGACACTGACCAGAGCGTGAAAGACATAGACGCAGCGCGTGGGAGGCGCCGGACGGGCCACGTGCAGTGAGCCAAGATCCGGCATCGTCATCACCAGCAGTGGCGCCGTCGATTTCGCCAAATATTGATGCGCCAAGGTTTTCAATGTCAGAACACGCAATCGGTCGGAACTGCTGAAAACAGTGCTGTCTTCTGACTCCGAGGTGACGTAGTCCACGGGGAAGTCCGAGTCGCGAAGGAGTTCCTTGAGATAGCCCCCGAGGACGAGATGTGAGATCCTGTCCTCGGCGTAGAACGTGATGGCTGGGGTCCGGTCTTGAAGTTTGACAAGGTTTCGGATCTCCCCGAAAAAGGCTTTGACGCCGCCGAATGCCATAAAATCCAACTTCCGTTCCCTGTCTGAGGCTCCTTCTGACCAACGGTCCGGAGGGAGGAGTGTTTGTGACGGGGAATCCCGACAGCCTCATGATGAACAAGGCAAGACAGTTTCGACAGAGTTTGCTCGGCGACCAACCCGTGGTCGCTATGGGTGGCCACGATGGGATGAGCGCAAAGCTTGCTGAGCACGCAGGATTTGGTGCGGTTTGGGCCAGTGGGCTTGAGATTTCTACTTCGGCCGGCGTGCCAGACGCCAATATTTTGACCATGACCGACTTCCTGGACGCGGCCCGTGAGATGAACGCTGCCACGGCGCTACCGATCGTTGCCGACTGCGATACGGGTTTTGGAAACTCCAACAATGTGATTCATATGGTGCGCGGATATGAAACGTCCGGGATCGCCGCCATTTGTATTGAGGACAAGCTTTTCCCCAAGGTCAACAGTTTCATCCCGGGTCGCCAAGAGTTGGCTACGGTCTGGGAGTTCGCCGGCAAAATCATGGCGGCCAAACACGCCCAGGAACTGCCCGACTTGGTGGTCATCGCCCGACTGGAGTCGTTGATCGCT
The DNA here is from genome assembly GCA_037968995.1 of Candidatus Xenobia bacterium. GTDB lineage: Bacteria > Vulcanimicrobiota > Xenobia > Xenobiales > JADMJV01 > JAEXNA01. Next base: position 6,720 of record JBBKWP010000351.1, read on the forward strand.
GGTTACGGCGTCGACGATGCGCTCCGCCGAGCCGACGCCTATCACCGCGCCGGCGCCGATATGATCTTGATTCACTCTAAGGACAAAACCGCGGGTCCGGTGCTGGAATTCTTGCGACACTGGAAGCGCCGATCTCCCGTGGCTGTGGTACCAACGACGTATCCCGAATTGACCGTGGAAGATTGGCGCTCCCAAGGTGTGAATTTGGTCATCTACGCCAATCACGGACTGCGCGCGGCGATCGACGCCATGGAGAAGACCTATGCGAAAATCCTCGCAGCCGGGTCCACTGCCTCGGTGGAGAGCGAGATCTCGCCACTCAGCCGGGTCTTTGAGCTACAGGGCATGCCGCAGATGAAGCTAGAGGAGCAGCGCTTTTTGAAGAATCTGTCAGGCAGTGACGTGAGAGCCATCATCCCGGCCGCTGGAACGGTGGCGCCGGGGGATCTCGAAGTGAGAATGGGTGCGGCGGTTCCGCGGCCCCTGCTAGATATTTATGGTCGCACGATCCTGCAGCGCCAAGTCGACAGCCTTTCTTCCGTGGGAGTCCAGCGGATCTCATTGGTGTCCGACCTGCCCGCGGAGACGGTCACTGCCAACGGTCCCGTGGAGGCGATCGAGGCGCCCGGCGGGGGCCTCTTGCAGACCATCTTCGCTGGACTCGAGTGTTTCGGAGAGTCCGACCGGACTTTGATCTGCTTTTGCGACCTGTTGTTCGAGAGTTCGGTGCTCGATGTTCTCTTTCAATCGGAAGGCGACATCACGCTGTTAGTGGACAGAACCTTTCAAGAGACGCGAGCAAAGCCTCGTAAAGCTAGCCTCGACTTGGTTTTGACGGATCCGGCTCCCTCCTCGGATGTGCGGGCCTTGAAACAGTCTCAAGTCTTTACCGTGAAGGCGATCAGCAAGTCCTTGTCCGTAGAGGAGAGTCACTTTGAGTTTGTCGGCATGGTTCTGTTGAGCTCGAAGGGGGGGGAAATCTTTCGCGAAGGCTATCGACGCTACGCCGCCTCAGAACATGCTTTTGACACCGGAACAGCTTCCCTCAACGACTTCCTTCAGCAACTCATCGACGATGGCGTGTCGGTTCAGACTTGCGAGACCCATCGCGGTTGGCTTGAAGTTCACGATTTCGAAGACTACAAAGCCGCCGTCGAGCAGGTTCAGTCGCGGTGACTTCGGGGCGGGCGGCGTTTTCAGCAAAGACCTTCACCGACGGTCTGCTCGAGATGGGTTTCGACCACTTCATCACGGTGCCGTGCAGCTATTTCGGACCACTTTTGATCGAACTTCAGCAACGAGACGGAGTCGACTATCAGGTGGCTTCCGTGGAAGCGGAAGCGGTGGCGATGGCCGCCGGAGTGGTTTTGGGTGGCGGAACTCCCTTGGTGATGATCCAGAATTCGGGGCTCGGTAACTGCGTCAATCCCATCGCCAGTCTTTTAGACCCGTTCGGAATCCCCGTGGTCTTCTTGATCAGCCACCGTGGACTGGTCAAGGACGCACCACAGCACGCGATGATGGGGCGTGTCACTTATCCGCTGCTGGAACTTCTGTCGGTTCCGGTCACGGAACTTCCCGACGAAGAAGTCGACGCCCTCGAGGCTATGAAGAATGCCCTCGATGCGGCGACCCAAAACTGTTGTTCTCAGGCCCTGGTGTTGAGTGGGAAGCCTTTCGCCGCTGAGTCTTGCGAACCGGCTGTGAACCTTGATCGACCGAGCCGCCTGGAGGCGATGCGGGCCTTGCGAGAGGCCATTCATGAGGAGATGCTGGTCGTAGCCAGCACCGGCATGGTCAGTCGTGATTTGCACACAGCCGGAGACCGTGCCGGGAATTTCTACATGGTCGGATCCATGGGTTTGGCCTCTTCCATCGCTCTGGGATTGGCGGGAACGACCCACAAAACGGTCTTGGTGATCGATGGAGACGGGTCATGCCTGATGCGCCTGGGGGCATTCCCTACCATTGGTCGTTATGCGCCCCCGAATCTGCTCCACGTAGTGCTCGACAACGGGACTCATTCGTCCACCGGAGGCCAGGCCACAGCCGCCGGTAACGTAGACTTTCCCGCTCTAGCTTTGAGTTGCGGATACCGATCAGCGGCGACGCTCGAGGGGATGGACCAGTTGAAGAATGATGTGGCCTCCTTTGTGAAAGGTCAAGGTCCGAGGCTTCTGCACGTCCGAATCAAGTCCGGGAATGAAAGCGATCCGCCTCGGGTCGAACGAACACTTCGGCAGATCAGAGCAGATTTCAGCAAGGCGTGTCAAAGCTGACTTTCGATCACTACCAACCTGTGAGAATCCGGTTTGGCAAGGGTCTCGGGTCGCAATGGCCCCCAGAATGTCAGGGGCGGACCCTGTTAGTCACAGGAGCCTCGACCTTGGAGCGCGCGGGCCTCGAGCACCTTGCGGGCGGGCGTGTCCTGCGCTCGCTCCCGGTACCGCCCAATCCGGGCGATGAGATCATTGACGCCCTGTTGGCCCAAGCCGTCGAGCACGATGCGCAGACTGTGGTGGGCTTGGGCGGCGGGTCTGTGATGGATGCGGCTAAGGTCGTCGCCATGTTGGTCCATTATTGGCCTTCGGTAGCGAACTTTCGCGAGGCTCCGGATGACCGCCCTCGTCGGGCCCGCTTGATTCAGGTACCGACCACCGCCGGAACGGGAAGCGAGGTGACTCGCTGGGCGTCCCTTTGGAATGACGGGGTCAAATCGAGTATCGATCAGAGTGCTGGTTTCGCGGATGTGGCTTTAGTGGATCCGACGCTGTCTCGGGGTATGCCGGCTCGCCTTACCTTGGCCACCGGTCTCGACGCCATGAGTCACGCCATGGAGTCACTCTGGGGTGTCCACAAGACACCGATCTCCCAGGACTACGCCACGAGGGCTTTGCGATACCTGTCGGGGAATTTGAAGGCGGCTTGCGCCGGAAAGGCCGACGAGGCCACCCTAGAAGCTCTTTGCTTGGGTTCGCTTCTGGCTGGACTGGCGCTCTCTTGCACCCGTAGCGCGGCCGCTCACGCTTTGAGCTATGAACTGACGGGCCGCTTCGGGTTGGAGCACGGTCTGGCCGTGGGGTTGCTTTGCAAAGGTCTTTTGGGAACCAGCGGAGCCGTCGATTCTCTGGCCGTCGGGCGAATTTCTCAGGCCATGGGAATGGAGTCGGGAGAGCAGGTGCAGAACTTTATCGATGAATGCTTTTTGGCGGCCGGATTGCGGCCTTGCCTTTCAGCCTACGGGATCGAACGCGAGGTTCATCACAGGGTCCTCTCCCAAGCTCTGGGATCCAACCGTTTAGCGAACCATCGAGGTCACTTGGATGAGGCGGCTCTGCGCGCAGTTTTAGAAGCGATCACTTAGGCTGGCTCATCGTTATCCAAGCTCCGGCTCGGCTGTAAGAGCTTGCAGGGACAAGGAACAAGCCCAGCGACGGGAGACTGCCCCGACAAGCGCCTAACTGAAGCGCTCTCTCGCCAGTTGCAGATCTTCCGCGGTATCGATCTCCACCCAGCGCAGGTCTCGAACGACATGACCTTGGACGTCGGTTCCGTTATCGATGAGGTACTGAAACAGTTCGGTGAGATCGCAGGTCTCAAAGTTGACCGCCCGCATGAACGGTCCGCCCCAATATTTGTCCTTCACTTCGTCAAAAACACGCCGATAAATGGCGGCGCCTTGAGGCGTGCAACGAAACACCCCGATGAATTCGGCGGGCGCCTCATTAGGGATCGTTTTACCGATCTGCTGGATCGCTCCGGTGGGGTCGGAGATCACCTTTTCCACGGCTTCGGGAGGATGAAAGTTAAGACCCTTATAGCGATTCCTCCAAGTGTCATCCAGGGACAAAACAATGTCGCCGGGCGCTTCCATCAATTCTTGCACCAGACGTGGCTCGAAAACCAGGTCTGAGTAGGTTGCCAAGAAACCGTTGGCCATGAAGTCTTGAGCGAAAAAGAGCGAGTTCAGCACACTGTTTCGTCGGAATTGGTCGTTGACGACATAGCGAACGCCCTCGAGTGGCGGAAACTTTTCTGCCTCGAAGCCAACGATGACAACAATCTCTTCGATTCCGCAGGCCCGAAAGGCCGAGATCTGGTGCTCCAGCATCGTCCTATCGCCCACCTTGAGAAGGCATTTCGGCTGCGAAGTTGTCACCGCCCCAAGACGTGTTCCTAAACCGGCCGCGATGATAATAGCTGTCGGCGAACTCATGGATGCTGGATGGCCTCGGGCGAACGCTCGGAATCTAAAGGACGATAGTCGAGAATCCATTGAAGAGCCTTGTCTTGGGGGGCCAGGCAAAGGGTGTCGGTGCAGATCTGGTACTCCAGATTGGCTTTTAGAGGCAGAGTAACTAGGTCAGGCAGTTGATCGCGTGTCTCTTTCTCATGCCGCACTTTCACAAAAGCGTCCACGGTAACGACGCCCTCATACACTGGATAGGTCTCTCCCAGCAAGGTCTGGGTGTGAGCCTCAGGATAGTCGACCCGTACGACTTCTAGAAGGGGGTGGTCCTCAAAGGTTAGTGACATCGGAATCACGCCACCTTCAGCTTTCGGTCCGTAGGCGTGATGGTTCTCGGGCAGCGCCACCGTAACCGACACCACGAAGATACTGCCGTTTGTGACAGAGCTTTCGGAATGGGTCGGGGTGACAACCGTTTCCTTGGGAAGCTCGGTTTCTTGAGCAGCCATCCGTTGCCCCGTTTTGAGGATGTGGACCAAAGTGCTGGGAGTGATTCTATTTTGATAGGCTGATTCTTTAAAAAGGTGGGTGACTTTTCCACTCTTGTCGACAATCAGTGTGGCCGGCAGAGCGACTCCATCGCTTAGCCCTTCTCCTTCCGTGTTTTTGAGACCCGCTGAGGCGAGCCACTCGGACTTGGGATCCGAGATCAGCGGTACCGTGAGACTTTTCCGTTTCGCGAACTCCTTGAGAATATCTGGGCTATCGTAGCTGATGGCCGCTACTCCGTATCCCAGGGCTTTGAGTTCTTTCTGAGCTTCTTGCAGCTGGACCAGCTGCACTTTGCACCATGGTCACCAATCGGCGGAGCGAAAGACCACCAGCACCAGGCCCTCGGTGCCGGCGAGGCTGTCGGTGGAGACGTCGGCTGTGGTTTTGCTGGGTAGGTTCGGGAGTTGCGAGCCGACGTCTAGAGGGTCTTGGGCCCAAACTGAGAGCCCGAGGAAAAGCCAAGTTAAGAAGAAGAGTTTCATAACTCCGCGGTTCTAGGAGACCACACCGACAGCCTCCTGGCTCACTTTTTCACCCGAACCAGCCTGGTGCGGGCCTTTAGGTGTCGCTTCCTAGCGAATGGTCACCACACGGGCCCGGCTCTCTAAGCTATTTCGAGCGGCCGCGGCGATGGCCCAACGTCCCGGCTCAAGCTCGACCCGGTCGACGGTTTGCGGGAGGATTTTGCTCAACTCCCAACCCGAATCGAACTCGCGATAGACGGTCCAAGCTCGTAGCGGGGTGGGGTCTTGGTGGTGCAAGAGGATCGTTCGGCCGACGCGACGCACTCGAGGCGGTTGAATTTGGCACTGCCTTTGGTTGGCCATTGGCGGGGTGAGGCACGGCTGTTGGTAGACTTTGCTGAAGACAACGTCTGAGATTCCCTGGCGATTTTCCAACAGGGGCGCAACGCTCCAGCAGATAGACCCAAGAACGGCGTCGGTTCGGTCCGCGCGCATCAATGCGAACTGTTCTAAATACTCCTCCGGAGTCCAGGACGGTTTGCTGCCTAAAGCGTTGAGATTGAGTCCAGGGAATAGGTAATGTCCAGGACGAGACCGTTGCGACCACCAAGACAAGAGCGGCGCGAAGGCTTGCGGGGTTTGAGTTGAGGGCCAGTAGAGCTGAGGGGCGAGGTAATCGACCCAGCCTCGGTCCATCCAGATTTGCGGATCGGCGTAAAGCTTCTCGTACTGGTTGAAACCTTCGATACCTTGAGGGCGGTCTGGGGAGGGTAGGCCGAAGGGCGAAACTCCAAAACGAACGTAAGATTTTTCGTGATGGACAGCTTGGGATACGTTCTCAATGGTTTTGTTCACGCTCTCACGGCGCCAATCGTCTCTTGAGAGCCCGCCCCCTTCGGCTTCGTAGCCTTTTCGACTTTCCTCGTCGGGGAAGGCTAGGTCGTTCTCGGGATAGGGATAAAAGTAGTCGTCAAAGTGCAGACCGTCGATGTCGTAGCGGCGAGTCAAATCGCGACAGACGTCGACCAGGCGCCGCTGGACCGACTCCGCGGTAGGGTCCATCCAGACAAACGAACCGTAATTCAAGATATGCCGCGGCTGAACGGCTCCTAAATGAGGGGCGACGAAGGTGGTTTTCTCTGAGACCTGGGCACTGGCGCGATAGGGGTTCAGCCAGGCGTGCACTTCGATGTTTTTCTGATGGGCCTGATCGATAAGATACGCCAACGGATCGTAGCCCGGGTCTTGGCCCTGCGTTCCCACCAGGTAGCGACTCCAAGGTTCGAGTTCCGAGCGATAGAGAGCGTCGCCCTCGGGACGAACCTGAAAGAATATCGCGTTGAATCGATTGGCGGCTAAGGTGTCGACGATGGCGGAGAGTTCTTTCTTCTGTACATCGGTGCTCAGGCCGGGACGACTAGGAAAGTTGATATTATTGACCGACGCCACCCAGGCGCCGCGCAGTTCTCTTGAATGATGAACTTGCACCAATTCGCCGGGTTCAGCATGGACTGGGGTCGTTGCGAACAGAAGGACCAGCGCGAGCAAAGAGAGGGAACGTCTTGGATTCATGGGGAGTCGGTTCGCGCTTAGGCGACGATTTCCTGACGCTTTTTTGGGACGCCGGGGCGGGGATTGCCCGCACCCTTGGCCGCACCCGGACCAGCTTCCGCAATAGAGCCTGCACCTGCTCCAGCGTCAGCTTCCGCATCGGAG
>JBBKWP010000352.1:0-3495 GCA_037968995.1 Candidatus Xenobia bacterium
AGGGTTAGGAGGCAAAGCCCGCGCTAAAGTCCACTTTCTCGGCCAGTTCTGGGAAGTCGATGAAAGGGTTTCTGTTTCCTTGAACGTCCTGAATCGTTTCGTTTCTGTGGAGTTCATAGTCGCTCACGGGATACTCCTTATGCCATTTGAGAAGTTGTTCGAGATCGGCAGGCTTGGTTTCCACACCCTTGTCGCCCACATAACCCGGATGGCGAACTAGAAAATAGAGAGTGGCTCGAGCGACTTCGCCCTTTCCGGCGTTAGGTTCGAACTCTTGGGCTGGGTGATCCACAGTCCCGCAGTTTCGCAGATTTTTAGCATCGTCGACCTCTGTGAGATTGTAGTTAGCTCGGGAACCGTTGCAGCTTGTCTGTTCAGTGAACAGATGGTGCAGATCGGACCTCATAGGACGACTTTTTTGAAACCAAGACTGAGGTACGACGTGTTCACAGTTGTAATTACCTAGCCGTCGACGATTGGGATCCTTCACCTGGTCTTCGTCCTTCGGGCCATCGCCGGAATAGAGGTAGTACAAAGCGCCGTCTGGGCGTCGATCCACGGTTTTGTAGAGATGCTGGCGGGCCTCTTTATAGGATAAACTGTGATAGTCTTTGGAAAGGAGACTGTTGAGGCTGCTGTAAAGTTCGTCACCATCTCCTTGGGCGATGACGTCTTTCACCGAGGAGTAGTACTCGTCTCGCTCTGCGGCGTCGCCTATTTCGTCATAGTAGGCTTGGCCGATCCCCACGCCTCCAGATGTCTGTGGCTGAGATCTCTGGGGAGCGAACGCTGTCTGTGTACTAATTCTCATGATGATTGCCTGCCTCTCTCTCTCAGTCTAAGGCGCTCAAGATACTATCAAGTTAATAGAATGTTAATAGGCTCGGATTGAGAGAATATCCGTTAACATCGATATCACACTCCTCGACTAGGATGGCAGGGACTCTCACCAGAGCGTTGGATTGTGGCGGCTATGACCGTTTCAAAACTCAAAGAGCGCAGCGGAGACCAGTGTGAGTTGTGCTCGGGCATCGACCAGTTGTCCGTTTACGAAGTCCCCCCGGCAGACAAGAGCGACGTCGACGCCGAGATCTTTATCTGTGACCTTTGCCTTCGGCAGATCGAGAAAAAAGAACCGCTCGATAGCAAGCACTGGCAGTGCCTGACGACCTCGATGTGGAGTGAGGTTCCCGCTGTTCAAGTGATTGCCTGGCGTATGCTGCATCGCCTGAAAGCTGAGAGTTGGGCGACGGAAAACCTCGACATTCTGTACCTCGACGACAGCTTGATTGCTTGGGCTAAGGCCACCGGTGATCACGAAAACGATGCTGAAGTCGAGTTTCATCAAGACAGCAATGGCAATCTCCTAGAGGACGGAGACACGGTGGTGCTGACCAAGTCGCTCGATGTCAAAGGATCGACTCTCAACGCTAAGATGGGTACTGCCGTCAAGAACATCCGATTGGTCCAGAACAATACCGGTCAGATTGAAGGACGAGTGGAAGGCCAACTCATCGTTATTCTGACGAAGTATGTCCGCAAGCAAGGCGGTTAGGCCCAATATATTTCGAGGCGGGTCGTATCAAGCGTCCTAGGGAACGCTGTTCATGAATGTGGGCCATCCATCCGAGCACTCGCCCTGTGGCGAAGAGCGGAGTGAACAGGTCGCGGTGGAATCCCAGTTGCTCGAGCAGAACTGCCGTATAAAATTCCACATTGGTGTCGAGTCTTCGTCCCGGCTTGATCTCCATTAAGGCCGCACGCGCTTCGGTCTCCACCTTTTCGGCGTGGCGCAGACGATCTGATGCGGAAAACTTCAAGACAGCATCCCGAAGGACGTCGGCCCGAGGATCGCGGGTTCTATAGATGCGATGACCGAAGCCCATCAGGCGCTCGCCGGCCCGAATTCTTTTCAGTAAATTCGCACGCAGATCTTCGACTTCTCTCAGGTCGTCCAAGAGGTCGAGAACGGGTCCGGGAGCGCCGCCGTGCAAAGGGCCTTTTAGGGCTCCCAAGGCCGCGATCACAGCGTCGAGAGCGGGCGCTCCTGTTGAAGCGACGACGCGGGCGGTAAACGTCGAAGCGTTCATACCATGCTCGCTCACTGTGACGAGGTAAGTGCTGAGGCTTCTGACTTGGTTCTCTTCCGGTTCACGATTGAAGTAGAGTCTGAGGAGGTCGTGCACGTGAGATGCTGACGGATCTGGTGGGGTCATGTCGACGCCGTAACGCTGCGCTCCGAGGATGACCGGAAAGGCTCCGATAATCGCTTGGGTCTCGACATCAGATGGGAGGGCCGCGAGGCCAAGCCGCAGAGCTTCGACCGGCGAACGCTGCTGTAGCTGACCTAGTATTTCTCTAAGGTGTTGGTAGGCGGAGACCCGCCCTTCTCCTGGCTCAATTCCCGGTCCTAGCAAAACCTTAGCGGCCTCTTCGTAGTTCCGCTCCGCGAAGCGTTCTAGAGGCTCGCCGCAGATAATCAGTTGTCCGGCGGCCCCGTCCACCTCGCTCAATCGTGTTTCACAAACCACTACGCCTTCGAGTCCAGTGTCCATGCGTTTGTCTCCAATTCAGAAAATATCCTGTGGCTAGAGTGGACTGAGAAGGTCGAGGAGTCAATCTTGATCAATGAATCAACATGTCTCACTCTGATATGTCCGCACAGCAGGCTGCTCAACTCCTGGAAATTTCCGTCTCTACCCTCTACGCATACGTCAGTCGAGGTATGATTCGCTCCGAAGCGACCCCAGGGCCCCGCAGACAACGCCGCTACAGCCGTGAGGATGTCGAGGCTCTGTTGAAACGGAAAAGCGAGCGGGGGGGCGTCGAGAGAGCGTTGGCGGGAGCCTTGAACTGGGGAGAGCCACTTTGCGAGTCCAGCCTAACCCACATCATCGATGGCAAGCTTTTCTACCGTGGAAGAGACGTCACCGAACTCGCAACAAGCCATTCTTTCGAGCAGGTGGTTGAATTGCTGTGGGGGGAGTACGAAGCGGGATCCAGCACCCTGACTGAGGGTCTGTCAGCAAGATTGATGGGCAAGTCGCTGGTGGAAGCGTTTCGCCTGGGTCTGCCTTGGATGGCCGGTGAAGACGAGCGGAGATTCGATCTGCGACCTCAAGGAGTTCGCTCCACTGGGGCCAGAATTCTTGACGGTCTAACCTCCTTGGCTGGAGGCGCATCCTCGGGGTCTCCACTCGCGGCCCGCTTGAGTGAGGCTTGGGCCCCGTCCCAGCGTCGTCTCCTTGAGGCCGCGCTCATCCTTTGCGCCGACCACGAGTTGAACGTCTCGGCTTTCACCGCCCGCTGTGTGGCAAGCGCCGGTGCAAACCCGTACGATGTAGTTTCGGCCGGGCTGGGAGCACTGAGTGGTCATCGGCACGGAGGTCATTGCGCCAAGGTGGAGTCCTTGTTCCGAGAAGCGTTGCTGGATTCACCAAAAGAGACCTTAATGAGGCGGATGCGTCAAGGAATCGATATCTCAGGCTTCGGGCA
>JBBKWP010000353.1:0-8217 GCA_037968995.1 Candidatus Xenobia bacterium
ACAGTCACAGCAGCTACCATCCAATCCATAGCTGTCACCCCAGCCAACCCAGCCATCGCCGATGGCACCACGCAACAGTTCACAGCCCTCGCCACCTTGACCGACTCCTCCACCCAGGATGTCACCAACACGGCTGCCTGGGTCTCTAACACACCAGCAACCGCCGGCATAGAAACGACGGGCCAAACCAACCCCGGTTTGGCCACAGCCGTGGACCCTGGACAGTCCCTCATCACCGCGACAGTGAACACAGTCTCTGGAAGCACGACCTTAACCGTGACTCCGGCGACTATCGAGAGTATTGCTATCAGCCCTCCAGCGGCCCTATCAGCGCCCGGGACAAAACGACAGTATGCAGCCATAGCAACCTTGAGCGATGCCACCTCTCAGGATGTGACCAGCCAAGTGATCTGGAGCGCTGACAACGGTGTGACGGTTGCCAATGACAACCTCGGTCCTAACAAGGATGGCAGAGCCACCATCCCAGGGACCGCGACCGGGCCCGTCACCATCACCGCAACCCTTGGTGCAAAAAACGCTAACGCCACCCTCAATTTGGGAAACTTCGCCTACGTTACCAACTCTGACGACAACACGATATCGGCCTTCACTATCGACCCTGCCAACGGCAACCTCACCCCCACCGTTCCCGACCACACATTCGACACGGGAAGCGGTCCTGTCAACCTTGCGGTAGACCCCACTGGACGCTTTGCTTACGTTGCCAATTTGGGCAGCGACAGGGTCTCTGCCTTCACCATCGACCCCACCACCGGAGCCCTAGGCAACAGGACGGACAGCCTTGTGGGAGACGCTCCTTACGAATTGGCGGTGGACCCCACTGGTCGTTTTCTTTACTGTGCGAACGCAGGCGAAAATTTTGTTTCATCCTTCCTCATCGACCCCATCACCGGGGCCCTCAGCAACAGAACCGACACCTTCGCAGGAGGAGATTTCTCTTTCTCCGTGGCGGTAGACCCGACGGGACGATTTGTCTACATTTTGAACGCGAACAATTACACAGTTTCGAACTTCGAAATCGACCCCATAACCGGTGTCCCCGACAATAGAATGAGCAGCCGCGTAGATGGGGGTCCTATCTCAGTGACGGTGGACCCCACAGGACGCTTCGTCTATGTCGTAAACTGGGGGGCAGACAATATCTATAGCTTCCCCATCGACCCCATGACCGGAGCCCTTGGCAACAAGACGATAACCGACCTCTTTCCCGCAGAGCTTCGCGCACTGACTGTACACCCTACAGGACGCTTCGCCTACATTCCCGACGCGGACGACGGCAACGTTTCTGCCTTCACAATCGATCCCATGACCGGGGTCCTTGGCAACAGAACCGACACCTACGCGGGAACCAAGCCAAGCTATGTTACGGTGGAACCCACAGGGCGTTTCGCCTATGTGATCAAAAGTACGGTCAACACGGTTTCGGCTCTCACCATCGACCTCGTCAGCGGGGCACTTGACGGCACCTCTCTCCGAAATTTTGACACTGGGAGAAATCCTCAATCAGTGACCACGACCCCTTAGGGTCCTTTTCTGGTAACACCACCCTCACGGTGACCAATGCTACCGTGACCTCAGTGGTGGTCACTTCTCGGTGACGTTGCAACAGAACAGAAGAAGGGTCTCAGAGTGTCACAATGAGGCACTCACCTTGCTGAAGGTCGCTTGTGCCCTCGGTGCCCAGTATCATCGAATGCCTAGCCATCGTGAGATCCGACTGGGACCGTTCACCCCACCAGCAGACCCTAGGCTTCCTAGCTAAAAGTCGATGACCTGAAGCTCCATTGGGTAGGCGTTGTCCACCTCGTAGGGCGTCACGTCCACTCGATTCACCGGCGGTCCGGGCTCCTCGGGAGTTAAGTCCGTCAAGGTGGGGAAGTACCCCGTGACTGTGAAGTGGTCGAAGGCCCAGGGGATGCCGCGGCCGTAGAAGATATCGTCGTGTCCGGAGATCACGTGCATATGAAGGTGGGGAGCACCCGTGATCCCCGAATTGCCCGACAGCCCTATCAACTGCCCGGCGGTCACCCTATCGCCGACCCGTACTCGGACAGAGCCCGTCTGCATGTGCGCGAAAACGTAGGACATGCCGTTGCCCATATCCACGATGACGTGATTGCCGCCGGCGAACTTTTTGCTCTTGATTCCCGTTGTTCCCACTGGCCATTCGGGCTGGTCGTTGGCCATAGCAGTCACCACGCCGTCGGCCACCGCCAGCAGTTCCACTCCATAGACGTGCCAGTTGGAGAGAACAAAGGGGTCACCGGAAAAGAGTTGACCGTCGACGAGTCGGACGAAATCGATGGCGTAAAGCTGTCCGGCGTAGAGCTCTCCATTGATGCTGATCGGGGTTCGTCGATGATGGCTGCGCCCGCAGCACGCCTCCACCGAAACCCAACCGGTACCCGCCGCGGGTCGCTGCAGGACCGGGACGGTAATGTCGGTTCTCACCCGCATCCGGGCTCCGGTCACGACGACCATGGGGGTCCCGTCGTCGAGATGGGTACCAGAGATCCGATGGACAATTACAGCGGGTGTCGCTTGATCCGGCGGAAACCACGCGTCTAGGTAGAGCATGCCCGTCTGACTCGATTCCAACTGATTCGTGTCGGGACCGCCGGCGATAAGCGTCATCACCTTGGGCACCCCTTCTCCTTCGATAGTGCGAAGCACACGACCCCGCTCGGCATCATCGAGTATCTCGATCTTGTCGAGACGAATCGACTTGAATGAGAGATTGGTGACGCCAACCTCATAGCTCAAATGGGTATACCCGTCGCTGCCCAAATACGGAACCGGACCGAACCCTGTTTCGAGCGCGATGGCGGAGGCGGTTTCGAAGCACCAGAGCCGGGATGCGGCAACGAGGGACATGCTCCCTCGACCTTAGCGAGTTTTTGAGCGTGTCTGACCGAATGCGAATTCTCTACTGGGGAGCTGCGCAGTGACCAGTAACCGTCTCAGCTTCGCAAACAGATGGTCCAGGGACGATCTCCTTCCCGTATAGAAGCGTCTCGCCTTCGAGATTCTCTATCATTCCCTGTGAGTAACTCACGACAGCGCTCGGAGTAGACGACAAAGATTTCGAGAGTTTCTGAAGCTGGAAAAACTTAACAATTCCGAAGCGCCATCGTGGGTTGGCCGTTGGGTGCCCAGGTACTCTAAACAAGCAAAATGGCACTTCGCCAAACAACTTATTGGAGTACCCAAAATGATTAGCCTCAGTGTAAAAAATGGTGAACTTCGCACTCGTACCTTCCCGCAGACTGATGTGTTTAACAGCGAGCCCAGTCCCAGCTTAGGGGGCGATGGCGCACTGGAAGATACGGTCGTCGAGGCCGCACTCCAAGGAGGGAAGCACGACAAATTCATCCGTTCCATCCACGAACCCCGCGTCAGGCCCATGCGTTACTGGATTCTCACCTTGCTCTTGCCACTTCTCTTTCTGTCCCCGACCGTCGCCGAACCTGCGCCGATCGCTGATGGGTTTTACCGTGTTCTGCGCACTTGCGAGAATAGCGCGGGTCTCAAGGGAGAGCTGGCAGTCGGCGAACAAGTGCTGCGATACAACCCCACCTTTCTTGAGCAGGAAGACAATGAGGAAGAGGTTGTGGTCGTGCAAGTCGAGCCTCATGTTCCTATGCTCCTAAAAGAGCCGCCCAGCAAGGTTCAAGATCGCACGGAGAGAACTCAATTCTGGTTGGGTGTTTCTCTGACGCCGGATGCCTCCGAAAGCTTAGAGTCTTTCACCAGAGACAATCTTGGTCAACGGGTGGCTATCGTGGCCGGCGGAGAAGTTATCACCATGCACAAAATCAGGGAAGTCATTCGTGGAGGCAAGGTCCAGATCTCGCGGTGTGGAGATCGCGGCTGCGAAGTGCTGTTCCGCGAACTCCAGGACAACGTTCGCTAAGCTCCTCAGGGACAGTCTCAGCAGAAACTCTACCCAGCTTCGGTGAGCCACTCATCCAGCGACCCTACCGGCCTCATCGTGGATGTTGAGCTTGGCGTCCAGTTGGACACCATCCTGAAATCTTATCCCTCGAATGACATCCGCCAGGTGATGAAAGCCCCGTAGCTTGCGCCAGCGATCTTGGGCGCTCATCCCCAGCTTGTAGACCATGGCCAGGATGCTTTTGCGCGACACGCAGCCCCTGCTTTTGGCCGTTCGCAATCGCACTGTGGCGAAGGTTGACTCGACCGGGTTGGTGGTCCGAATGTGTGCCCAGTGCTGCACTGGGAAATCGTAGAAAGCTAACAGCTTTTCCCGGTCTTTCTCCAAGCAGTTCACAGCTTTGGGATACTTGTCTTTGTAGGTGGCGGGGAAAGAATCGAAGGCCTTGGTGGCTTCTTCTCGAGTTTCCGCCATCCAGATCTGATGGAGTCTCTCTTTTGCTTTCGGCTGCGAAGTCTTGGGAAGCTTGTTCAGCACAATCGCGGTCTTATGAACCCAACAAAGTTGGTGGCGAGTCTCTCCGAAGACCTTCGTGAGTGCCTTCCACTCTCTCGTTGCCAGCAGGGGATCGCTTCACATCCTTGGACTAGCACTCCCGGTGACCCCTCCAAACCAACCAAATTTCTTAGGAAGCGAAAGCCAGCTTTCTGGTAACAACGAAAGGCCCGAAAATTATCCTCTAAAACCTCTAGGCTAACTTGGCGTACTCCGCTATCACTCAGTGTCTGAAGAGTGCCCTCTATCATAGGGTGGCTCATCCCTCGACCTCTCCACTTGCTCACAACACCGAATCCACCGATCCAGGCCCGGGGATGGGGATGCCCCACGAGCGCCATCCCCACTAGCGAGCCGGACTGGTCATGGTAAATTGAAGAGAGATTGCGGCAGATATCGTGCACTTCCAGATGCTCTCGCATCCATTCGATATCGACCGACAAAGGAACCGAGTAGCCTTCATACACCGAGTTGAAAATATCAACGATATCCTCAAAAGATGAGGCTCCAAGACGTTCTCTGATCAAAAATTCTTTCATAGATTGGTCTTAGGGGTCTGAGTAGCAACGGAACAGGATTTCCCATTCAGATTGCCCGTGGCGCTCCGAGGTGACGAGAAACAGGTGTTTTCCGACACCATGAGGTCTGAATTCAGGATCCTGATCCCTTGTTACTCAGACCCCTCATTCTATCATCAGACGGGTCTTGGTCGTCGTATCTGCTGGGAGTTGGGGGTTTGAGAAAATTCGTATAAAATCCTATTCATTCCTCGACTCTTTGCAGACTCCATTTCAGGTTGAGACAGGATATCTCCACTTGAAGAGAGTGGTTTTAAAGAGTGCGTCAAGTTCATTTGGGGCTGTCGTGAACTGGATTGGAGAGAAACACGTTCCCTGGCTATTTGGCCTCTCCAAGATGAGTCTCCAAAAAATCGAGACGCCGTTCCCAGAAGTCGACGACATTCGCGGGTTTGGATAACACGTGCGATTCACCAGCATACATTCGGAGCTCCGCTGTTTTGCCGAGCCGCTCGAGGGCCGAGAATGTGGCCAGGGCGTTATGTTTCGAATCTTGGTCGCCCTGACCCATCAAGATGGGGGTTATGATCTTAGGAAACTGGAAAAGTGGCGAGTTGACGCGGTAGAGTTCCGGAGCATCCCAGATTGTCGATCGGATGCCGCCCTGACCCTCTTCAAAGTATCCTGGTGAACTGGCGTAAGCCGCGAAGAGATCGGGGTGCAGAGAGTTCCCAGTAATAACAGCCGCTTTGAACCTATCCGTCTGGGTGAGTAAACAGAGCGTGGAGTAAGCTCCATAACTTTGGCCCATTACAGCCAGTCGGTCCGGATCGGCGTAGCCCTTTGCCACCAAGGCATCTACCCCCGATAAAGCGGTCCTGTTGATGTCTTCGAGTGTCCGATTGTCTCTAAGCGGCATATCTGGAGTGAAAACCGCATAGCCTCGACTGGCTAGAACGTGAAAATTGAAAATGGGATTTACGCTCATGCTAGAAACCTTGGGTCCATTGACCAGCCCTCCGTAGACCCAGACCACCATGGGAAGAGGACCGCTCTCATAATTTGGTGGCAGAAGAAGAGTTCCATGGAGAGTGTCTCCTTCGGGCAGTTTCCACTCAAAAACCTGAGGTTTTCCGAGAGAGTCCTCAGGAAGATTGGGATTAAGATTGCTGACAAGCTCGCAGAGTAAAGTGGAAGTATTAAAGGAGGAGATGCACTCAAGACCTCCGTTGCTCCTGGTGATCAAATAAATCTTCTCTCGATCCTTTGACACCGCGAGATTGAAAGGAACGGTCGAGATGGATTCAGGAGCGGACGCGATGAATCGAAACTCTCCGGACTCAAGATTCAACCTCCAAAAACCACACGTCCCCTCTCTCTTCTTTCCGATAATCCAGGCTTCATTTTCCCGCACCCAAAGGTTGGGATGTCGATAGGGACTTGGGGTTCCAGTGAACTTCCAATCTTTTGCCTCCGCTACGATGCGACCCTGGATCTTCTCAGTGTCGAATCCCCAGATTCTCTCTCCGTCGCCGGCATACACGGTTTTTCCGTCCGCCGACCATCTAGGCGGGAAGTCTCCCTCGCCCCAGTCGAGATTGGGCTCGTTCGCCTTACTGATGGCTTTTGGCATCTGACTGTTCAGAGAGGCAACCGATACCCTTCCCCCAGCTTTCTCCACCTCGATGAAGGCGATCCGATCACTCTTAGGAGACCAACTCCATTCCATTCCATAATGGAGTTGAACTTTATCCGCCATGAGGCGATCGGATCCGCTCACCAAATCGACCACTCGAAAAGTGTAGTAGTATCTCTGGCTGGCTGGAACCTTGGTGGAAAGCGTGGAGTAGGCAACCATACGACCATTGGGCGAGATCGCGTAGTCCGTGATATGGGAATCTTCGACCAAAATCTGACCCTTTCCGGTTTCCGTATTGACTATGACAAGGTTGGAATTCAAACTCGAAGGCATTGGAGCGGCGGTGGGTGGCTGCTTTTCAATACCCGAGGTCTTGATGGTAACCGATACCGTCTCACCATTTTTCGGCAAGAGTGGAGTGCCAGAATCGAGAGAACTCATTTTGCAGACAACGTCGCGTGAGTTGGGATGCCATCGGGGAGTTTCGTACGCAAAAAATGGCCGAACGAGAAGGCGTGTGAGTCTTCTCCTACGGCCGGTACTCTGATCCCAAAACCAAAGTCCAGCCTCTCCGTCCTCGTCAGAGTAAAAAGCGACACCCCTTCCATCTGGCGCCCAAACTGGGGACCACGAACTACAGTTCTCAGCACCGATTCGGCGGGAGAATCCGTCGTTTGTCCTAGTAAGAATCGCTTCTTTGCGCTTGTTGCCGTCAACGAGAGGAACGCCGGTGGCGCTGTAGTTCCACTCACCGTCTATAGTTTCTAAAAGATCGGCGGTATTGACTGTGTGGGCGAGCCATTGCCCGTCCGGTGAGACGTCGAGTGTAGCGCGAGCAACGTGCCCTTTCACGTTGGCGACCGCGGCGAGTGGCAGAGGCTCTTGGGCAGGCGCGGGTGAAAAGCAGAGTGCTTGCGCGAAGAGGAGAAGCTTTAGCCATCGTAACGTTGTGGAGTATTTCATAAAGAGCATGATGGTTTCTAGCTTAAAAAAGTTCACTCGCTCGGAATCTTACACCACTCATCTGCTAAAGTTGCGTACTGAAACTCACTACCCCAGCTACCCTTGAAACCTGTCACCGCGGCGGGGCAGCCGTGAGCACGGAGGCGGTCAATGAGACTGAGAAAGAAGCTATCTAGCACATTGAAGAATTCGGAACAGCTTACTCCTGCCCGATTTTTGGGCGGTCGAGGTTCGATAGGGCCAAGAGTAGAGGTTTCGCGGCGACTCTGAAGACGTCTGGCGACTCCAGGCCTCTCGGCCCTTAGCCATTCAGCGTTTTCGCCGAGGGATACTTTCATATCCTACGAATCGTAGTCAATGAAACAGACCATTGTCTCCGCAGCTCTTGCGCTTTTTCTTCTCTGCCCTGCCCAGGCGCGTCCTGACCTAGACTCGATCATTGAAAAATTCGAGCCCTACGCCGAGAAGTCTCGCCAAGAATGGGGTACTCCAGGGATGGCGATTTGTCTGGTGGTGGGCGATCAGATGGTGTATTCAAAAGGCTTCGGCGTCCGAGAACTCGGTGGCAAAGATCCTGTGACCCCGGAGACGGTCTTTCAGGTGGGCTCGATCTCCAAATCCTTCAC
>JBBKWP010000354.1:0-3393 GCA_037968995.1 Candidatus Xenobia bacterium
GTGACGGAACTTTTGGGAAGCCTAGGAAAAAATGGAGTGGGGAGAGTCCGCTTCGCACCGGCCGACCTCACGGACGTGGATGCCATCGAACGCATGATGCGCGACGCCGACAAGGATTTCGATGCCATCAGCGTCCTGGTTAATAACGCTGGAATCCAGCACGTTGCCCCAGTGGAGGACTTCGATCCCAAGAAGTGGGACATGATTCTCGCCGTCAATCTTTCCGCCGCATTCCACACCATTCGTCTGGCCGTTCCGGCTATGAAAAAAATGGGTTGGGGCCGTATCGTGAACCTCGCTTCGGCTCACTCTCTGGTGGCATCGCCGTACAAATCGGCCTATGTCTCGGCTAAGCACGGGGTTCTGGGACTCACCAAAACGGTCGCTTTGGAACTCGCCAAGGCGGGAATTACGGTGAACGCCGTCTGTCCCGGCTATGTGAAGACTCCCTTAGTCGAGGCTCAGATCCCTGACACCGCCAAGGCGCGTGGAATGACAGAAGCTGAAGTCATCGAAAAAGTCTTGCTGGCGGCCCAACCCACGGGGCAGTTTGTCACCGTTGAGCAGGTGTCTGACACGGTTGCCTTTCTGCTAACTGACGGCGCCGCCAACATCACCGGTACCGCTCTCTCCATCGACGGAGGATGGACCGCGCAGTAACTTTCAAATTGAGCTTTTTTATGACCGAGCCTGGAATAAACAGAGTGAGGCCGGCTACTAACCTTTAACGATGACTTGGGGCACTGACGAAACAGATGGCTGGGGCGCTGGAATTGACAAGAGTTCGATTCCTATCGCTACTGCCGAGTTGCGGGGAGCCACGCCCGATGACTGGGGAACGGCATCAGGGAGCGGTTGGGCTCAGAAAAGTCAGTCGGAAGATGATTCTGGCTGGCTCAATTCCGGAGGCTCTCAAACGTCTCCGAGCGTGACCTCTGAGAACCTCGTCGCTGGAACGACTTGGCCAGAGTCAGAAGACGACTGGATCGACGAAGAGCCCTCCCTTGATGACGATGAACCTATGGCTCGGAATCGTTCCGCCCCGACTTCGTCGGCCGGATTCTCAGGGCTCGCTATCCTGTTTGCGCTCGTTTTGGGCCTTGGACTGGGTTTGGGTTGGCTGTGGCTTCACCCCATGAAGTCGTCGTCGGAGGTTGACGCCGACAAGTTACAAGTCCAAACTCAGGCCTCTACGCAAGCTTTGGATCTCGGGCGTCGTACGGTCGTGGACGCGAAGCAAAGTCTGCAACGCAAAGACTTCGAAATGGCGGCGGCTCAACTGAAATCCGCTGTTGCGAAGTTGACGGACGGAAAGGCACCGATCGCTGAGGTGCAAGAGGCTAAGCGACTTTACGCTCGGTCACTTTTTGCCGACAAGAAGTTTGTTGAGGCTCGGAGCGTTTGGAAGGAACTGAGTCACGAGAGCGGTTCTGGTCGACAGGAAGCTCAAAAGAATGTCGGGCTCGCCAACCAAGAACTTCGCAAACTCGCTAATCAAAATCTTATGGCGGCCGAAGCCGATCTCAAAAGCGGACGATATCGTGAGGCCGAGGGATTGGCCCGAATGGCTCTGCAATCTTATGAGCGGTACGGCGGCGATACCGCACACCTCGGAATGGCCAACGGGGCGCTTGGCTACGCTCAACTGGAGCGGGGTCTTCGCGAACCTGCCCTGCGTCATCTCAGGGCCGCGAATTCTTACTATCCCGAGGGCGGGTACAGAATTGCCTTGCGGAGACTGGGCGCCGCTGATACGGTCGAGGTTTCGCCGCAGCCTTCTTTACTATCCCAGCCCCTACAACCCCAGGGCCCGGCCACCTTGGATCCGAATTATCCTCAAGGCGGAAATGCCGGAGTGCATCAACCGGCTCCCGTCGAGCCGTCGCTGCCGGTGACTCAGCCAGAACCCCAAGCTTCCAACCCTCAAAATACATATCGACCGCCGCCGCCCAAACCGAAGCCTGTTCGCCGGGATGATGGTTACATCAACTACCAGGACAGATCCCAGAGGTAGGAGTGGCGGAGTTGGGACCCACTCGATGTGTTCAACAGGGGATAGTTGTAAGATTCTCACCACCTACCCCCCCCGAGTTCGACTTCCGCACTTGGTAGACTTTGTCCAGTAAGTCACAATACCTAAGCTGATGAGCTATTGACTTGACCCAACGGCAGGCGGAATTCTATTCTCGTGCCCTTACCGGGAACGGACTGGATTTCCCAGTTTCCTCCTAGGAGTTCGGTCCGCTCGCGCATCCCCCGCAAGCCGTAGTGAGCGGTTTCTCGCTGGGCGACCTGTTTAACATCGAAGCCCTGGCCGTTGTCTGTGACCCCGCCGATGACCTCGCGTTCGGTGACCGTAAGTTCGAGTTCGACCCTAGTGGCGCCGGCATGGCGACGGATGTTGGCCAGAGATTCCTGGGCCAATCTATACAGGAAACTCCCGGCCAAGCCGCGCACCTGGCCGCCATCGTTTCGGATGTCCACGGTGATCCCGGTCTCCGCGGTGAACTGTTTGGCAAGGTGCAGAATTGCTTGCACGGCGTCCACTTCCTCGGAGATGGGATTGCGCAGGTCCAGCATCAGGTTGGAGATCTCTCCAACGATGGCTTTGGCTTGTCCCACACATTCCTTCAAGTGGACGGCCTGCTCGCCGCTGGCTTTCAGCGCGGACGCCTGGAGTTTGAAATAGAGAGCGGCTAACGGCTGCGAGATTCCGTCGTGGAGCTCCGCGGCCAGGAGACGCCGCTCGCTCTCTTGGAAGGCCGCCACCTGGCTCAAGCGGCGATCACTAACATCCGAGAAGGCGACGATGGCCAGATTCTCGCCTGGGGGGCGAGAGGCGGTGAGTTGGGCCCAGAGCAACTCGCCGGAAGCTCGGAGGCAACGAACCTCTAGCCGCAAGGGCTGGCTATCCTCGAAAAGACGCTCCCATCCTCCTTGCACCAAGAGACGGTCTCCGTGGAAAATGCCGTCGAGTAACGCGGCCTCTCTTGTCAGCCCAAACATCTGCTCAAAAAATGGGTTCGCTTCGGCGATCCGTCCTGCTCTGCTGACCACAGCCGTGCCCACGCCGGTCCAGCGAAAGAGCGTTTCGAAGCGGTCGGTGGCCTTCTGCCGCTCACGAAAGTTGAGCGCGTTCTCACGCGCGGCGCCGGCCAGACTTGTCAAGTAGTCCCCGATACGCCGCTCTTCCTCGCCGAACAACTGCCCGGCCAAGCGATGGGTCACATAGAGCAAGGCCTGGACCTCGCCGTGGACCATCACAGGCGCGCACAAAGCCGAGCGAACCCCCGAGAGCAAAAGGCTTTCCGTGAAATCCTCCGGTAACCCCTCATCCCGCAAGACCGTGCGACCCGTGCGGATGGCTTCATCGACGAGGGCGGTGCTCAAGTC
>JBBKWP010000355.1:0-3579 GCA_037968995.1 Candidatus Xenobia bacterium
CAACAGATGGTACCGTTCCAGGCTGTCCACCCAGTGAAAAGGATCGAGATGCGTTCTGGAGCCACGCCCCAGTGTCCAAAGATCATCACGGTCTCCGCTAACGAATAGGACCGGTCGCCTAATCTTAGCGTAGCCGTCTCGAGTCATCCCTAGTCTTTGGGCCGGAAACGCCTCACCATAGGGCGACATTCCGATAAAGGCTCGGAATCTTGGATTCATCAGTGGGATTTCCGTACCGTTGGGGTCGTGGACCGGAACACCGGCGACTGCCTGCGCGGTGAGAGCGCCAAAGGAGTGCCCCATCAGAGCCACGCGGTCCGAATTCGCGCGCTTGTGAATGTGCTCGCCGAGTTTTCCGGTGTCCAAGAGTTCTAAGGCGAGTTCGATTTCAGAGACGCGAATCACCAGTTCTTTCTTGGAGAAGGCTCCCAGAGGAGAACGACGCAAGCAGGCGGTCCAGTCGCTCCCAAGATGACTCGGGCAGATCACGATGTAGCCGTGACCGGTGAGATGAGTTTCCAGGTATCGCGAAGCTTGAGGGTGGGCCCCTAAACCTGGCGACAGGATAACGACAGGAAAGCCTTCTTCTGGAGTGGTCCCCCGCGGGAAATGGACAGTGATAGGAACTTCTCTCCCACTTTTGCGATCTCGGAAAGTCCTATGAAACCGGTCGACCAGAAAGGGGCCAACATCTTTTTTGTAGAGCTCGTGGGAACCTTCAGAGCTATTCTCGGGCGGAGCTTGAAAAAGAGATCGCAGTGTGTCAAAGGGACCATCGGACCCAGAGACAGGCGCATCCTCGCCAAGCAGAACGTTGGACAGGCGCCGTCCGAGGCTCAGGGACTTCGAAAATAAACGATCAACCGACACCTAAACCTTGTACCTCTAACCTCTCTCGTTCGTATATTACCATGACTTGGAAAAGGGGCTGAAGTTTCGCTGCGCTCAATCTCTTAGAGTTTCAGCTGTGGACACTCCGCGGGGAATAGCCTATCCTGGAAGGAGCCTTGGAGATCTTTCTTGATAGAAGGACGTCTGAGGCCTCAGTTTCTCGTCGGTCCGTCTACGCCCGTCCAGACTCAGGGCGCTCCTCTCCGCGAAAAACTCTCTGACTTTTCGTATTTTTTGACCTGAAAGGTCGTGTTTTTGATGCTTATACAACCGGATGTCGATGTTCTACTCCACGATGAAAGTCGCGAACTCGGCAATAAATTTTCTCTTATCACCTTGGTTCGTAAAAGAGCTGCCCATCTGAGGGACGGAAGTCCGCCTCTTGTCGATGTTGATTGTCGTAACCCCGTCAGTATTGCTCTCCACGAGATTTATCAAGGGAAAGTCAAATCAGGAACCGCCAAAGCTGAAGCCCCTGAGGTGAACGCAAAGGACAGTGAAGCTGCGATTTTGGCCGCGATTTTGGGCCATCAGACCGATCCTGCTTAAAGACTTCGGAAAGGATTCGTATGCATCAATCATTTCCAGTTCACGATTTGCCTAATGGGAAATCGGTCTATCAGGACTCTGGGGGAACGTTTTCCCATCAGCATCCGGTCCATCCAGGCTGGTGTGAACGACACGTGTCTATTCAAGAAGCTCTAGACTGCTATGATGCGCAAGACCGCGAAGCTCGCGCCGAGAAAGCGACTCCTTAGGAACGTCAGTTTTCCTACTTGAGCTGAACTCGTCGAATTGCCCCGCAGTGCGTCCTCGTTCCGGCGTTAACCTCAACTAGGGCCTAGGCCCAAAGGATCACCAATCCGAGTTTTGCTTGAGGTGAGCTCTGGACCGATGTCTGTACCAACGAAGCCCGCAAAAGGCCAAAGCAGCGAAGCACCCGACGATCACCACCACCCCTTCACGGACATCGGCTCCTTCTGTGAACACGTTGATCACAGCGAGAGACTCTAAGATCACGCTTCCGACTAGCGGGAGCGTCCAGGGATTGACGCTGCGAGTCGGTAGGAATCGGTTCCAGGTTTTGGTCACCGACCAAAGGACGAGGATAAGAGCGTAGCCTGGCAGTACTGAACCGACCGCGTAGAAGAAAGCGTAAAAGCCGGAAGATTCCATCTTGCTATTTTCGGAGCCCCTGATTCCCTTCCTGGGTGAATTCTTACCTTGGACGAATCAGCGCACGTCTGATTTGTTCTTGATTTCGGCTGGAGGTCGAAACGCTTCCAGAGTCGTGCCCGGATAGTAATGTTGAAGAATCTCTTGGTGGGACTGTCCGGCCAGCGCTCGGCCGGACGCACCCTGTTGACAAAGACCAACACCGTGCCCCCAACCGCCGCCGATTAGCGTAAAGATGTCCTTGTCTTCATCGACATAAAAAAAGGTGCTTTGCAGACCCCCGGTCCCAATTTTTCCGCCGCTCCAGAGCCAGCGGATGGTGTCTCCGCTGATCACGTACCTTTGCGTGCTGGAGCGTACTTCCAATTGATCGACTCGAAGATTGGGACTTCGCTCAAGGATTTTGATAGAGACAAGATCGTCGAGTCCGTGAAAATTGTCTCCCAGGGTTCCTTGGAGGCCCAAGAAAAGCTTAGCCCTGAGTTCCTGACGGGTCGCCGTCTCTTTCCAACGAAATCGTCCGGAAGCTGAACAGTAGGATGGCGGAGCATGGTCAAGAAAACTTCTGGCGCTGGCCTCGGAGGTGAGAGCGCCCTGCCAAGTCGATGCCAGGTCCGGCTTGCCGGTCAAGTAAGGCTCCTTGTGAGCGCGGGGCCAAGCCCGCCAAGCGTCCTCGCCCATCCCTCCGCAGGCCGCGTGAAAAGTTGTATCGGCGGCCTTTCCTTTGTAGAGAAGTTGCAATCCTGCGGTGGCGGCGATGGCTCGATTGGTGGCGGAAGCTTCGCCGGCCAAGCCCCTGTAAACTTGGCAGTGAACTTCAGAACAGACGTCAAATTTCGGGTGGCGTTTGAGATGGGATAGTCCGTAAGTGCGGGCCACCACAGCCATGGTTCGCAAAGCCTCGGTGGGAAAGTATGCCGGCACCTCACTGGGAACCACGCCGGCGAGATAGTGCTCTAGGTCGAGCACGTTGACCAAGGATCCGTTCTCGCCGATCTCCAGGCTCCCACGAAACGCCGTCCAACGGTAAGCGTCGTTGGGCTGTCGGTAGAGAACTTCCAGGAAGGGAGTTCCCGTGATTGTCGCTGGGCGATCGTCCCAGGAATAGGTGTTTCCGATCTTGCGTCCATTGAGGATAAGCCCGTTTCGGGCTCGAAAACTGACGCGCCCTTTTAAAGGTTCAAGGCCGACTCGCATAGACTGACCGACGCTTGAGATTTTCGAAACCGGAGGATTTGGCCACTCTGGGGTTCCAGCCTTTTTGGGAGAGACTGCGATTCCGGGAGCGAGGCGATTCAGCAGCGTGGTGAGGAGGTGTAAGACCTGAACACTTTCGCTGTTCTCCGGCGCGAAAAGGTCTTCGCCGATATAGATACCACCCGGGCCCTCCACAATAGCAGGCTCCTCGTTGGTCCAAGTCGCCAGGACCTTGGACTGAGGATGAGGGCGGACTAGCATCGCTAGATGTCGTCCCAAGGGAACGTTTCTATCAACCGCTGAGACGGCCCTACT
>JBBKWP010000356.1:0-3470 GCA_037968995.1 Candidatus Xenobia bacterium
CCCTCGTTAGAAACTCGTCCCTGGGGAAGAGCCGAACGACTGTTGAAACTACTGAATAACGAAGCGGTTGATGAAGCTGAAATCGACTCACTCTTAAAAAACCCGGTCAAGCTCCGCTCCAGTGGCCGCTTGGCCGAATTGATGGCTTTGAGTCCAGGAATGGTGGCCCTTTCCGAAAGCCTCTCCGGCGCCACCGCTGAAGTGGTGATCGGTAAGGAACACCGCGGTCAAAAGGGGTCGCGGGTTCGTCTCATTTTCTTAAAGGACCCACGGGGCTGGCTCCTGGAGGACTGGGCGACCTCTTCGTCGAGCGAGCGCGAAGGATTGTAAACCATTGGTGGGGGAGCGACCACTGAGCGTCACAAGCTTAGTCAACTCTCTTTTTCTTTTTCTTCGGTTTCTGATAAGTTGGGTAGGGTGCTGGGACGTGGAAAGTTGGTCGATCGTAGGACCTGGGCTTCCCGGTCGATTTGCGTTCTAAGGTGCCCCGAGGAGGTATAGTCTTCGACCTCGATCTCGGAACAGGTTCGCCCCCGGTAGACTGAGCTCGCATAGTAACCAGACTCGCCCAAAGGGCCTTGCCTGCCGCGCTCTCAGGCACTAAGGTTTTTGCGCTCTGGAGATACCTGCGTGCCGCATCGAGATTACCTAGGTGCAAGCTGGTGCGAGCCGCCGCCAGGTCAGCTTCAGCGAGTTGAACGGGGCTCCCGCTCCCCTCTTCAAAGGCCGATCGTGCGTCAACAGCGGCTAAGAACCCGTTGCCGAAATCCGCTGCCTTTTGAAGAGCCACACTGTCCGCCAAGCGCCGCGCGGCGAAAACGCGTCGCACCTCGTTGAGAGCTTCCGAAGACTCATCTGTAGGCAGAAGACGCGACGCTTGTCGCAAGTTCTGCTTGGCCCGGTCGGCCTGACCCAACGCTGAGTAACAACGACCCAGCGCCAGCAAGACTGTCATCTCTCCCTCGACATCACCTGACCTTCCATAACATTCCCTGGCGTCTTCCCACTTATGAGCGGCCAGCGCAAACCTCTTTTGCTGAAAGGCCGCCTGGGCCTGTTGGTACTGGATTTGAGCACGGTGCTGATTGTCTCTTTGCAACTCTTTGAAGCCATAGCCAAAAACCAGCGTCAACACCGCGGGTATAACCACCCAAGCCCACCAGCCTCGGGCAAGTCTTGGACCTCTCGAGGGTGCGAAAGTCAGGGCCTTGAAAGACTCGTAAGCTGGATGGCTCATGGAAAGCAAACCTTGTGGTTCCGCAACGCGAACCGCCTGGAGAATCGCATCCCCTATGGGTGTAGAAGGTGCATCGTGGGTTTGAGGAGCGAAGCATCCCGGACAGATCTCTTGATCCAGTGTGGGCGTTTCGCACGAACACTCGATTTTCAAAAGATCACACCCCCGCCTCGTCGAACGTCTCGAGGTGACCGACTCCTTCACTCATGAAACACTCGACCAACTCCTCGACCAGTATAGAGGATCACAGATCGAATCGAAAGGGATGTTCACCCTTGACCCCCAGAGGGCCCGCGAACTCTTAGGGCGTTTTCGGCTGAAGCACCCGGATGAGTACATCCTCCACCTTCTGAGTTTTTTAATAGGCGCGGGCTCCACCTCCGTGAATGTGGACCTTTCCGATTCCTTCGTCACCACCCTCATCGGCGCGGGAGCGGTTGTAGACGAGGACATCATTCGCAGCCCCTTCGCCGCCTTCGCGAGATCTGGGACCGAGCCTCATCTCGCGGAACTGGGGATAGGACTCAACGCCTTCTTGAGCGCCACGGACCGCCGAGTGGAATTGGGCTCAGCGAATCTTGTTTCCACCTTCCAAGGCTGCGAAGTCAAAATCCTGGACTCCACAGAAAGCAAGGCAGGAATTCGAATCCTATGCCGGCGCTCGGATAAACCGAGGTCTCGCCAGGAGGAAGCTTTCATTCGCCGATCCTTTCGCTGGAGCCCGATCTCCATTTTCGTTGGCGAAGAAGATATCACTGTACCGGTGGGCGATGGGCCCAGCGTCTTCGAACTTCATCTCCACAACGAAAAGTATCCACTTCGCTTCACTGATGAAGCTGCACTTCGCATCGAAAAACCCGTGTGGGCGGGGTTTAGCGCACTGCTAAGAATCGGCCCTCCGAACGGCCGGCTTCTCATCCTAACGATGGGACGATGCTTCGAGAAACCCACTCCTTGGACGTTTTGGCAAGCTTCGCTCCCCGTGGATATAGTTATCAACTCCGACCGCTTGAAAACCGATCTCTCCCACCAAGCGATCGTTGAAGATCAGAAGTACCACAACCTCTTGGCCTCTCTCAAGAGCCAGCTTTTGAAAGTTCTCGAGGAGCTTCTGGTCCAAGAATCTCCGTGCCTGGAGTCTGAAGCGATCGGAAACCTTTTTGTGGAGCAGCTTTTTCAATCGGGACGAGCAGACCTGGCCCTCGACCTGCAAACTCGCCTTTGCAAGCGCTTCGCTAGAATCCCAGATACACTAGCCAGAGGTTTAGCTGTGTTCCGATTGGGTTTGATTCAACAGTCGCTCCAGATGCCGGATGGCGTCTCCAACTTGCGCTACGGAGCAAGTCTTCTTGGCTCCCTCGAAGACGAAAAGAGCTTCGCGACCTTCTGGGGAAAAATTCGGGCCCGCATGGTCTTCGCTCCCAATGAGGCCGACCTTCCTCCCCTCGTTGCATTGGTAGCCCAGGCTGGAGGAGAGGATGTCCACGAGCCTTGCTACCGATGGCTTTCCATGCGTGAAGCCGACCAGGAAAGCCGCTTGGAGGCTCGGGTAAAGCTCATCAAAGCTTTATTGCAAAAAGGCGCCGGTACGGCCGCCGGCGAGGAAATAGATGCCGCACTCGCTGAAATCGGTCCAGAAGCCACTGTTGCCGGCAGTGGATTCGTCGTCAAGATTTTAGAACTTCGAGCCGAACTCTCGCTCAAAAACGGTCATCTCGAAGAGAGCGTTCAGCACCTCCAAGAGCTATTGAATCTGCTGGTCGAGAGATTCGGTCGGCGATCGACCCGACTTGGACTGACCCTCAAGCGTCTCGCCCTACTGGCTGAGGAAAGAGGGGGTAAGAAGAAGAGCCGTCAATGGCGGCGGTGGATTCGCTCTTTGAGATTGAGGGAGTAGGACACAGCCTTGCCGACCGGTGCTGTGAACCCTGGGTCGGTGGCCTAATCTCCCTCCGAAATCTCGGCTCCTTCTCATAAAGCTCGGACGTTCTCATGAAAATGACCCCTCCGGAAAAGTCCGGAGAGGTCATTGGTGAATCCTATAACTAGATTTTTAGAGCGACTAGACTCGACCGCGTAGTCCACCAGCGACCAGCGAGACGACCAACAGGATGATGGCGGCGAAAAAGATGAATTTCCCAATACCGACGGCGGCGCCGGCGACTCCACCGAAACCGAAAATGGCGGCGATGAGAGCGACGATGAAAAAGGTGAGTGCCCAGCTAAACATAAT
>JBBKWP010000357.1:0-28294 GCA_037968995.1 Candidatus Xenobia bacterium
GGCCTGTTGGAAGTCCATCCACGTTATGGTTCTGACGGCTCTGGTCGCGACTTGGTGGAACTGATCGTGTTGGACCCAGAAGGTCAACTGGTCGAGCATCTGGACATGAACCAGGACATCTTGGACAAATTCCCTCATGCCTGGAAGCCGGACGCGAAGCTCACCGAGTTTTTTTTGAAGTTCCTCGATCAGGTCCGTGGGAAAGCTATGAAATCGAAAATATCGAGTGAATAAGAACGGTTACATCGTCAGCCCATTTTACGACTCGCTGTTCTTTCTGTACTCCCCCCTCTTAGCGTTGTTTCTGGGCTACTGCATAGGTTATACCCCGAGCCTACGCCAACCGTGGGTTATTGGCGGGGGGATCGAGCGGTTTAGCGACACCGCAATCGGCGTCATCATTTACGCCCATCTTTTCTTAGTCTTCTTCCGGAGTCACGGCAACACGAAGATCTTCAGAATCTATAAGATTCGTTTCACCTTGGTACCATTGATTCTATTTTTGGCCTGTTGGAAGTCCATCCACGTTATGGTTCTGACGGCTCTGGTCGCGACTTGGTGGGACGTCTACCACTCCAGTCTCCAAACGTTTGGTCTTGGACGAATCTACGATTCTCGTGCAGGCAACGACGCGCAGGCCGGACGACGTCTCGACTATTTCTTCAATCTCTTGCTCTACGCCGGCCCCATCCTGGGAGGGGCCGTTCTCATGGACCACCTCAATGAGTTCAAAGAGTTCGCCAAACCCGAGGTCCACTGGATGTTCTTCGCCAGCGTACCCGCGTGGGTCGCCCCCCGAGCCACTTACTTTACCTATTTCGTCTTAGCTATTGCTCTCCCGTTCTTGTTCTACTTTGTCTGGAGCTACTGGAAACTTCATAAACAGGGTTATAAAATTTCCCCACAGAAGGTCACGCTGTATGTGGTGACTTCGATAGTCTCGGTCGTAGCGTGGGGGTTCAACAGTTTCGGCCAAGCCTTTTTGATCATGAACTTTTTCCACGCCTGGCAATACTTCGCCATCGTCTGGTGGAGCGAGAATAAGAACATCACTCAGGTCCTTGGCGTATCCAAACTCCGATTTGGCAAAGGACTGACGTTCTTCATCGTTTTTGGGACAGCGATAGGTTATGGTCTATGGACGAGCTCTTTCAACGGACGTCAACCCGCACTCTTCGCCATCACGATGGTAGTTTCGATCATGCACTTCTGGTACGACGGGTTCATTTGGTCGGTCCGAAAGAAACAGATTCCGGAGTAGACCGAAAAATCTCTAGCCCCGGAAAGAGGAGCCGAACATGGCCGAAGAGTAACTGACGAGCATGAACGTCGCAGAATTACAGCCTCTCAAAACTCTTTCGCTCCCAATCGTCGTGCCCAAGAAAATCCCGGACGCACTCACGCTGCAAAACGTGGTCCCGCTTCCCGCCGAGGATGACTCCGGGGATGGCTATCGTATCGAATGGAAGTCGACCAACGCGAGCCTGACTTTACTGGCTGCCAGCGGTGGTATCGGAGATCGTGTTCCCGGTCAGGAAAGCGTTGTCTTTAGAAGTCCGACCTTCGGCGAATGTTCGCTAGAGGTCGATAACGAAGAACTGGTGACTCACTGGATGTCGGAAATGGAAAGCGGCCTCCCCGCCTACAGCCTGGAGGCCAAGGGTCTTGCCCGAGAGCAGTTCCTGGAAGTCGCTCAGTCCCTCGACTACATCAAAGTAAGATAGGGCGAACCCTACTTCAGCCCGCCCAGTATGTCGTCGATTTCGCGGTCAACGGAGGCTTGCGCCACCTGAGCTTGGGCTAGCCCCTGCTTTTTGAGCTTATCGCCCTTCTCTCGGGCCAACCCCTCGAGGTCCTCAAGCAGGTCCTCTTTGGCATCTTGCATCTGGTCTTTGAGTCGAAGTTTGGCTTGCTGGAATTCGGCCTTGGCGCGCTCCTTAAGACCTTTCATACTCTTCTCTTCCTTCATCACGCGCTGGGCGGCTTCACGCATGGCGGCAGCCTCTTGCTTGGCTCGCGCTCCGAGATCCGTCGAGGCGCCCTTGAGGATGCCTTTGGTCCCTTTGAGAGCTTCTTGGGCGGTTTCTTCCAAACTCTTCCTGGTGTCCTGTCGAAGAGCCACGAAATCCGTCCGCAAGTCGTCCACGGAGTCGCTCACCGCCTCTCCGTACATGGAGGGAACGTCCACTCCAGTCACTTTTTCGATAAGCTCTTCACCCGCTTCGAGGAACTCGGACACGTTGTCCTTGAGTCCCCCCACCGCGGACTGAATTCTCGGCATGCTGCTCCCCGACGGAGTCGAAAGCGAGGCACCAACCTCAAAGCCCGTCCCCGCACTGTTGCGGTTATAGGACTTTAAGAACTGATCCATTTCTCGGTCCGCTTTATCGAGCATCTCTTTGAAAGCGAGGTCGGACTGCGCCTTAAATTGATTCAGGTGGTCGTCTGTTGAGAATTTCATCTAAAGTTTCCAAACCCTATTCTCTGATAACATTCTTGAGATTTCTTCAGCCGAACAAGGTTCCTGGAGAAAGAATCCTTGCATGTACTGGCATCCGATCTTAGCTAAATACTTGGCTTGAGCCAACGTTTCGACACCTTCGGCCAAGGGTGTAATTTCCAACGTCTGGGCCAATCGAACGGCTGCCTCGCAGATGTTGGCTTTGGCTTTATCTTGCTGAGAACCGGCGATAAGACTGGGGTCTATCTTCAAGAACTGGATATGTTGGAGATCGAGACGTGAGAGCGAGGAGTAGCCGACTCCGAAATCGTCGATGGCGACCCTAATGCCCGCGGCACCGAGAGTGGCCACCACGCGTTCTACCAGATCGACCTCCTCAACATTGGCGGCCTCCGCCACCTCAACGAATACGAGGCCCGGTTGAAGTCCGAACTCTTCCACGGAACCCAGAATCACCTCGGCAAGGTCCGCCTGGAGCATCTGACGAGTGGAAACATTGAAGGCCACAAAGAGGCTTGCCCCTTGCCCAAGCCACTGCCGCAACTGCCAGCATGCTTGACGACAGACCCATTGACCCAACTGGATGATCAAGCCCGTTTCTTCCGCGATACTCAAGAAAGAGGCTGGCGCTAACATACCGTCAAGACGGTGATTCCAGCGTAGGAGGGCTTCCACACCCACCATCTGACCTTTACCTTTTGTCACCTGGATGACGGGTTGGTACTGGAGAACGAACTCGCCTTTCTCCATGGCTAAGCGCAATTGAGAGTCCATCGCCAAACGACGCTCTTGTTTTTTGTGCAACTCGTTGTTGTAGAATATACAGCGCCCGCGACCGCTCTCTTTCGCGTGATACATAGCGCTATCAGCGTGCTCGAGCATGGTCTGAGAGGTCTCCGC
This sequence comes from Candidatus Xenobia bacterium, assembly GCA_037968995.1. Classification (GTDB taxonomy): domain Bacteria; phylum Vulcanimicrobiota; class Xenobia; order Xenobiales; family JADMJV01; genus JAEXNA01. The sequence goes on from JBBKWP010000357.1 coordinate 3,362, forward strand.
GTCGTTGGGGCATATCGACACGCCAATACTGGCGCGGACATAAAAGTTCTGCCCCTGAATAGAAAAAGGACGAGAGAGACATTCACTGATTCGGTTGACCACGATAGCGATATTCTGACGAATCATGTGAGTCTTCTGTTCCGACGTGACAGAATCGTCACCGGTAAAAAGCTCGGACAAGAGGATGAGAAATTCGTCCTCGCCCCTTCGACCTAACGCATCGGATTCTCGAATCGCGGTCTGTAAACGCTCCGCCACTTTGACCAGCAGTTCATCTCCAGCTTTCATTCCCATGGAGTCGTTGATCAACTTGAAGCGGTCGATGTCCACAACGAGTAATGCCGACGCCCGCCCGTAACGCTGGACCTGCTTGACGGTGAAGTCGAGATACTGCCGGATCAGATTGAGGTTGGGTAGGCCGGTCAGGGAGTCCTGGAAGGCCAAGCGCTGTGTCTCGCGGTCAGATTCGTTCGCGCGCTGCTCGTACTCCTTGAGGCTTACCATAGCTTTCTGAAGTTGAAGGTCGGCTTGGCCGGCTTTCATATCTGACTCTCTGGCACGTTTGAGTGCTTCCTGGAGTCTAGCTTCCACCGCTTGAACCCGCTCGTCCGTTGAACCGGAGGACAGAGCCACCATAGGAGCCTCTTGGGCGGCGGCGCGCTGCTTCTGCATTCGCTCCTCCGCCTCGGCCAGAAGCGTCTCCGATCGGGTCAGGCGATTTTTGTACTCTTGGCGTTCCTTTTCGAAGCCCTGAACCTCGTGCTGGAATGCCTCAAGTTTTCCCACCGCTTGGTTGGCCTTACGGGTGAGGAGTTCCGCTCGCTCGTCCGCCAGTGCCAAACGTTCTTCTAGTTGGGCCCGCGCATCCTCGCTGAGTCCTTCACCACCTCCTGCGATTTCAGAACTGGAGGAAAGCTGCTCTTGCAAGGCGGTGACCTGCTCGGAGGAGGTCTTAAGCTCGTTTTCAAGGTCCTCTACTTTTCTCTCAGCTTCCCGCGCTTCCGCTTCAAGATCGGCGACCCGCTGTTGAGCGACTTGCGCGGCCTCTTCAAGTTCGGCGACTTGCCGCGGGTCCGGTTCAGCCTGGGATGGATGTCCCTCGTTGGCCTCGGCGGCGGTCCTCCAGAGAGCCACCTCCCCTACCAACTCTTCGACCCGCTGCGTCAAGCGATCCACTTCTGTGGAGAGATCTTCACTTTGAGCGCTTTCGACATGGAGAACTCTCTCCTCGGATCGGTGGAACCGCTCTTCCCAATCTAAGGCCCGCTCTTCTGCCTCTTTGACCTTATTCTGAATATCGGCTAACTGGTCACTGAAAACCGTCGCACTAGAACTGAGTCCGCCCAGTTTATCCTCAGCTTCTCTTGCTCGCTCTTCGGCTTCGTGCAATGAAATTCGCAAACCGTCCAGTCGCGCCTGAGCGAGTTCGGGGTCTGGTCGATCCTGCCGCTGCGAAGTGGCCTGCGCCAACTGCTCTTCGAGATGGGCGAGTTTCTCTTGGAGGTCGTGGGTCTGGGTATCCGTGACCGCTATTTGGGCTGGCGAAATCGCGGAGTCGGCTTGCGCGAGAAGGGCTTCGGCCCTGTTGGCGCGGTCCTCTTCCTCCTTGAGTTTGACATCCATCTGCCAGATCTCTTGCATCGTCGCTTGAGCCCGAGTTTTTGCCTTAGTCAGCTTACCTTCAGCTTTCGCAAGGCGTTTCTGAAGGTCCTCAAAGGCTGCTTGGGTCAAGACTGGATTATCTTCGGTATGTTCGGTTGTCATATCCATTCCAGCTCTTCATTTCGTTCGTCACGAATTCGTTGGGTCCTAGGGGCCTGGGTGGCTACCTCATAATGTTCCGTCCCCAGAAATCGAAGGTTCATCCTCGGCATCAGGATGCCTGCCCCCAGGGGTGGTAGAGGAGCAGGCCGGCGAGGAGGGCCGCGAGCCACTCTTGAGAATGAACGGATATGCCTAAACCAAGACCGATCAGCGGTTTCCCCGAGTGGAATCCCGCTGAAACCTTCGCTGAACAAAATTTTCTTCGAACAGTGATCGCCGTGTACGAAAGCTACGGCTACACGCCCATCGATACTCCCGCCGTCGAACGGGTAGAGGTCCTCACCAGCAAGGGCGTGGTCGACAAAGAGATCTACGCATTGGAGCGGCTCAAAGAAGAATCCCGTAACAGTAAGCCCCCGGAACTGGGACTGCGGTTCGACCACACGATCCCACTGGCCCGCTACGTTGGACAGCACTTTGGCGATATCCATTTCCCCTTCAAACGCTATCAGGTCGGTAAAGTGTGGCGAGGGGAGCGCCCTCAAGAAGGACGTTTTCGGGAGTTCTACCAAGCCGACATCGACGTCATCGCCGAAAATGATCTTCCTCTTCATTTCGATTCTGAGATGCCCCGAGTGATCCTCGAGATCTTTGACAAGCTGGGACTGGAAGCCACGGTCCGTCTCAATAATCGAAAGCTGTTACTCGGCCTTTACCGCGCGCTGGGAATCTCCGAGGCTCAACTCGAGGATGTCCTTCGCGAGGCGGACAAGCTTGAAAAAATCGGCCCCGAAGAGCTGGCCAAATCGCTGCAAAACCTGGGTCTAGACGATACATCCGTCGACGGTTGCCTGACCATTGCAGGCTGTCGAGGGAACCTGAGCGATATCGAGTCGATGATCGCACGACTCGATCTGAAAGGCGACGAGGTTGAAATTGGACTTTCGGAACTCTCTACCGTGATCAACGACCTTATCGATCTGTCCGCCGACCGCGTTTGCATCGATCTCGGGATCGTTCGTGGACTCGACTACTATACGGGCACGATCTACGAGACACAGTTGACCCAACACCCCGAACTGGGTAGCGTCTGCTCTGGTGGTCGCTACGATGACTTGGCCAGTGGATTCATCAACAAGAAGCTTCCGGGTGTGGGAATTTCCATTGGCGTCAGCCGCCTAGTCTCCCATCTCCTGAAGACAAAAGCTCTACCCATCGATCGCCACTGTCCCACGGAGATTTTGATCATCTTGCCAGACGAAGAAAGCCGAGGCATGTGCAACGGCATCGCCAAGATTCTGCGTGCTCACGGAATCGCGACCGAGTTATACCACCAAGCCCAAGCCCTCAAGAAGCAGATCCGCTACGCGGACCGGAAGGGCATCCCCTCCGTCCTTTTCCCCCATCGCTACTCGGCGGAGTCGCCAAACGTCGAAATCAAAATCTTGAGAACCGGCGAACAGGTCGAACGACCGCTCCTAGAGTGGTTGGCCGAGCGCGCGTCCCAACGGCATTGAGCTTAGATGATGCGTAGGCGTTTCTCTGGATCACAAGTCCGAGGTGTGCTATGAAACCTTGCCGGCGATCTGGTAGCCTGAGAAATCTCCGTTCGCCCTGGAGGTCAACACCGCGCCTTCGATCTCAATACCATCGGCTGCTTTAGATAGTCCGATCATATGCAGTCCGTCCGGCGCAGTGGCGAGGTAGATCGTTGCATCGGATCCCGTCTCATCCACGACAGAATTGAGAACGGCTTTGAGGCTGTCCGGGCGTCCCTCGAAGTACAAAGTCGTGTCGTCGGCTTTCACCACTCCAGGCTGGCCCATCGCTTCGTCTATTCCAGGCTGTTCGTCAAAAGATGCGAGCAGTGTAATGCCGGCGATGGCTTCTCTTGCTTCGGTCTTGTACTCATCGGTGATGGGAGACTGCTCTGTGCCTTCGACCGATTGTTTGGCGGCAAAGGCTGTAAAAGTTTTCTGGGCCCAACTGGGCGCGTTCGAAATGATATTCATAAAGGATAACCTCAATCTTCAGTATGAAATCAATATAGAGACTTTGACTGGACTCCCTCTGGATATCGACCGAGAGTCCACTCGGCTTCTTGACAACCGTGTAAACATGCGGCCAACCGGTTTCCTCCAAATACGGCGTTCGCTTGAAAAACGCCCCTTAAGGGTGGGCGAGACTAAGGCGCTCCAACCGGCACCGCTGCCCGCTCCACAGAGCCCTCCAGAGCTTTGCGCCTAGCTCCTTCGGCAATCTGCGCCAACAAACGCGCCAAAACGTCTCCAGAGGCTTGCCCGAAGGCTTCTTCGGCCTCGATCTCCTTCACGAACTGGTTGTAGCGCGCCACCGGATTGCCCGGCAGATTGTCCAAATCCACATCGACCAAGGACAGCCTTAGCTGCACTTGTCTCAAGTCCATAATCAAGCCCACATTGGCGATGGTAGACCATTTGTCTTTGGTCTTGACCGAACGCAGTTGTTCCCTGAGCCAAGCGATGCGAAGCTTCTCGCCCACCAAATAGTAGCGATTGGCCGCTTCTCCCAGCGGGGCACCAGCGATTCGAGCGTTGTCCACAATTCCGATTCCGCTGGGTGCGTAGTCCAAAGAAGCGACGTAACGAGCGAAGTCTTGTCGAAAACCCATTCCCTCGAAGCGCTTCTCAAGTCCCGACAATCGCTGTTTCTGCGCCGCGGGTAGAATCTTAAAAAGTCCCTCTCGAAGCTCCTTGAGTCGTTCGCGATAGCTTTCAATAAAATTCGAGATACTGGACAGGTCCGCGTCGGTGAGAAGAATCCAGTTGACCACATTTTCGAGAGCGCGAACGAGACCGGACAGAACGGTGTAGAAACTGTCGGACGACACCTTGGAGTCGAACTCCGCCAAACGTCGCAAGAAGGTCTTCGCGTCCACAATCTCTAGAGCCGCCAAGGCTGCTCGAATCACCTGAATCGGAGTCGCTCCCGTGTCGCGAATGGTGCGATGAACGAAGGTGATGCCTAAAAGGTCCACTACTACATTCGTGAACTGGGTCGCGATGATCTCCCTCCGCAGAGAATGCTTCTTGATGCGGTCCGCGTAATTCTCTCGAAGATAGGTCGGGAAATAGTCGTTCAAGTAATGCTGGAAGAGAGGCTCGTCCGGAAAATCGGTTTCCAGGATTCTTCGATAGAGACCCATCTTCGTGTAGGCTAAGATGATCGCTAACTCCGGTCGACTGAAACCCTCTCCGGTCCGAATGCGCTCCTGAACGGCCTTACTATCTGGCAGATATTCCACCCGCTTGTTCAAATCTCCCCGCTCCGCTAGGTAGTCCATGAGTGAAGCGAAGAGCATCAGGTCTTCTTTCGAGCGAGACTCGCCCATGGAAAGACACAACGACTGCCAGTAGTTGTCTTTGAGTACGAGTTCGTTAACTTCGGTGGTCATGCTTTGTAAGACCCGGTTACGATCCTCAAATGAAAGGTCTCCATGGGAAACGAGTGGTTGCAGAAGAATCTTGATATTGACCTCGTGGTCACTCATATCGACCCCAGCGGAATTGTCGATGGCGTCGGTATTGATCCGTCCGCCTAAGCGCGCATACTCGATCCGAGCCAGTTGAGTGAAGCCGCCGTTGCCGCCTTCTCCGATGACCCGCGCCCTCACCTCCGGCGCACTAATACGAACGGCATCATTGCTAGAGTCGCCAACATCCGCGTTGGTCTCAGTGGAGGCCTTGACGTACGTGCCGATGCCTCCGTTCCAAAGCAGATCCACTCTCATCCTGAGAATGGCCAAGATCAATTCCTGGCCATTGAGCGTATCGGCCTCGACATCGAGCATCGCTTTCATCTGGTCGCTCAACGGAATCGCTTTGGAAGCGCGCGAAAAGACGCCGCCGCCTTCGGAGATCAAAGACTTGTCGTAATCATCCCAGGTCGACCGCGGCAGGTCGAACAAGCGCTGTCGTTCCGCGTGCGAGGAGGCAGCGACGGGAGTCGGGTCTATGAAAATGTGCAGGTGGTTAAAAGCGGCCAAGAGGCGAGTCTTGTCGGTGTAGAGCAGGCCGTTCCCGAACACGTCTCCGGACATATCGCCTACACCGGCACAACTGAACTCTTCGGTCATCACATCGACGCCCATCTCGAAGAAATGTCGCTTGACACACTCCCATGCTCCGCGCGCGGTGATGCCCTCTTTCTTGTGATCGTAACCGTAGGAGCCGCCCGATGCGAAAGCGTCTCCTAGCCAGAAGTCGTACTCTTCAGATATCGAGTTGGCGATGTCGGAGAAGGTCGCTGTCCCCTTGTCGGCCGCCACCACCAAGTAAGGATCCTCCTCGTCATAAATGATAAGGCCCTCGGGATGGACGACTTTACCACCCTTGTTGTTGTCCGTGAGGTCTAGGAGTCCCCGTATGAACGTCTTGTATTGCTCCACCACATAGGCGCTGAGCGCTTCGCGCTCCAGAGGGGGACGCTTGATCACGAAACCGCCCTTGGACCCTACCGGCACGATCACGGCATTCTTCGTCATCTGGGTTTTCATCAGACCCAGGACCTCCGTCCGGAAGTCGTCCGGACGATCGCTCCAACGCAGGCCGCCACGGGCGACCATACCCCCACGCAGATGAATCCCCTCGACGTTGGTTCCTAGAACAAAAACCTCGAAAAGGGGTCTCGGTTCCGGCATCTCGGTCACTTGACGCGAACTCACTTTGTGGGCGATGAACGATTTGCCAAGGAAGAAGTTGGTTCGGACCGTCGATTCCACGAGGTTGAACAAGGCTCGAAGCGTGCGGTCGAAAGCTAGAGAATTGACTTTGTTGAGGGAATCGAAGAACGCCTCTTTACGAGAGGTCATCACTTGCTCGCGGTCTTGGAAATCCGGCTGAAATTTGGCTTCGAAAAAACGAAAGATAAGCTCCGCCGTTTCGGGATGAGCGAGCAAAGTGTCCGTGATGAAGTTGCGACTCGTGGAGACCGAGACCTGAGAAAGGTGAGCTTGGTAACTTCTCAACAGACTGACTTCCCGCCAAGTGAGCCCGCCGGAGACCACCAACCCGTTCAAACGATGACTCTCCGTCTCTTTGTCGAGCAGAGCAGTCACAGCATCGTCGAGGCGATCACGGTCTCGACGCATATCGAGCGGTTGACCGGTCCAACGATTCTGAACTCGAAAAATGTCGATGGTGGAAGTTTGCGCTGCCCCGTCGTACACGAAATGCACTTTATGAGAGCTTTGCAGAAGCACTCGAAGCCCCAGGTTCTCCAGTATGGGCAGGACCTCCGACAGCACCAGGCTGTCCTGGTCGTGGTAAATCCTTACCGAGGTCGCCTCTTCAGAATAGGGCTCGTTGGTGGGGTTGAAAATGCCGACCCAGTAGGGGTCCTTCGACTCCAGTCGGCCTACGAGATGATCGATGTCTCGCACGGTCATACCGAACGAAGTGTGGGCCATATATCCGTCGGGGAAAGCGCGCAAAAATTGCTCGCCGAGACGGAAGCCTGAAGTATCTCCGTGGGTTGAGACCAGACGCTCCGTGAGGCGGTCATACCAGGTTCTTGTGAGATCGACGACGCGAGATTCCAGGTCTGGAATGTCGATTGAAGAGAGTTCCGCGTCCGTGGTCAAAAAGAAGTGGAAACGTACCTGCTCCTCATCTTCTCCCATGGACAGTTGATAGTCCACGTGACTCGCTTGAAAAACCTCTTCTAGCAGTTCCTGGATTTTATGACGAACTTCGGTATTGAACCGGTCCCTCGGCATGATGACCATGACCAAGGCTCCTCGGTGAAGAGGATCCGGGCGTAAGGTCATGCGCACGTCGTGTTCTTGCTGCATGGCCATTATGGTCCGAATGTCTTTATGAAGCTGGCCGGCTTCCGACCAGAAAAGCTCTTCTCTCGGCATGGAGTTGAAGATGGTGACGATCTGCTTAAAGTCGTGAGACTCGGCGATGGCGCCATCCAACTCTAAGACGGACTGCAATCGACGCCTCAGGATCGGAATGTCTTTAACCGGTGTGGAAAGAGCACTAGAAGTAAAGAGTCCGAAGAATCTCTGCTCTCCAACGATGTTCAAGTCCTTATCAAACTTTTTGATTCCCACGTAATCCATGCGAACCGGTCGGTGGACGGTCGACTCGGTTTTGGACTTGGTGACCACAATGGGAGGTCCGCCGGTGACCCGTTGACGGAGGTTCTCCGGAAGTTCTGTAAGCAGTACAGCTTTGTGATAAGCGCTCGTACTGATATCCCTAAGAACACCTAGGGCGGTCTTCGCGTTGACCTTTAGGGCCGGTCCAGCCTTGGAGGAAACGATGTCGTATTCACGGTACCCCAGGAAGACAAAATTGTGCCCTTCAAGCCAGTGCAAGAACTCCTCGCATTCTCGGATCTGGATCGAGACAGGATCCGAGGAGTGAGCGTCAGCGAGTTCCGCCAGATAAGACCTCAAGCCCTCCACCACCTCGCGCATTGGACGGTAGTCATCGGTTGCCGTCTTGACGTCATTGAGAATCTTATGGATGCGCCCCTCTAGGGCTTCTAGCTCTTCGTCCGGCACTCGTTCGACAAGATACAGTTCATAAACCTCGGAGGTCCCCTTACTGGGGTCGAGGTCGCGGATCAGTGCGCCGTTGGATTCTCGCTGAATCTTGAGAATCGGATGGACAAGGTACTGAAGCTCCAACCCCATGCGCTTAAACTCGTGGGAGACGGAGTCGACGATAAACGGGCGATCGGAAAGGGTCACCTCGATGGCGGTGCGCGCGGACTCCCACCCGTCTGCATCATATCGGGGATTGGTCGCCCGGACGCGAATCTCATCGGGGGCCTTATTGTCCAAAAGTTTCCAGGCACCGGCCAAGATGGCCGCCAAAGATTCTTGGTCAAACAGGTCGATGAAGGCCGGGTTGGCTTTGCCGAAAGCACCACGCACCAACGCACGATAAAAGTCCGCCTCTTCGGGCGCCGCTCGCTTGACGACATGCTCTTCGAGTTTCTCTAGCTTGTTGCTCACCTGAAGACCTCCAAAAATCCCTCCACCCTTACGTGGGGCGGAGGTCTCGGGCGCTTCGGGGTGGGTCTGTCAGTTTCTTTTTCTTGGCGGGAAAATTTTAAAGTCCATATTTTACGGTTTAGAGCGAAACTTTTTAGAGCCCTTTCTATTCTATAGCGCTGTCGACGAAATATATAGTAACAACCAACCAAGCATTACCTGAAGGTATACTTCTCTGACCCATAGCCATATCAGAGCAGGAATCCTACGGTTAACTAACAATCTTGGCTGGTCAGCGATTATCGCTGCGGGGGGGAGTTCAGAAAGGACCCATAATGGCCAAGTCATATAAGGAGACCGGGAGGGAAACCCTCGCGCTATCCACATTCTCTAGACTTTCAAAGGCCGCTGGCCAGCTTCGGCGGAAAGTCTATGCCGGGCTCAGCGATACTCGCCTCACGGAAAGTCAACTCAACGTTCTGGAACTGCTACTGCAAACCGGACCGCTCCCCCAGAAGGATATCGCAAAGAATCTCCTCGTCACTGGGGGCAACATAACGATGGTTGTTGACAACCTACAAAAGCGCAATCTTGTCGAACGAAACCGTTGGCCTCAAGACCGTCGCGTTGTGCACGTGACTCTAACCAACGAGGGCCGAGAGACCATCGAGACTTACTTTCCGCACCACGTCAAAAAGGTTGAGACAGCACTCAACGCCTTGGACAGCGGAGAGCAAGAGCAACTCATCGCGCTGTGCGACAAACTAAGGTCATCGCTAGCGAAGAACTAGGACCCAGGGCCTTTTTCACTCCTCTTCAATAAGCCGACGGTGGACGAGCATCCGCACATCCACCGTCGGCTTTTTCGAGCCCTAAAGGTCTGGGCTCATCGAAATGCCTAAGCAGACACCAAGTGTCGATACAGCATAAAGAGCATGTTCTGGACGAGTCGGGCCCGCAAAATATTCCTGTCGCCCGGTAGCGAGACCCTAGACACGAGCGTCCCACCACTGGCATGAAAACCCACGTAGGCGGTTCCTACAGGATCTTTATCACTCCCGCCGCTTGGACCCGCGTACCCTGTACAACTCAAGGCGTAGTCCGCTTTCAAAAGCCTCTCCGCACATTGAGCCATTTCAGAGGCGACCTGTTCCGAGACGACGCCGTACTCGTCGATCGTGGCTTGGCGGACACCCAAGACCTCGACCTTCGCCGCTTCCGTGTAAGCGACCACCCCGCCGCGAAAGACAAGACTCGCCCCCGGTACGGAAGCGAGACGATGCGCCAACAAGCCACCGGTCAAGCTCTCCGCGACAGCCAGCGTCTCTCCTCGATCCCTCAGGCGGTCGCTCACGACCTGGGCCAAAGTCTGTCCTTCCAGAGAATAGAGATGAACGTCAAGGCGCTGAACCATCCCATCGATCAATGGTTCTAGGAGTGCCTCAGCCTCTTCCGTGCTCGGCGCGCGTGCAGTCAGATGGATCTCTAAGTCGTTGGCGGTGAAGTTGATGGTGACTTCCGGGTTCTCGAGATGCAGATACAGGTCCGCGATGCGCTGGTCCATGTCGGACTCCCCCAAGCCGCTAACTTTAAGAGTTCGAGCGACCGTGATCGTAGCATCCGTGGGAAACCGGGCAGCGCAAGCTTCCCGGAAATCGCGAAAGAGATGGGTCATTTCATTCGGCGGACCGGGCAAAGCCAGCGCCGTCGACCTTCCATGGTGAAGGTAGAAACCTGGGGCCGTCCCGCGCGCATTCGTTAAAACCCGGGCCGTTGCAGGAATCCAGACTTGACGGAGATTATTCTCCGCCATCACACGGCCGCGCGAGCGAAACTTCTTCTCGAGTTCGTCGCAGAGGTCTTGGCGAAACTCAAGGTCACGACCCGTGGCCCTAGCGAAGGCATCGCGCGTGCGATCATCGATGGTCGGCCCCAATCCACCCGTCGAGATCACTAAGTCAACTCTTGAGAGGGCTTCCGTGTAAGCCGCCGCCAGTGTGTCGAGATCATCGGCGACCGTGCGCTTCGCTAAAACGCGAACACCTCGGTTCTCCAATTGCTCGGTCAGCCAGATGGAATTAGAGTCTTGTTTAAATCGCGAGAAGAACTCACTACCAACGACCAAAATCTCCGCAGTGCGGTATAAGTGCGTCTCTATCTTCATCTTCGCGATTACGCGAAAAAGGAGAGGCCTCCCTCTCCTTCTTCAAGTCCCTCACGATAAGGGGCGCTTATGTATAGCTGATCTACTCTAAGCCCACCGGCGTAGGTGAGAGAAGAGAGGACCAACTCCAGAAGCTAGGCGTTAACGGATGACCGTCCAACGCCCGACCGTGGCTGTCAAGAAGACGCCAAGTCCCGTTCTGACCCTGCTGTCGTGACCGTATGGTGCTGCCGTCCAGCGCTCCAAGACCTGCCGTTGCTTGACCGCGCACCTGTACGTCAAGGTTTTCAGCCAAGGACTTGGCCAGCAGTTCTCCGGTTCTGGCGGTGTAAGGTCCAACTTCCACAGCGGTCAACTGGTCCGTTACCGCGAAACCTCGGGTCTTGATCGGCGCCGAAAGCGTCTTGGCTTGGTCCGTTTCTGTAACCAAGTAGCCAACGGAAGTGGATTTGGGCAAAAACAGCGAGGCGCATTCTGTCATCGCATCGAGATCGCCGCTCGAAACATTTTTCAAATCGAGAACAACGGAGGAAACATCCTCTCGAGTCGCTTGATTGAGATGCCGCGAAAGCTGTTCGGCAGTCGACTGGTCAAACCAAAGAACTTTAATGGTCAATTCGCCATCACGAACGCGCGAGTAGACGGAGTGATTCGAGTCGATATTTTCCCTGGTAAGGTCCAGCGAGAAAGAACGCTGCCACAGCCCGTCGCCACGCTCCACTTCAATCGCGACTGTGGTCCCGATCTTTCCACGAAGATTGGCAACCAACCAAGGAGTGCTCTGTCCCTGAGTGCTTACCCCATTAATGCCCGTGATACGATCTCCCAACTTCAGCCCAGCCTTGGAAGCTGCGTGTCCTGGAAGCAAGGAGATGAGGCGTCCGCCTCGCGGCTCTGCTTCAATCATAGCCCCTAGGCCTCCGTTGGGCAGATTCCCCAAAAGATAGGCGCTTGAGAGCGACGACTGACAAGCCGATTGTGTCGGAGCCACGAAATAGGACGATTCCTGAATGTGGCGCGCCGCCTGGTCAGTTAGGTGTAAGGTGAAAGCCGTTGACAAAAAAATCACGGCTACTGAAGTAAATTTACGTTTCACAGAGCCTCCGTTCTTAATTATCCTTTTCTAAATACCGACCGTTGTTCCCGCCAACTTCTGAAAAGGTTTTCAAAAAAGATAGGGTTTGATGTCGTACGGTTCGGCGGAAAGGATGTGCATGCGAACATGCTTTCTACTTCTAACTCTTTTTCTCATGACAGGTTGCTCTCCTAAGGTCCCTCTCACAGCAACCCCGAACTCGCTGCCGACGCCCGAGTCACCCATGGGAGACCAACAATCCCTGCCGAGCCCCTCGCCGAACGCCACGGGAGCAGAAACATCCCAAACCGACGCCCCGGCACTGGTCGTACTCGACCAGAACGGGCAAAGCATAGATTTTGGAGAGCTCTACAAAAAGGGCCCGGTGCTGGTTTATTTTTATCCCAAAGCCGATACCCCGGGCTGCACCGCTCAAGCCTGCTCGCTCCGGGACTCCTATGAGAAGCTCACCGACTCTGGACTGACGGTGATCGGTGTCAGCACCGACAATCCTGAAGCCCAAAAAGCTTTTCAGGAGAAATATCACCTTCCATTTGTCCTGATTCCGGACCCCAACAAGGTCGTTCTGGAAGCTTTCGGAGTGGCCAGCATGGGAGGAATGGCCAATCGGGAAGCGTTTTTAATCAAAGACGGTAAGATCGACTGGCACGATGCCTCCGCCTCCACTGACAAACAGGCCGACGATGTCATTGCGCAGATGGCGAGTTGGAAGAGCTAACCTTGGAATCCGAAGCCGCCGAACCGTCGGACAATGAAGTGAAAGCCAGAATTGTCCTGCATCATCTGCTTCAGGATGTGCAGACGGCCAGTTTGGCCACCGCCGACGAGGAAGGCGCCCCGCTCGTCAGCTACCTTCCCGTGGCCGTCGATGGCTGTGAACGATTCCTGTTTTTCCCCTCGGACCTCTCGCAACATACCCCGAATCTCAAGAAGCGTGGGCGTGCGTCCTTAATGCTGATCGAAGACGAATCGAAGACCGAGCACCTCTTCGCCCGCCACCGAGCCACCTTTACAGGACGGGTGGAACTCATCGCGCGTGAGAGCGGTGGGTGGAATACCGCTTCTGCAATTTACGGAAATCGATTCGGTAAGTTCTTTGAAATGTTGATCGGCCTCAAAGACTTTCACATGTTCGCGCTCTACCCTGAGGATATTCGCATCGTGATCGGGTTCGGCGCGGCTTTCCAGGTGACAGGGACGAACTGGGACAACTATTCGCTGTTAGGTTCAGGTCCGGGGGAACGGTAGAGGCTAGCAGAGAGAGCCTTTCCTAAAGCCGTGAGCCGAAGTAGGCCCCTATAAACGGTCGCCGGCCCAGTCGAGACTCTCGATGATCACGTTGACCGGCGGCCCGTGGCCGCCTTGGTACACTCGAAGGGTAAAATTCTCTCGACCGGCGGCTTTCATTTTCTCCATCAAGAGATCAGCGCTGGTGGCCGGTACACTTTTGTCAGACAGGCCCTGCAGGGCGAGAATCGGCGCCTCCACTTTGAGCAAAGGTACACTCAACTGAAGGCCCCACGCTTGAGCCCACCATTTGTAGGTGGACCGAGCGAGTTCGCCATCCGATAGCCATTCCTTAGTGGCCACGGGCTCGTTGCGAATCTCGTTCAACTGCTGGGCGATCTCCTCCATACGAGCCGAGATTGCGGCCTTGTCGGCACCCCCCGCTTCCATGCTCGTACGAATGCTCGCCAAAACTTCGTCGCCAAAAATTCCGCCCCCACCGCCAGAGAAGAGAACCAGGGCCTTAAGGTCTTGGCAAAGGGGCGCCGCTAAAGCCGCGACCATGGCCCCCTCCGACCCGCCGCTCAGGGCCAACGAGCCATTGTACCCGGTGTCTTCGCGACGAATTTCCGAGAGCACCAAAAGCAGGTCGAGAACCCGCCGCTCCGGTGTGTTGAGATCCAGATACTCCTGAGGACAAGTCCCGACGGAGACGGAGTCGTCGAGTCCGGGCTTCTCCACTCTCAGAACCGCGACACCTCTGCCGGTGAGATGCTCGATGTATTCGAGATATTTGTGCGACACCTTGAGGCACTCCGACCCCTGCAGGATGACGACCAGAGGATATTCTTCGACCACCGGTCGGTCCAAATAAAAGGTCACGGTCGTTCCATCGGCACGAAGCACCCGTCCAGTTTCGGCCCAAGCGGTGCTACGCACAACAAGTAGAACGACTAACCACATCAACGTCCTACCCCAGGGGCTCTTCATCAGATTCTAATCACGATGAAACCGAAACCCCGCCGGCGTCTGCATGGTGGCCATCAGTTCCACCCGATTCACGTTGACGTGTTCTGGCATGGAGGCGCACCAAAACACTGTCTCAGCGATATCGTGGGCGGTCATGGCTTGAATTCCTTCATAGACCGCCTCGGCTTTCTCCCGGTCGCCGTCGAAACGCACGAGAGAAAACTCTGTTTCCACTAGTCCCGGTTCGATGTTGCTGACGCGGATGTTTTTTCCGTGAAGGTCGCAGCGTAAGTTGAGCGAGAATTGCTCAACGAACGCCTTGGTCGCTCCGTAAACGTTGCCACCGGGATAGGGATAGGTTCCGGCGACCGAGCCGAGGTTAATGATGTGACCGCGATTGTTGGCCACCATATTGGGGAGCACCGCTCTAGTAAATCGCAGCAGCCCCGAGATGTTGATGTCAACCATGGCCTGCCAATCTTTGGCCTCGCCTTCCCAGGCGGACGCCATTCCCAGAGCACAGCCCGCGTTATTGACCAGGATGCTGATGTCGGAAAGTTCTTGAGGCAAATTTTCGAAGAACCCATCAACGGCGATGGGATCCGCCACGTCCACGGCGAACCCTAAGGCACGCTCGCCCAGTCGTTCCAAGACGGCGTCGAGTCGGTCGCGGCGACGGGCTAACAAAAGAACCCTCGCCCCCGCTTTGTAAAATCGCTCGGCTACGGCCTCTCCAATACCGGCTGAAGCTCCTGTGATCAAAACTGTGTGGTTGTCCATCAGGGCGACTTCTATCGGCTCCAGGCCAAAGCCTGCGGAAGGGAACTCGCGATACCCATGCAGGGAAAATCTCCACAGTCCTACGAAACGGGGGGCAACATCACCCATTTAGGAGTCGACCCTTGCCCGTTCTCGAAACCCAAATCTCAACTCAAAGCCCGGGCTTCTCGGAAAACCGAGAACATCAGCGTCGCCTCGTTGAGGAACTGCGCGAACGACAACGCGAGGCGGCTTTGGGAGGGGGCGAAAAATATCAGGAGCGCCACACCAGCCGTGGGAAACTATTGGTTCGCGAAAGAATCGAGCTACTGCTCGACGAAGATTCGCCGTTTTTAGAACTGTCGCCGCTGGCCGCCCACGAGATGTACAAAGGCGCGAGTCCTGGTGCGGGCCTCGTCACCGGCATCGGATCGGTCTCTGGCACGCAGTGCATGGTGGTGGCCAACGACGCCACCGTGAAAGGGGGAACCTACTTTCCCCTGACTGTGAAAAAGCATTTGAGAGCTCAAGAGATCGCTCGCGAGAACCATCTGCCTTGCCTCTATCTGGTGGACTCTGGTGGCGCCTTCCTTCCGCTTCAGGCTGAAGTGTTTCCAGACCGGGATCACTTCGGTCGGATATTTTTCAACCAGGCGCAGATGTCAGCCGAAGGTATTCCTCAGATCGCCTGCGTAATGGGCTCATGCACCGCCGGAGGCGCCTACGTCCCCGCCATGAGTGACGAAACCGTGATCGTCCGTCAACAAGGTACCATCTTCTTGGCCGGCCCCCCGCTGGTCAAAGCCGCCACAGGCGAAGAAGTGAGCGCTGAGGAACTAGGTGGCGCCGAAGTTCACACTCGAGAATCTGGCGTGGCCGATCACTACGCCAACGATGACAAAGATGCACTCTTGATCTGTCGCGATATCGTGGCTCAGTTTAACCGAACCTTCCGGCAGCCTATCAAACTTCGACCCATCGAAGAGCCTCTCTACGACGCCAAAGAACTCTACGGTTTGATCCCCACTGACACTCGCAAACCGTTCGACATCAAAGAACTGATTGCACGCCTCGTGGACGGCTCTTCGTTTCAAGAATTCAAAGCCAACTACGGAACCACCGTGATCACAGGATTCGCCCACCTCTATGGCATCCCCGTGGGAATCGTGGCCAACAACGGGGTCCTGTTTTCGGAATCAGCCTTAAAGGCGACTCATTTTATCGAACTCTGCTCCCAACGGGGGATTCCCTTGCTGTTCTTGCAGAACATCACCGGCTTTATGGTGGGCCGTCGCTATGAGGCCGAGGGGATCGCCAAGCACGGGGCCAAGATGGTCGCCGCGGTGTCCAATGCTGCCGTGCCGAAGCTCACCTTGATTGTGGGAGGCTCTTTCGGGGCCGGCAACTACGGAATGTGTGGACGAGCCTACTCACCGCGCTTTTTATTCACCTGGCCCAACAGCCGAATCTCCGTGATGGGCGGCGAGCAGGCCGCCACGGTGCTGGCCACCGTGACCGAAGACCAACGTGCCCGCAAGGGCGAGCCTCCGCTTTCCGAGGAAGAACGGGCTGCCATCGTGGACCCTATCATAGCCAAATACGAAACCGAGGGAAGTCCCTATTATAGCACTGCCCGTCTCTGGGACGACGGCATTATCGACCCGGCTCAGAGTCGCCAAGTTCTAGGCTTGGCCTTGAGCTCCACTCTGAACGCGCCATTTCCGCCCCGTAATCACGGGGTCTTCCGGATGTGATCATGACAAAATTCAGCACCGTTTTCATCGCCAACCGAGGCGAAATCGCCGTCCGCATCGCCCACACCTTAAGAGGGATGGGGATACGCTCCGTGGCTCCATTTACCGAACCGGACCGGTTTGCGTTTCATCGCCGAGCGGTGGACCGTTCGGTTCCCGTGGAAAGCTATCTCGACGGCGACGCCCTACTTGAGGCGGCCCGAGAAGCCGGGGCCCAGGCTCTGCATCCCGGCTACGGCTTCCTTTCAGAAAACGCCGACTTCGCCCGAAAATGCGTCGCGGCCGGCATCATATTTATCGGCCCCAGCCCTGAGGCCATCACCGCTATGGGCGACAAACTGACCGCTAAAGAGACCATGAAGAAAGCTGGCCTTCCGCTGGTTCCCGGCTGGAGCGGGCCGGCCGACGAGGTTACCGAGGGCGCAAAAGCCGTGGGTTTCCCCCTACTCGTGAAGGCGGCCGCCGGTGGCGGCGGCAAGGGTATGCGTCTAGTACGCGACCTCGCCGATCTCGAGCAGTCTGTAGCCCGAGCGCGCAGTGAATCTCAGAAAGCCTTTGGTGATGACCGCGTCTTTTTGGAGCGTTTTGTCGAAGAGCCACGACACATCGAAGTGCAAATCTTCGGAGACCAGCACGGCAACGCTCTGTGCTTCGGAGAGCGGGAGTGTTCGCTGCAGCGACGTTACCAGAAAATTATCGAAGAGGCGCCCAGCGCCGCGGTCAGCCCTGAACTGCGTCAACGGCTGGTGTTGGCCGGTGTGGAGGCTGTCAACGCTCTCGACTACACGGGAGCCGGCACTGTCGAATTCTTGTTGGACAAGGACGACAACTTCTACTTCTTGGAAGTGAACGCGCGTCTTCAAGTGGAGCACCCCGTCACTGAGATGGTCTACGGAATCGACCTAGTGGCCCTGCAGATCTCGGTAGCGCAAGGAGAGCCTTTAGACGTACCCGCAGCCCATTTGCAACCCCGAGGCTGGTCTATCGAAGCCAGAATCTACGCGGAGGATCCCGACAACGGATTCCTACCTTCCGTCGGAACTCTGGGGGTCTTTCAGCCTCCCAGCGGACCCAATCTCCGCCTCGACACTGGTTTTTGCGAAGGCGACGAGGTCTCCATCCACTTCGACCCTATGCTGGCCAAACTGATCGCGTACGGTGCCAATCGAGAGCTTGCCAGAGAGTCTCTGCTCACAGGCCTGCGCGACTTTGCCGTGCTGGGGGTTACCACCAACATCCCCTATCTGGTGAGAATCTTAGAGCACCCGAGCTTCATCAACAGCGAATTCCACACCCAGTTTTTGGAGACGAATCCCGATTTTTTCGAGCGCCAAGTGACTGAAGCCCATCAGCAACTCGCGGCCGGACTCGCCGGTGCTTTCGGCTCCAGGTCAAAATCATCTGAGACGGTCTCGACCTCCAAGCCCCATTCCTCGGGAGACGTTTGGTCCAGTCTCGGCTCTTGGAGGAATTCCCCATGAAACGTTTCGTCCATCTCACCGACAACGGCGAAGAGAACGTCGAGTTCGAATATTCTCCCGACGAGGGTAGACTCACCATTGGGGGCCATACCTACGAATGTGACGGACAGAACGTCTGGCTGGCGGGTAAACGAACGCCTTTCTGGGTTCATAAGAAGGGCATATCCACGCAGGTATGGCTGGACGGCGAAGTGTTCACCTTCCTACCCAAAGATCCGAGACAACGCGAGGGCGACGGCGGGCGTCAAGCCGTATCCACAGGAACCGTCAAGGCCCAAATGCCGGGCAAAATCCTGAGCGTCTCAGTGCGTCCTGAACAGGCCGTGACGAAAGGTCAGAACCTGTTCGTGATGGAGTCTATGAAGATGGAGTTGGCCCTAGATGCGCCCTTCGATGGAACCGTGGAGACGGTAGAGATCAGCGTGGGTCAGATGGTGGCTCAAGGCGATGTCCTGGTGAAGATCTCTCCTGCTGGAGAGTAGGCCGGTCTTCGGGGTCGACCGAGAGCCTGCGCTGCTTTCGGTCAAGTTCCGCGGTAACTGAGGGGGAAGTCTACTGGACCTTGGGGCGAGCTATCAGAAATTCGGCGTTGGCCAAATCCACAGCGAAGAAGGCTCCTTCGCCATATTCCTGCTCCGGAGCAAACAAGCCAGTTTTGCCCTCACGAGCGATGTCCAATACGTCCAGAGACTGCAGTGCCTTCATATCTTCCCTGGCATCCCGCGTTCCGGTCCCGATCGTCTGAACCAACCGTCCATCGCTTTGGATCAATTGCCTGTCTTGAACCTGAACCCGAAAATATCCAGCGTCTTCAGGACTAGACCCTTCCTCGATCAAAACATCGCCATTCTCTTCAGCACTCAATGCCTTCATGTCCCGGAGAGAAGGCGTCAGTACGGGCTCGCTGTTGTAACTTCGGCTATTTTTCACTCCGTAAGAGTCCGTTGTCTCCCAGGTCATAAAGTCGGCTTCCCCGTTGCCATTCACATCGATAAGGTCGCACTGTCCGAACTTATCCGCGCCCACCCCAGGATGGGAGACAATCTTAAAATTTCGAATAACGTCGAATTTGTTGTGAAATTGATTATTGGTGAGCATTGATGTGGTCCTTTGTTATGTTTGGTCCTCAATCATAAGTTCAGTATTTTAAAAAAATCTTAAATAAGGAACCTCGCTCGTCGATGATGTGCATGAAGAGTTGCCTGGGAAGCGTTCCACGATCTTCAGTGTGGCGCCATTCTAGTGGCCAACTCACGATACGCCTCTTACTCTCCGGTGGGAACGATCGACAGCTTTCTCAAATCTGAGATCGAAGAATGCGTCGACCCGAAATAGACTGCATGTCGCCCGGAAAGGTGACGGTGAATCGGCTTCCGCGACCGGGTTCGCTGTCGAGTTCGATGGTGGCGCCGTGGCCCTCGACGATCCTTTTCACGATGGCCAAACCCAAACCCGTACTCTTCTCTCCGGCCGTTCCCCGTACGCTGGTGCGCTGGAACGGCTGAAAGAGTTGAGACTGTTCCTCCAGAGGAATACCTTGGCCCCGGTCGACAACGCTCAATCGAGCTCCCCCGTTTGGTCGGCGCTTTAAGAGCACTAAGACTTCCGTTTCCGGCAGGGAGAATTTGACCGCGTTGCTCAGCAGATTGTTCAAAACTTGCTCGATCTTTGGGGAGTCGAGACGCATCACAGACAGCGAATCTAGGTCCGCGTTGATGGTAATCTTCTTGTTCTTGGCGAGAAATCCGTTCATCTCCACGGTCAACACCACCATCGAACTCCGGCGTGCCGGAAAAATCGAAGAATGTCAACTTCTGGTCACGTCAGGAAGGGGAAAACAGATTATGGACCAGGTCAGGACCTTGGTCTCCCAAATGAGAACTGCCGAGGAAGCGGTCATGGCCGAGCGCCACAGCGCGGTATCTCGAACCACAGCCAACGTTTGGCTCTTCACCCTGGCCGGGACGCTGCTGATCATCGGGAGCGCGCTGGCCTGCACCCTGTTCTTGACTCGAAGCGTCGTGCCCTCCGTGGGTCTAGTTGCCCACCGCGTGGCCTCAGCCATGGCTCAACTCTCCGCTGCTGCCGAGGAGCAGGAAGCGGTGGCTTCTGACCAGTCGGCGGCCGTCGCCGAAACCAGCGCCACCACCGAGGAACTGCACGTATCGTTTCGTCACGTGAACGCTCAAGCGGAAAACGTCCTCCATCGAGCTAACCAGTCTTTGGACATCGCAACCGCAGGGTCCGAAGCCGTCCAAGCAACCCTCGAAGGCGTTCTCGACCTGGAAGACAAGGTCAACACCATGACCGAACAGATCGCGCGCCTCACCGAGCACACCGCCAACATCGGGACCATCACCACCTTCGTCACAGAAGTGGCCAATCAGACGAATATGTTGGCTCTCAATGCCGCCGTCGAAGCGGCCCGGGCCGGTGACAACGGAAGGGGTTTCGCGGTGGTGGCCGCCGAGATTCGCAAACTGGCCGAGCAGAGCAAAAGCTCGGCCAATCGAATCACCGCTCGAGTAGGCGACACGCAAGCCGCCACCCGATTGACCGCAGCCAGCACAGCTGAAGGGAGCCGTAAAGTTGAAGAGGTCAAGCGGTTGAGTATCGACACCGCGACCGCCTTCAAAAGCATCTCAAGCTCTATGAACTCCGTTGTGGAGTCTGCTCAGCAGGCCTCCTTGAACGTCCAACAGCAGATGATGGCTGTAAAACAGGTGGCCGAAGCCATGAGCGCCATCAGCAACGGCGCCCGACGGACCTCGGTCGGCCTCTCCCAGACACGAGTCGCGCTCGGCGAAATCAAAGAATCCACCACGGAACTGGAGAGAATTTTTAAGGGACGTCAACCACAGGAGCCGGAAGGTCGACGAAGCTTCCGGGGGAGTCCGGCTGACGTCGATCGACTTCCCGTTCAAGGCCAAGTTCCAAGGAGGGCATTGACCTTTTTGCAATTGGCTTCCGTGGCGGGCAACCGGCCGAAGTCGCCTCGGTTGGTGTCGGCTGGGTGGAGCAGCACAGCAGAATACGGGCATCACTTCTAGCCCCTCGGGCACCGGGACCTGCAGCTTTTCAACTCTTCGAGATACGCGAAGGAGAGTTGAAGGTCTGTAGGTCCGAATAGGGAGGCGACCCTCATTCACGGGCGATGGCCAGTAGGGCAATATTGTCTTGACCACCCGGATGGCCGTCCACACCGTCCAAAGCGGCTCTGACCAACGCGCTACAAAACAACGGGATCCGGGCGCCCGGCGAGCGAGGCTCTAGGTCCGCCCAGAGCGCTTCGACATGAGCGGCCCTGAGCGATGTTTCGGGGCGGCGATAGTGGCATTCGTCCACACCGTCGGTGTGCAGAACTAAGACCGCGCCAGCCTCCAAACAGAACTCCATCTCGTACCAACTGTCCGGATAGGAAACTCTGTCCAAACGTATGTACTCGGTGTTCGGTTCGTTTTTAACCTTCCAGCCGGTCTCATCGAGCACAGCCAAGGTGCTGTCGCCAGTGGAGTACGCCAACACCTGCCCCGAGCCTTCGTCATAGAGCGCTACCACCAGTGTCGCCCCGGACCCGACCTGCTCGTGCGGCTTCTGAATCTCCAGGCAGAGCTTAAGTAAGTCCAATCGAGTAAGAGGAAACGCGCTCGAGGACAGGCGCTCCAGCAATCGATGGCTCGACTCTATTCCGAAGTGAGCGTCGCTCACTGCTAACAAGTAAAAACATTCGTGACGTCGGACGAGCAGTGCATCCTCATTGGGCTGTTTCTTATCAGCTTTAAAGGCAAGCGACGGACTGGCCGGGTCCGAACCCACACTCAGACAAGCCGTGACGCCGCCCAGCGACCGCTTGAAGACGACGCCATAGCTGCCATGGTCCTTACCCAACATCAAAAGGATGTCAGTGTTTTCCGAAGCCGGAACCAAATCCGCCCGCAGTCCGAAATGGTCTGAAATGAACAGTTCCGGTCCTAGTTCCTGGCAACCCAACAAATCCAAACGCTGTGGCCGCCACTTGCCTCGATCGTCGCGCAGCAAGATGCGGTCGAAGCGGACCTGCTTTTCTTTCTTCTTTCTAGCTAAGCGCATACTGTTCACTGCGGTGTCTTCGGTATAGCCGGGCTCCCCAGGGTGAAGCTCCGACCATAGGTCGAGATAACGCCCGTCCAAACGGTCGTTTTCCTGAACCCACGAAGAGCAGAAGTTGAAGTCGCCCATAAGGATGACCTCGGAAAAGCGTTCTAGTTCGGCGAACAAAGCTTGAAGCTGCTCACCACGTACAGAATTGAGAAACTTCATACTCTCAAGGTGCACAGTCGCCACCGACAAGGTGCCCTCCGGGGTGTCAAACTCCTCGATCACAGCGTAGCGTTTCATCTTGCTGGGCAAGGGGTAACGACGTATCGTCCTGGGGGCGCTGCGGGAAAGCAGCAGACAACCGTAGCTTTCCATAGCATCGGGTTCATGCTCAGAAAGAATGTATTCCGAACGCACCCACGGAGACTTCGCCAGCATGGCGAGAAGCCGCGGTGTCACTTCCTGCAGAGCGATGAGGTCGGAACTCTGTTCGCGCAACTCCCAAAGCAACGACTGGGCGCGGTCTTCGAAGGCGTAGTCATCAAACCAGACATTCCAGGTGAGGCATGACAAGCCTGAACCGCTAATGTGCAATGGAGGAGAGGACCGCTCCGGTTCCCAATCTCCAATTGCGGCACTGTAGCGAAACCCGAACCTCGAATCTTCCATTCCGCTTCGATTCGAGACCCGCGCTGAGTGTTCCCTGTCGTTCGCTTCGCACGCGACGACTCCCAACGAGCGTATCCTCAAATCTGTCATTCGGAGATTTTTTGAAGTCCGCTTGGGTGCCGGCCAAGCAACATCACTAAAAAGTCGTCTCGCACTTGCTCGCTATTTTCCCGATAGGTAAGAAATTTCAAGGGACCTGCAGGTTGGGAAGGGTCGAATTCGACTCCCCACAACGGTGACACCGACGTTGGCAACATCGCATATCGAGCGTCGCCGACGACGTTAGGAGCGTCCGGGTGCATGATGAGATAGCCCTCCGAAAGTTCGGAAAAGCGTTCCAGACCTCGAAATGTTGGAGTCCCCTCTAGCGCGGCAAAGTCTCGCTCGACGACCACCAGCGGAGCGACTCCCCCTGGATACAGCAGCGGTGTCTCGAAAAGCGAGGTTCGGATCCCGTCGGCGTAGACGCGACCGTCGTGAATGTAAGTCGCCCTCCAGACCAACTGATTTCCTAAAGTCGGCTTGACCACGCATTGCGCAACGACGTGTCCCCGGGAGAGTTGAAGCCCGTGCGCCGCCCGCCAAGCTCTTTCTTTTTGCAAACCGCCGTAGAGCAGCACGAGACCAAGCCAACCAAGAGCCCACTTCGCCCACACGATGGACCGGGTCCTCAAAGAGGCGATGACCAGCACCAGCAGTCCCATTGTTAAAACGGGGTCCACAACGGGTACGATGCTCCACGCGACCCGGACCGTGCTGAACGGCCAGAGGAGTTGGGTACCGAAGCTGGTGCAGGCATCCACCACCCCCGCGGTTGCATAGCCGGCAAGACAAGCTAGGTACAGAGAGCAAAGGCCGAGTCGAGAGCGCAAAAACCACCACAGAAGACCTACGGCGATGGCAGCCCCCACGGGAATGAAGAGCAGTGAATGGCTGAACTGTCGATGAAGCTCCAACTGGAAGAGTGGATCATCAGCCCGTCTGAGAAAGACATCCGCGTCAGCCAACATCGCCGATGCGAAGCCGGCCAAAGCCATGTCTCGATTGCGCTCAACCGGAGTCACCAACTGGGCCGCTGCGGCTCCAACCAGACCGTGGGTGAAAGGATCCATGGACTGCCCTTTCCCAATGCCCGCCGTTTCCCCCCGGAATCAGTAAAGAAACCTCTCGACTCACGCGCGCGCGAGATAGGGAATCGGTCTTTATCCTCTTCGAGTGACGGGTCAAGCTTGGGCCACTCAGAGGTAAATTCCGGACAATCGCCGCAGTGCGGTCATCTTATGCTCTTTCTTTGTCAACTCACTTTTCTCGCCGTCCTTGCCGTTTCTCTTCCCGGATGCTCAGGACCCAAGCCGGCGCAGAGTGCCACCCCAACCTCGGCGGTCACTCCGTCCCATTCCTCGACTCCTGTAGTGAGTCAGACTCCGATCTCACCCTTGAGTGTCGACAAACTCTTCGACGCCGCCCACGACGGGGAGCTTCTTCTGGTAAAACAGGCCCTTACCGGTGATGGGTTGGCTGTGGACGCAGTGGACGCTGAAAAGAGGACGGCTTTGATGCTAGCTAGCTTCAACGGACACACGGACGTCGTCACCTATCTTCTCGAGCGAGGGGCTGATGTTAAGGCCGTCGATGCCAGTCGACGTACGGCCCTTATGTTTGCCTCCAGTGGCCCCTTCACCGAGACCGTGAAGGTGTTGCTAAAGGGCGGTGCCGACCCTAATGCTACCGACAGCTTTGAGACATGGACGGCTCTGATGTTCGCGGCAAGTGAAGGTCACAAAGATGTTTGCCAAGCGCTACTGGATGGTGGGGCCGATTCTAATCTGAAAGATAAAGATGGCGATACCGCGCTCAATCACGCCCAGAACAACAAGCATCAGGAAGTCGTTGACCTTTTAAGCAAGTGAGTTGCCTCAGACGCCCCAACCTGTAAGTCAAAAAAAAAGAGACTCCGAGGAGTCTCTTTTTTTTTGACTTTGAAA
>JBBKWP010000358.1:0-4162 GCA_037968995.1 Candidatus Xenobia bacterium
GTGAGGTTGTCAGGGCCTCTTGCCACACTGCTCGTTAGTCGGGTTGATGTCCAAAGTCGACCCAGGACGAACCCCGAGAACTCAGACCGCCGGCGACCCTGAGCGCCGCGACGCGATCCTTCTCAGGGAGCGAAAGCGCCAAGTCGATAGCGGGAAAGAAGCTGGCCCGAAATAGAGCCGCATTGGCCTTGAAGTAAGCTACGAAAGAGAAGTCGCGGTAAAGTTCGAGGCGGACAATCGGTCCCGCGGCGGGATCTAGGGCGTCCAAGGCCTTTTCTAGATTCTCCACACTTGCGTCGGTCTTCCCTTGAGTCCAGGGCCGGTAGGTCAAGAGCCAGGCAGCCTCGCCAAACCACAAACCAGACGTGCCGCGAACAGTCTCGGTGGTGAGTAAGGCCCGGGCCTGGGTCCTGAGGGCCTCACCCTCCGTTTCAAAAGGTCGCTCAAATGACAGGCGATTGAGAAAGCTCGCCTCCATCAATGGCTCCTTGAGTTTGTGAGCGAGCGTCACTCCTCTTTCCAAGAGCTCCGACCGCGAGGCGGAGTGAGGCACGAGTTCATAGAGTAGTTCTAGTTTTTCGACGGAGTCTTCGAGTCGACCGACAGCCTCAAGCCCTAGGGTTAACAGGGCTTCGGTGTCCTGCTTTCCGGACAGTCGCTCCACCGTTTTCCAGCTTTCTAAAACAGCGAAACGGTCTTGAGCGGCCAGACTTTCTGCCAAAACTTCGCGAGCACGTCGCAGGCTCTCTACGCGTTTGCTGGGGCTGTCTTGCAGCTTGAGAGCCGTCAGTGCGTACACTCTAGCGGCGCGCTTTTGCCCTTTCAGTTCCGCGGTTTCTGAGAGCGAATTCCACAGGTTGACGGCCTCTCCGGGCCGTTCCCGCAATACCGCCAAGGCCGCCTGCGCCCGCAGTGAAAATTTTGAGTCAAGGTTCGGCAAGTCGATGAGTTCGCCGTAGATCTTTTGCGCCGCATCCAACTCTACCGGGGTGGCGCGCTCGAGCTTCAAGAGCAGCAGTGAGGCTCGGTCATGACTGGAACCCGGAACGCGCAGCCCCGCGCGGATCATCGCTCCCACCGCGTGTTCTGTGTCTTTGGAAAGCTCGTGGGAAGTGGTCTGTTCTTGCTTTGCCCGGACCAAGAAGTATTTGGCCCGTAGTTCGGGCGGAACGGTCGAGATGGCGATCGCGTCGGTTACCTTGAACGAGAGGTCGGGCCGTCCTGACGCGAGGTGGAGTTCGGCCAAGGCCAGGTCTTTGGCTGGACTCTTGGGCAGCTTCTGAACAAGGAGCGAAGCTTCTTCGAACTGGTAAGCTTCGAGGGCGTGATGAAAATCTTCGAGAGGCGGCTGGGCCCAGGCTAAGGCGCCCAGAAAGAGCAAAAAGAGCATGGTGAGAACGGGCGTCGTCGTTTGATGAACTTTTTCGCCAATGAGCATGGTCAAGTTCCTCCAGGGCCGTCGCTTGTTCTGGTTCGAGTCTCAGCGCCCTTCCCACTCCGTGGACGTGGGCCTTGCTGAAAGATGGGTCGGGCAATGGCCCGGATCTCTATGGCCTCGAGTCTCGTCCCCCTCCACTTTGGATTTGAACAAGACGTTCGAGAGCTTCACTAAAGAGAACAAAAAGCGTATCGGAGTTCTTTTAGACCTTTTTGAAGACTGCGCTGCCGCGCCTTTCCGGCTGAGCCGCCGGAAAAATAGCTCAGGGCTCCAAAACCGAGAAAGAGAATCCCATGGACTGGGCTTGCGAAGACGAGACCGGCGCCTAAAACCAGCGAAACCATTCCTCCCGTCTTCGCGTGCTGGCTTTCGATCTCGGCGATGGAACTGAAATCTAGCTCCTTAAGCCGCTTGAGTTCCTCGGCGAGTAGGGATCTGGAGAGGTGGAATCTGCGGTCTTTTTCAGTCGATGATTTGAGATAGAGGGAGGTTAAGTCGGTGGGCAGACCATCGGCGGAAACCAACCATCCCACGCTGCAAAAGGAGGCCTCTCCTTTGACCTGCTCGGCCTGCACGATGACACCGTCGGCCACCCAATTGCAATGAGAAAAACATTCCCGCTCTTCCCAAACATAAGCTTTTCCAGATTTCACCCTTTCAAGGTGGGCGCTGACCATATAGGCGAGGGAACACTGGTCTCCGATCTCTGGGGGTTCGCGCCAGCTTTCTGTTGCCTTCGCCAAGTTCTCATATATCCGATGGCCTACGCTGATTCGCTGCCCGGTTTGGCGGGGTATTCCCAGCGGTGGCAGGTCACCATCGCAAAAGCCCAGCGTAAGAAGCTGAGAGGTCTTGCCCCAACCATGGGTGGGGTTCAGTTCTAGGGAGTCGATTCTTCGACCGTCGAGTTGTAAGGGGACGGGACAGGTATAGGCGAGCCTTGAGAGCACATTAGAGGCTTCGGCGTTGCGAGGGGTACCGCCAAGTAAGTTGGAAAGACCGAAATAGCCGCCGTCGTCGTCTTTGGATTTCACAGTGACGACGAAGACCGTGTCATGAACGGGCTGATCCGGTCGACTGCGACTGAGTGTCTGCCCGTCCCAAAGCAGAGCGTCATGCTGCTCAGGTAGGGCAAGCCAGAAACCACGTTTTTCGCTAAAGCCCACCGACCGCATCGCGGCGACGAGGTGGTCTAGCGCACGATCCCCACTGGAATCGGGGTCTAAGAGGGCTGCCTCGACGGAGTCGATAGTCCATTTTGTGACTCCGGCCAAGGTGAAAGACTGATGGTTGCGTCCGAGCGTGACCTTGATCCCCCGGCAGATACCGGTTGCGACGGCTGCTTGGACAACCTTGAGGGTCCAGGCGCCTCCGAACGGCAACTGAAATTCCGACAGTTTGGCCAGCGCCTTCTCTTTTGAGATGCTGAACGCGCCCTCAGACTCTTTGTGTCCTTCGACGGTCTGCCCACGAAGGTATTTTTCCAGTTCGGTTGGTGTTTCCATAAAAAAACCGGAGGAAAGCCTCTACCCTATCAAGCAGAGTGTGAAGGCAGCCTAACTCATCTTCACCCAAGCAGTATATCGTTGACGAGCAGTTTATAAAAGACCGACGAGAATTTTTTCGGACATCAACTCTTTAGCACCGGTTTGAATCACCGGAGCGGAGTGAGCGAGCCGAAGAAGTACGAGGCGGAGCCTCCGGCGAGCTCAGCCCCCGCGCTGAGTAGGATGTGTGATCACCAACACGGGAAGGAGAACATCAGCGACGGAACCCGGGAAAAGTTGGTCTCTTTCCCCTGGACTGCATGTTCGCCGTCCGGTGCACTCTGAGATCGGTTTGTCTGAAATGGGCTGCTATCCATCTGACAAGGAGGCGAGGAAGCCCCTGAATGTTTCGATCTGTGGAGGTAGCCATTACCGTCCACGGAGCTGAACTGTTTCGTAAGAGAGGTCTCTTTTCGGGTCGCTGTTAGGGGAAGCGTCTTGGTGTCCATAATATTTCTCGCTTTCGATTGTAAGTCTTGTTAATAAGAGGATATAGCCGGATAGACTTATGCGAGCTTGGAAAACGCGATGGTGATGTTAATGTATTGTAAACGTGTGGAAATCTTTTGAGACCTTTAAGGTTCTAAGCTTTTTCTTGATCGACACGCGCCGTTCTACGTCACTCAAACAGGTCGTGGAGTTCCTCTAGGAAGGCGCCGGTGACTTTCGGATGATAGGTGATGGTTCCGTGACCGTGTTCTCCGAGACCGGTGATCGTCTCGTTCTCCGCTCCGGCGACCGGGCTTCCTTGAATCCCGAAGCGGGGGCCGACTCCTAGTCCGTTTCGGTCAGAGGTTTGATAGAAACTCCGAAAATGGTGGACGTTGGGGGGCGCGTAGAGACTCTCAGGTTGGGGGCGACTTCTCACCAAGGCGGGGCCGACGGGTTGCTCCGGCAACGAGACGCCTGGAATGCGCGACAACAGCTTTCGACCACGATTGAGATTGTGCTCGGTTCCGCGCGCGGTCAGAGATCCTAGGGCTTCCCCGAACGCTTCGTGGGCCTCACGCACGGGATCGATGGTGAAGGCGAGGTCGACTTCTGTTGGGTGGCCTTCAGAATCTTGGACCTGACGAAGCGCTTCGCTGAATCGAACAGCGCTGCGCGCTCCGCTGCTGTGCGAGAGCACCACGATTTGGGGGTCAGGGAGGCCCGCGGCCCGAGCCTGTTCTTGGAT
>JBBKWP010000359.1:0-6842 GCA_037968995.1 Candidatus Xenobia bacterium
GGCCAGCACCGTGCCCAGTTCGGGACACCACCAGACGGCGATCTCGTCGATATAGGCTAAGCGTCGACCGTCAACGTAGGTTCGCTTTTCAAGATCTGTGAGGCCTTCGGGAACCGTCAGTTCTGAGATGGGACGCCCCCGGCCGCTCTCTTCGTCATACCAGGTGTCGAACAGCAAGCGAAAAATCCACTGGGTCCAACGGTAATAGTCGGGTTCGGCGGTGCTGACCTCACGGTTCCAATCATAGGAGAAGCCGAGAGCCTTGATCTGCCCACGAAAGGTTTCGATGTTTTTCGCCGTGGTGATGGCGGGGTGAGTTCCGGTGGACACGGCGTACTGTTCGGCCGGAAGTCCGAAGGCGTCCCAACCCATGGGGTGAAGGACGTTGTGGCCGGTCATGCGGCGCCATCGGGCCAGGATGTCGGTGGCGGTGTAGCCTTCCGGGTGGCCGACGTGAAGTCCGGCACCACTGGGATACGGGAACATGTCCAAAACGTAATACTTGGGTTTGGTTTCGTCGAATCCGGCGTCTCCCGGTCCTAGGGTGCGAAAGGTTTGATGTTCGTCCCAGTATTTTTGCCACTTCGGTTCAATGACCGCCGGCTTGTAGCGACCGCTCATGCGTTTTCTCCAACTTTTTGTATTGACGGACGGCTTCCAAGGAAGACCACCTGGCGAAATTCGGCGGCTCGAGGCGCTAAACTTCCCGCCTTAAAACGGTTGACTAAGTAGTCTTATTTCGGCGTTGAGCTTCTCTAAGAATGTCGCGGCACGCTCGTTCGTCCAAGCGCCGACCTTTCCTGACACGAATTGAAAAAGCCTTCGCAGAAGAGCTAAAGCCTGAGGACGCCCTAACAGAGGCAGCAGTTGAATAAATCGATTCCAAACCTTCTCCCGCAGGCCGGTAAGCGCTGGGTCGAAATCTTCCCGCGCCCAACTCAGGCCGAGCAGATCGCCGAGATCTCGCAGCATCAAGGGTCCCAAACCTCCGGTGGCCAAAAGCGTTCGTTCGAGAACCTGGTCCAAGAAGTGCCAGTCGACCTCGTCGGCAACCCCCGTGGTGTGTCGGTGCGATAAGAAAGCGATGGCGGCTTCGGTGAGGGGGGTCCAGTCGCGATAGTCACCCAACGATTTGAGCCAGTTGAGTTCGATGGCTGTGCGGCTTTCGGGGCCTGAAACTCGACATCCGATGCGCAGGTACTCCTCTAGTATTCCGGGCTCCAGAGTGGCGCCGGACCGCGTCATGGCGGTCATAAGAGAATGGACCTGATCAAGAAGTTTAGGGAGGTCTTCAAGCATTTCATCCACAGAGAAGAGGGCCCTCTTGAGGTGCAGCGCCGCGGCGGCCTGCAAGTCCCTAGAAAGCAGAAACTCCGTCAACTTCAAGTGAGCCAGGACCTTCGACTTGCCGCGCTGTTCGCTGGCCCGCAGGAGATCGACGATGGCCACGCCTCGGTCGCCGCGACGCAGAGCCATTTGCGAACGTTCCATGAGCAGATTCCCGGTGGTGGTGGCAGCCCGCAGCGGGATCAGGTGACTGACCATGAGTTCCGCTTCCACCAGTCTTCCTTCAACCTCAAGAGAGTGAACTTTGGCTTTGAGTAGGCGCTGGAGTTCGCCGGTTTCGCTAACCGAGGTGCCTCGATGCAGAGGGCTTGCGGACTCGTTCGCAACTTGACTGAAGGTGACAACCAAAAAGGTTTCAATGATAGTGTCGAGTTGGGCGCAGTTCCAAGTGAGCTCGAGAAAGTTTGGCCTGGTCACGAGTTCGGTCACTAGTTCTCGAAACCAAAGTCCTAAGGGGGTGCGGGACAGCCAATCCCCTAACTCGCACATTTGAGCGAGTTGGACCACCAACTCCTCGGCCTCCAAGGGCGTGGCTTTCTGCCAAGTAGCGACCCAGTCGTCAGCCAGTTGCACCAGTTCGGTGATACGACCCTTGGGCCGATAAGAGATCAGGATCAAAAGGCGTTCTAAGGCCTCGTCTCGACGACCGGCGCGCAGATGCGCGACAGCCAGGGCAAACGAGCACCGGATCAAAAGTTCGCGGTTCTCTTCGCCTTCATCGAACAGAGAGTCTTGGGAAGCCATGGCGGCACGTTCGAGTTGCTCGAGCGCCTCATCGTGTCGGCCTTGCAGTGATAGGGAGCGACCGATTTCAAGCAGCGTTTCGGCCTGAAGGGAGCTGGCTCGGGGATGCTTGGCCAGGGTTTCCAATACCTCCATGGCCGCTTGAAACTCCTTAAGAGCTCCGGTTAAGTCTCCTCGCGCGGAGAGACTGCGACCTCTCCAAGAGTGGATCCCGTAGCGGTCGAAATCGCCCAACACAGAGGTCGGCAAGGTTTGGAGTTTGCCGACCCAATGGTCCAGGCTGTCCATGTCTCGACGGCCCTCGGCGCTTTTGGCGACGTATTTTAGGACCACTCGGTATTCTTCAAGCCGCGCCGGGCTGGGAGTGGAAGTATGCTCCAAAAGTTGTTCGAAGCCTAGAGCCGCCTGCTCAAAATAAGCGCGGGCCAGTTTCTCCATATGGAGGCGGCGGGTAGCCTCTCCTAGATGGAAAAAAAGCTTGGCGGTCTGATAAAGTTCGGCGTCAAAAGTCAGCCCTTTACGATTCTCGGAACTGGGAGCTACCAGTGAGAAGTTGGGAACCTCGAGACCGAGTTCGATGAGCGGTCGGTCTCTCGTGGTTCGTTGAGCAAGGTCTAGTGCGCGACGACCGGCCAGGGTAGCAAGGGGCGCCTCGTCGAGGCTGAGGTAGAGCGAGGCCAATTGGGTGAAGGCGTTCCACAACCCGCTCCACACGGCTTCGGAGTCAGATTTTTCCACTTGGCCGGCCAACAGGTCGTACTGTTCGGTGGCGGCTCTGAGATCGGTGACCGCTTTGGCGAAGTAGCCCAGTTCCTTCCAGCACGTTCCCCGAGCCATTAAGAGATAGGCCAAAAGTGCACGAAGGTCACTCCTGCCCTCTAGGCGCACAGATTGTCGCGCCCAATCCACAAATTCAGAGAGGTTCCGGGCTTCGGCGTGAGGGTCGCCGTGTTTGGTCAAAGAACGTCTGGCTGCGGTGTAGGCCAGCATGGGCTCTAGGTCGATGCGTCCGGTGAAGACTCGGTAGCGCAGAATAGAGAGCGCCCGATCCAGGTCGTCGTAGGCGGCTTTGCCGCTGCCGGGATCCAGTTCGAAAAGCCGGGCCCGAAGTAGGAGGGCCTGCAAGCCTTCCTCGATCATGTGGGTCGCGAAGAGTTGCTCGATGGTGGGTTCGAGCTCTCGAAGGGCGAGGTCGTTCTCACCAAGGCCCGCTAGGGCTTCGGCCCTGTACCAACCGACCTCCGCCAACAGCGCGGCCACGTTTTCAGCGGGTTGGCTTACGAGCAGGTCGTGAGCCGACTGAGTGGCGGACATGGCTTGTGTGTGATCCAGCAGACGGAGGTTGATTCGGGCTTCCTGAATCCAAGTTCTGGCCATAAAGGTCCGTAGCGCGATAGTGTCGTTGATGGCGCGGGCTTCTTCGAGGACGTCCATGGCGCTGCGACAGAGGTTGTGAGCGCGCCGTACGTCTCCGCGTTTCAAGGCGACTTCGCTGAGTCGGTTGGTGGCCGACCCCACGGAGGCCATCAGCTCAATTTCACCGGCGGCGAACTGACTCTGAAACTGAGCCAAGGCGACCTCGAGGTCTTCGCCCGCATCTTGTAGGAGTCCGAGTTTCAGTAACGACAGACCCCGGGCGTTGTGAAGCCATCCTAATTCTTCTCGGAGATGGCCGGCGCCACCGTCGATGGCCGACAAAAGCGGCTCTTCGGTGGCATCTAAGAGGGCAACCCTTTGGAAGAAGAGTCCCTGGTTCCAAAGGCCGGCCAATTCCTCGCGCCACAAGCCGACAACTTCTGGACTGGCGAAAAACTGCTCGATAAGCTCGGCTGAGGCGCCGGAGTGCGAAAGCCACTGAAGGGCCGGCATTAACTCTCCCCGCCTTGGGTGGGCGAGAAATTCCCTGGTCAATCGATCGGCCACCCGTTCGATCATGCCTGATGATTCGAGCAGCGCCTCGAAGACCAACCTGTGAGAGAGGCCCAAAGAAGCGTCCGGCTCTGACCAAAACGAGAACAGAGACGGCAAAGTGTGAGTGGCGACATTGACCACTTCGGCGTCGAGTCCTAAGCTGCTCAGATGGCGGAGCGGGACGGGACGGTCGTAGAGTCCTAAGGTACAGAGGAGTTCGAAAAAGCTGGTACGACGATCTGGCTCAGGAAAAATTTTACGACCGAAGGCCAGTACCTCTTCTAAGACGTTGGGCTGCGGAGACAGGTTGTCATCGTTTTCTCGCAGATTAACGAAAGCGCGGGCCTTCAAGAGCGAGCCCCCCAGTCGATGGAAGGCCACCCGTTCCTGGCTTGGGTCGAGTTCGAGTTCTCGCACTTGGGCTGAGAATGCGATACCGGCGTTCTTATCTTGGGAGAGGTCCCAGTAGCGGTGCTCGAGATAGAGACCTTCTTGTTGACTCTCGGGCAGGCTCGACCCGGTGACCAGAAGATGGATGCCGGGGCTAAGAACCTTGGTGATGATGGATTCCGGCACGTTCTCGAAACCGTCGAGCATGAGCAGAAAGTCGCGTCCATCGTTGAGCTTCTTCAAGCATCGCAGATAGCTTGAGAGCCTGTTGGCCAAAGGGGCGGAACGCTGTCCGAGGTCGGCAAGATCTCCTGAGAGGCGATCCACCTCATAGCCGAGGGACTGTAACGTTTCATTGGGGACTGGAACCCAGTCGAAGCGATCCAAGCTTGACTCTGAGGCGATATGATCGTTGAGACGTTCGACCACAGTGGAGAGTCGGGTCTGGGGGAATCGATCGACCTTGAGGTAGAGGACCGGAAAATCCTTGCCCAGGGGGGAAAAGACGGAGTGGGCGAGCGTCCGGCATAGGAACGTTCGCCCGCTTCCCCGGTCGCCCCGCACAAAACTGAGGGTGCTGCCGGCCTCTCCTGAGCCGAGGATAAACGATGCGATCTCTTGGGCCAACTCGATGGGTCGGTCGTGCGACCGAGAGAAGCTCAGGTCGCGGCAGCGGACTTCTAGTTCTTGGAGCAACCCTTGCTCCCAACTGGGTGTGACCTCTTCGTCCTCGGGATCGTCCTCGAAGAAGCTGGGCCAGACGGTTTCGTCCTGACGCGCGACGGGCTCTCGAACCGCGCTCGGCTCGGGGACGGGTTCGGATTCGAGAGAATCCCAATGCTGAAAACGGTCCTCGGTGGGAATTCCGCCTACCACCACACCGGGGGGACTGGACTCGACGCGATGACCTACCACGATGTCGGGAACTCCCCGCAGTCGTAGCCCCGAGGGAAATTGGCAGACGGTGGCCTGCGAGTTTTCCGGGCCGGCGGCAATCTGCAAACGGGCAGAGGTCCAAAGGTACCGACTGGCTTCGATGAACTCGGCGAAAAGGCTTGAGAATCGAGAGATTTGACCCCGAATCTCCTCGAGACGGTTACCCACATCAGGGCGCATCAAAGAGAGGCTCCAGCCAAGCAGTCCCTGGAGGGGGCCGGGAACGCCGGAGGCGATCCCCAGCCAGCGCGTGATGGTTCGGGGTTTATCGTTTTGGAAAAAGACGTCGCTCAGCAGTTTGGCTTCTGGGGTTGGCAGATCTCTGAGAATGCGTTGGGAATAGGAGAGAAAGAAGATAACACGAGTCAGGGATCCGCCCGGCTTCAAGACGGGGTCGAGTACGGTGGCCTCCTCGAAGTGATGGCTCAGGTAGGCTCCCGCAAGGCTGGAATGAAGTCTGACCAAGTATTCGAGCCCGCAAAAAAGACTCCGACCTAGAGGCAAAACCTGCCCTTCGTCGTGGGCCCGTAAGAGAGCACCGATCTGCTCACTCAAAAATGGAGGATCGTTGGAGCAAAGCATGATTCGAGGGTCCAGTCGCTCAAGTCGTCGAGGCTGGTCGCTTTGGCGCCATTGATTGTCGATGGCAGTGAGTTCACTGCGATCCAACCAGACCGAATAACGGGTGGGGTCGAGCAGAGGTTTGAGATCTATCGTCACGGCTCCGCGCGCGATGTTGATACCCAAGTAGCTGTCTTGGCGCGCGGTAACGACAACATCCCACGAGGAACAGAGTAGGACCAAGTCTTCAATCCACAGGTTGAACGGCTCCATGATTTCGTTGGCCAGGGCCAAGCAACGGGCTGGGTTGTCGCTCCGGACGGCCTCTTCGGCCTCGACCATCCAGGTTAAGAGGCGAGGTTCGGCCTCAAAGCCGGCCCACCGTAGAAACGGGTGGAGGTCTCGCCCTCGAAAAAAAAGATGGAGGGCGGGCTGAGCGTGGGGATGGTCCCAATAGGCCTGCAGGCCTCTAAGGACTTGGCCTAGGCCGGCGATGAGATCGGCGGTGGTGGGCTCGAAGGGGCCCGGCAACTCCGTTTGGGTAATATCGCCCCAACAGCCTTGGGCCAAGCCGGTGGAGAATCGTAGGGTGAAATCAACGGATTCGAGGGTTGCCAAAAGCGCGCTGACAACCTCGCCGTTGGATTGAGCCTTCTCTAGACGCCTTAGGATCACCCTGAGGTGAGTGGGCAGTTGAGCGACGGCGGCGAAGCTCTGCTGACGATGATGTT
This sequence comes from Candidatus Xenobia bacterium, assembly GCA_037968995.1. GTDB lineage: Bacteria > Vulcanimicrobiota > Xenobia > Xenobiales > JADMJV01 > JAEXNA01. The sequence goes on from JBBKWP010000359.1 coordinate 6,621, forward strand.
CTCCGAATAGCGGAATAATTTGTGTCACGTGGTCCCCCGGAACCTCCCTGGGAATGGTTTCTTTGACGTGTTGGACGAGCAGATCAGCGTCCATTCCGAACAACGGAGACTCCAGCGGCTCGAAAAAAGAACGGACCCTGGCGATGGCTTGGTCAAGGGACGGAGCCCCAGGATGAAGGGGCGACGGGTCGACTTCCCGCAGAGCAAGTTTTTCGCGGATTC
>JBBKWP010000360.1:0-6551 GCA_037968995.1 Candidatus Xenobia bacterium
ACTGGGAAGTATTTAACCTCTTAATAGCATCTCCGAGATAAACATGAAAGTGGAACAATGATGAAATTGGCGTTGAGGGAAACGGCTGCTACTTCAGAAGTCGATAGGCTCGAAGGACAGCGTCGTTGGGCATGATATACAATTTTCCGTCGGCGATGGACAGCTTCCCTCCCTGACTCACCGTCCACTCCGCGAGATGCGTCTTTCGATTGACGGCGTAAGTGTTAAAGGTTGAACTGACGTAGATGTAATCCCCCGCTATGACCGGAGAATGGTACAGCTTGGTGTCCCCCGGGAAGTTCCACATCCACTCTCCGGTGGTAGCGTTCGTTGCCAGCAGTGAGCCACTGCTGATCGCGTAGACAACATTGTCACTGATGGCGGCCACGCCTGCGAAATTGTAGCCGGTGGCCGTCCAAGCGGGAGCACTCGCCGGCTGATCAAGCTCGATTCTAAAGAGCTTCCCACCATTAACAACGAAGGCTGCTCCGTCAGCGAGAGCGGAAAAGTTGGACCCCTTCGATGTGCTGGGCAAGGCGGGATAGGTCACAAGGGTGGCCCCTGTGAGAGGGTTGTGGGCGCGGAGGATGTTCCGGGCCAGGCTGTACACTTTCCCTCCATAGTAGCTCGGACTCCACTCATCGGTCTGCTCCAGGCTCACAACGAATCGGCTTCTCCCGGTGTCCGCATCCCAGCCTTGAAGTCCGCCGTAGTAACCACTCTGGCTGAAGACCGCTCCGTCCACAACCAGCGGCGCCCAGAAGCGAGGCCACTGAACACTCATGGCAGAGTTCCAGATTGGTGCCCCGGTCGCCCCATCGAAGCACCACATGAAAGAGTCGTTAGAATGGTTGCCCTGGGCGATATAGAGTTTGCCGTCGCTTACGGTGGGTTGACCGAGGTTGCTGATTCCCGGAAACGTACGATACCAAATTACCGTGCCGTTTTCGGCGTTGAGAGCGTACAGTCTGTACTCACGGGAATAGACATAGTACGCAGCGTAAACGACGCCGTTCGCCGAGACGACAGGCTGTGAGAAGACGGTGTTGGTAGGGTTGGGGGCGAAGGCTCGCTGCCACAGGAAGTCTGTAGGTGGACCGCCCCATTCCGCAAGATTCTCACCGGTGCGCGCAGGGTTGCCTCCGGCGGTGGTCCAGGGCGAGGGCAAGACCGGACCGACTTGAATAGCCGCCTCGGCTCTGTGCTCATCGAGCGTTGCCACCAACGTGGTACTTCCCAAGCTCAATGCTTTGAGGCTGCCCGATGCCGTGACCGAGGCAATAGTGGGATCTTGCAGACTCCAACTCACGCTGGTCGACGCATCGGCTGTGGTTCCGTCACTGAGACCGGCTTCGGCCACAAACACGCGCTTCATACCCAACTGCAGGTCATCACCCCGAGTCGAGATGCGAAGAGACGTCACGACGGCGGGAGTGACCGAGACTTCGGCTGCCGCGCTTTGTCCCTCGAAGGAGCCTGAGACGGTGGTCGTACCTTCTGTTCGCGCCATCATGACGCTGCGGCTTTGAAAACCCGCCACGCTATCATCAGCGGCGCTGAAGCTTGCTTCGGCGGTAACGTCTCGCTCACTCTGATCGGTGTACAGACCCAACAAGCGAAATTCCCGCTCAAGGCCGACCGGCAGAGAGACCGAAGAAGGGTCGAGGCGCAAAGATACTAGGGCCGCCGGCAGCGCCGCCACGGTGGAGGAGGCTTCCAGCCCCTGAAAGACGACGGTGATCTCCGCGTTGCCGACACCCTCGGCCTTTGTGCGGCCCCAAGGCTCCAGATTGCTAACACTCACGGTGTTAGGGTCGCTTGAGCTGAAGACGGATTCGGCATTCACCGCTCGAGTCGTGCCGTCGGTGTAGGTGGCGGTGGCCGACAGAATCTGCGTCAACCCCGTGGGTAGTGCGATCGTTCCCGGATTGAGGGTTAAAGTCGTCAAGGCCGCCGGACTGACGGTGACTTCAGAACTACCGCTCAGTCCATCTTGGGCGGCGATCACTTGAGCGCTGCCTTCTACCACAGCCGTCCCTTCTCCATTGAGATCCACGCTCAGCACCTCAGGCCGAGCGCTACTCCACGAAACCGAGGAGGTTAAATCCTGGACGGAATCATCGGAAAACAGGCCCGACGCATAGAAGGTTTGCCGGGTGCCTTTTGGCATCACGACGTTCCGCGGCGTCACGTCGATGCGCTTGAGAACGGCAGGAGTGACGGTTAGATCCGCGGTCGCGGTGAAGCCGCCAAACAAGGCCGACAGTTGGGTCGAACCGGTCTGTCGACCTTGCAATTCGCCCACGGAGCCGGTGAAAAAGGCCACCGTACTATCGGAAACGGTCAGGTTCGCCTCACTGGTCACGTCACGGTCGCTCCCATCGCTTAACAGAGCCCTCACCAGAAACGTATGAGTGGTCCCCTTGGCAAGGCTCACCTCGACGGGTTCCAGCCGTAGGGAGGTGACGATGGCGCCTGTGACCACGATCCGCGAGGTCGCGGCGAGACCGCCGAAGGTGGCTGTGATGTTGGCCGTTCCCACTGAATGAGCCGTGACCACCCCTCGATTCTCTAAGTTGCTCACCTCGGCGATCAGGGGGCTGTCCGATTGAAAAACCGCTTGGGCTGTGACCACGCGATAGGAATTGTCCGAATAAAGCGCCCGGGCTTGTAGTGGCTGGCTCAGGCCGTTGGGAAGTTCCGTCGAGGTGGGTTCGAGGATGAGGGATGTAGGGACCGCCGCCACGACAGCGATCTCGGCGGACCCGCTGATCTCACCGATCGAGGCGGAAACTCGGGACTGTCCTTGGGTCAAAGCCAAGGCCTTACCCGTTTCGTCGACGCTCACCACAGCGGGATTTTGTGATGCCCACTGAGCCGAGAGCGTGACCTCTCGTGTGCTACCGTCGGAGTACAGACCGATGGCGGTGAAAGCTTGCTGGGTTCCTAACGGCAAGTTGGCCGCTGAGGGGGTCAAGCTGATGCGGGTCAAGACGGCGTCACTGATAGAAACGTTCGCCTGGGCTTGCTGTCCAGCAAAGGTAGCCAACAGGCGGGTCTGCCCTGGAGTCACCCCGACAATGGTGCCAACTGTAGATGTCGTGCGGGCCACCTCGGGGTCCTCGGTGCGAATTTGGGCTTGCTGTGTCAGATCGCGCTGACTTCCATCGCTGTAAAGCCCTCTCAGCAAGAACGACGAGGTGGTGCCGGCCGGAAACCGAGCTTCCACGGGTTCAAAGCGCAGCGAAGATAACTGGGCAATAGGGGCGGCGGAGACTGTGATAGCGGAGGTGGCGCTGCGAGGCCCGAAGGAAGCCCGCACTTCCGCGGTTCCCGGTGACAAAGCGTTCACCTGTCCTCGGTCGTCGACCTGCGCGGCCGCGCCGGTGATGCTCCATGTGGCCGACCCAGTCAAATCCAATACGCTTCCATCGTTGTAGTGCCCAACTGCGCGCATCTGTTGAGAGAAGCCAACGCTCAAGCTCACCGTTCGCGGCTCGATGGTAAGCGAACTCAATACAGCCTGCACGTCGGTGTACGGGAGGTCCGAAAAGACCACGGTCTGACCAACCTGAAGAACGACGTCGGACGTTGCGATCCCCGCCACGCGATCACCTACGAGATACTCCACCTGAAGGCGCCTGACGCTGATTGGCACATTCTCAAATTCCAGGACCGTCGCTTTGGCACGACTCACCGGACCATACCGAACAGAGCCTGACACGTCGAATCCTGTGAGTCTGAGTGTTGTCACGCTGTTCGCAACAGCGCGGGCTAAGACGTTCTCCAAGCGGACAGTGGCCGTGCCGGCGGCCGGAGCCTCTGTTTGCGAAGCCGACTCCGAACCTGAGTCGGTGACGCTTCCGCCGCCGCCTCCTCCTCCACCGCAGCCGGTGAACAGGAGAATAAAAAAGTAGGAGACAAGTAAACGGAGCCAAGAACGCGTCATGGAGAACCCTCTAGTGCAAATGTTAGCCCAGAATTCCTAAGGGGTCTGGCGGATCCTTTCGCTCTGAGTATACAAAATCCATGCTGACAATCAGATCGGCGTTTCAAATGATGATGGTCGGTGCCTTGGCTGGATTCGATCTTGATAGGGCTCCGAGCGAGCCCAACCGAAATGGAGAAAGCATGAAACTTTCACGACGACACTTTCTGCAAGTCACCGCGCTGGCTCCCCTTTTTGGAGCCTGCCGTTCCCACGCCGACGACCCCAAGGCGACCGAAAGCACGCCGATGACCAACATCGCTATGATGCAACGGACCATCCCCAGCAGTTCAGAGTCCATTCCCGTGGTAGGGTTGGGCACTTATCAGGCCTTCTCCGCCCTCGACGACCCAAAAACCCGCGACCGCCTGGCGGAAGTGCTGACAAAGTTTCACCAGTTGGGAGGACGATTCATCGACAGTTCTCCAATGTACGGACCGGCCGAATCGACGGTCGGAGAACTGTTGTCCGCCATACCCCAGACCGATCGACAGAGTTGGTTTTTGGCCACCAAAGTCTGGACCGACGGCAAGAGTGCGGGCATAACGCAAATGACAGACTCCGCCAAAAAGATGGGAGTCACCACCATCGACTTGATGCAGGTTCATAATCTGCGCGATTGGTCCAACCATCTGCCTACCCTCAAGGCGTGGAAAGCCGAAGGAAAGATCCGCTACCTGGGGATCACCACATCAGACGGGCGCGACCATGCCGGTCTGATCCAACTGATGAAGTCCGAACCGCTGGATTTCGTTCAGTTCACTTACAACGTGGACAGTCGAGAGGCGGAAAACGTCCTACTGCCCTTAGCCAAGGATCGAGGGATCGCCACCATCATCAACAGGCCCTTCGGACAAGGCTCTTTGTTGAAACAGTTGAGCGGCCGACCCTTGCCCGAATGGGTCACCTCAGAGCTTCAATGTGACTCTTGGGCCCAAGCTCTTCTGAAATTCATCCTCGCAGACGAGCGAGTCACCGTGGTGATCCCAGCCACCTCCAACCCAAAACACCTGGTCGACAATATGGGAGCCGGCAGTGGGCCCATGCCCAATTCGGAACAGAAGGCGCGGCTGCTCAAAGAGATCCTTTAACACGTGTAGCCCGACCCCCGGGCCAGGACCCGCCGGACGAACAGAGAAGAGAGATAGAGTTCCAACGGACGAGAGGTTTTTGAGTGGCACGCTTCGGGTTTGTCGTCTTCGACAAAGAAAAGAGCAAACAGCGGCGTGGGAAATTGACCGCCACCGATCTTGCTTCCGCCAGAGAGCAACTCTTCGCCAAAGGCTATGAGATCGAGTCGCTGGAGCCAGTTGCCGAATCCGACTCGTCTTCGGGTCTCCGTTTCAAAGAGTCGTCGAACCGTCGTCTGAAGGCGGACACACCGGATTACGTTTTTCGACCGACTTTAATACATCGATTGCGAAGTCTATGGCCGTCGCGAAACGCTGTGGGATGGTGGATCGTCTTAGGCTCCACCTTTTCTCTCGTGGTGTTCTGTCTTTCGCTAGAAAGTGAACGGAGTGAACACGTCTCCAAGAATCGTTCCACTTCGGCGGCACTATACAAACCGGTAACACTCGCTATCAAAGGAAACGTTCCAGCGTCGCAATCCTCCGACGAAAGGCTGCTAACTCTCAGCCTCCCTGAGATCCCTTACAGCAAAAGTTGGAGTATCCCCAACACTCCACCAGGAAAGACCTTGGAATTCGAAAGCAAGAGAGTGCCAACCTACGCGACATTGACTCTGCGATCTGGAAAGACCGTGACTCGAGAAGCACGAATCTCGCTCACTTCGCCTCTTACCGTCGACCTTGACTTGATTGGCTCGGCTAAAGGACGTTGAGATAAGAGTACATCGGCATGAAGATCGAAAGTAGGATCAGTCCTACCATCAGGCCGGTGCCGAGCAGTAGGATAGGTTCTAAAGCCGATCCAAGCATATCCACCAAGTGCTTGACCTCTTCGTCAAAGTACGGCTCCGCGCGGGCGAACATGGCTTCAACACTTGCGGCTTCCTCACCCGCGGCGACTAAGTTGGTGAGAAATCGACCGTAGATCTCCTCGTGTTGGCGCATATGCTCGGAGAGGCTGAGACCGCCCGCTAAATTTTGGCGAAATTCGATGGCGTTCTGCTCAATGAGTGGACTCCCGCTCGCCTGAGCCGACAGCGATACACTTCCCAGCAAGTCAAGGCCGGTTGCCAGGCTCAGCCGGGCCGCCGCACAAAAGCGGGCCAGCGTCGCGAACTGCAAGATGGGGCCGAGAATGGGAAACTTGAGCATCACAGTGAAGAGTCTTAGTCGGGACGCGGGATCGGACCAGGCCTCGCGTGCGGTGTAGAACATTACCGGCAGCAACACGCCATGGAGAACCCAACTCCCCGGATTGGTGGCAATCTTGGTTATCAGCATCACAATCCTTGTTAAGAAGGGCAACTCCGCCCCCAAAGAAAGAAAGATGTTCATGAACCTCGGTAAGACCAAGGTGAAAACCGAGAGCGTCAGGAGCATAGACACGACGAGGACCAACAGTGGATAGGTGAGAGCCCCCTTCACTCTTTGGA
>JBBKWP010000361.1:0-7556 GCA_037968995.1 Candidatus Xenobia bacterium
TCGCCGATGGGGTGCTCGCGCACGACGGAACACTAGAAAGCACCTAACAAAGGCTTCCACGCGCACCTGCCCAACAGTGTCGCCATGTCCCCCCTTTCCAGAACACTCCATTGTTTCCTCATGAGCCTGCTGCTTCTGTTCGCGGCCTCAGCCGACATCAAAGACGATATCCAAGCCCGCTGGGACGAGATGGACCAGGCCAGTTCTCGGTCCGATGCTGAAGGCTATTTCAGATATCGGACTCAAGACTTCTCCATGAGTTCGGCTGAGCAGCCCGAAATGAAAATGACACGCGACCAGAGTCTCAACAGTTACCGGAAAATGTTCGCTTCTCAGAAAGGGGGCGTCGGAACTCGACTTAGCCAGACGAGGGTGGTTGAGATCACGGAGCAAAGCCCCGACCAGGCCAAAATTCGAACCAGCAATGTTTCGACCTATGTGGTGGCCAAAACGCCCACCATGGTGGGGTCGACGGACATCACGACGACCACCTGTGACGAAACCTGGGCCAAAACGGACGAAGGCTGGATGCTCCAGTCCGTCTCTCTGGTCAGCCAGGACTATGCACGCCAAAAGCCTCGGGATATTTCCACGGCGGCTGCGCCCACTGCGCCTTGCGAACCCGCATACCATGTATTCGGCAATGGAGACCACGCGTTCAGCTGCCGCCTGGAGTTTACTGTGAACGGTCAGCCGGCCTTCGATAAGACCTTTGCTAACGTCTGGAAGCGGGACCACGAACAGGCGGTCGTGTTCGACCTGGCGGGGTTCAGCAAGACGATCAAGTCCGGCGACAAAGTCGCGTTTACCGTGACTCCTACCACTCGCATCTATTTTGAGGACATCATTTTTGCCCGCCAGGGCATGGACATGAGCCCCCTCTCGGGTGGTTACCCTGAGTTGGTGCGGTTGCGCTTTCACTTGAAAAAGTAGCGACTTGGATGGAGCTACCTCCCTGGGCTTGCGCCGTGCCTTTCGAAAGAAGCTCTCGGTCCACGGCAACCGTCGCGTTCTGGAGCAAAGGGGAATGGGATTGCTGAAAGAACCTTATCGGGAACAGCCTACGCGGGGAGCAGCGACCATCACCAGTGAACTAGAAAATCGAATCAAAAAACTCGAAGATGTCGAGGCCATCAAGCAATTCAAGGCGCTTTACTGCGACATCTGTGACGACGCCCATAATCCCGACAGAATCACCCAGCTCTTCGTGGATGATGGCATCTGGGAGGCCGGAGAATTTGGCAAGGCCCAGGGTCCCGACGCTATTGGCAAAGTATTCCAGGGGTTTCAGGAACAGATCAGTTTCTCTCAGCACAACATCTCCAATCCTCGGATCGAGGTCGACGGCGACCGGGCCAGCGGAATCTGGTACATCTTTGGACCGTTCACTTTTCGTGATGATGATGACGCCCGCTGGATCGCGGCTCGACACGACGACGAATATGTCAAAGTGAACGGAGTTTGGTTTTATCAGCATCTGCGCGCGACCATCCGGATGTTCGCGTCATACGAAAAGGGTTGGGCTGGGAATCTCAAAGGGCCTTCGCAAAACCCGGACTTACGTCCATAGCCCTGGAGGACCTTTGCTACCGTCGTACAGCGGCATTCCGGTCAGGCGGCCGTGTTCGACCTGGCGGGGTTCAGCCAGACCAGCGTCCGGTCATAAATTATCGATGAGGTCCTTAAATTCAAGGTCCAATTTTCGACCCCGACTGTAACCGGCCTCGGTGATCTCACCTACGGCGCGCTTCGCCATGTCCAAGTCGGGAGGCTGAGCCGCTTTTAGAAGTGACATTAGGTCTAAACGGTCCTGCGGTCTTGATTCGTCATTTCTTGATAGAAGCTTCATTGCGATGAGGTGGCCCAGGGTCGCGACCGGTGCGTAGACGCCGTCCTCCAGTTCCAACTGGTCCGCGAACTCGACGACTTGGGATTCAATACCGCATGATGCAAAGAGGAGGTCTACAAGTCGATCGTCGGTCGCGGGACGAAGGCGAACCGTCGCCAGCCTTCCTGTCTTCGCTTGCTCCAGGACAGCCGATATTTGATAGCCTCTGGCGTGCAGCGCGTGAATGATTCTTTCCGCCTCTGCATCGTCAGCGACATCTATCGCCAAATCAATATCGCGAGTAAAACGAGGTTCGACCCGTGCACCTACCGCAAGCCCACCAATGAGAGCCCATCGTACTTCGAGGCTCTCCAAATCCGCCGCCACCTCGCTCAGCAGCGTTCCAAGGGGTTTCAAGTTGCAAACCGATCTAGATTCCGGACAGTGAAGCCTTCGACGAATCCGGGTTCCGGCGATTCGGCAAGCCAATCTCCAACCATCCGATTGATGTCCACGGAATTGAGCGAAGAGTCTTCACGGCGGATTTTCATTCGCACCATTTGGATGCCGTCATCAGACATCTGGACAGCGAGTCTTAGCCTGCGAGCGCAGGCGTCGCTGGAGCGCTTGTCAGGGGACAACGGATCGTCCGTTATCAGGGAACGCAGTCTGGCGAATCTACGGCCCTGTCTGTCGGCTCGCTTCGTTTCATCCATCTTTCAAGCTTCTTTGGGCTCCTGGCTCCCCTCCTGCCTGAGATGACGTTCATTTCGCAAGCTCTCCTGAATAGAGCTGACCTCCTAGAGTCCACCGCCCACGCTGAGCTGAACATTGCCTAGAGAGATCGCGTCTTCGAGGTTGTCGAGAAGGTCGGCATAGTCGATCCAGGCCTGTTCCTGTTGTGCCTGCACGGCGCTCAGCGATGGTGGGAGGGGTTTGCGAACTTCGTTCTGCAAGAGGTCGTCGAAGAGTTCAGTGAGTTGGCCCGGCACTCTTGGATCGTCGCTGCGATTGTCGGTCTCCGCTCGTCCGCCCGCGGTGGTATAATCATAGAATTCTACTCCCCGGTCTACGGTGCTGAGATCGGTTGAGGCCGGCCTCCAGAAGCTGTAGGCGACCAGCTTGGTGTGAGCTTTGAGCAAAGCCATGATGTGAGTTGGGGAGGCGTTGAAGTTGAGGATGCGTTGCACGAACTCGTCGGTCGTGAAGCAGGCGTAGTCTCGGCCGGCGGCGTTCGGTGAGGCAACCATATCGAGGATTCTATGGCGCGATTCGTAAAGGGTGGCGAGGTCGCCCTGGATCCAGGCGCTGCTGCCGTTGTTACCGAGGTCGACCATGAGGCGCAAGAGGTCCACACTCGAGGTGAGTCCGCTGCGCACGGTGGCCGGTTCGGTGGCGAATCGGCCGGTGTGATCGCGCACCACCAGAGGGACGCGCAGCGCTTCGGCATAGCCGGTCCCGACCTTGTTTTGCAGAAAGCCATGAGAGCCGACATAGTCTCCGTGGTCACTGGTGAAGACGATGACGGATTTGGCGAGAACCTCAGGGGGAATCGCTCTGAGGGCTCGACCGATCTGCTCGTCCACCGCCGAAACGATAGAGACGTAGGAGTCCTGTCCCCGCTGCCAGTAGCTAAAAGGAGCCACGCCTTTTTTGACGGCGCCCGCGGCGATGGGGGAGTCCTGGATCTCAAAGGTAGTGCTGGGCTCGAAGCTCACGGCCGAGAAGATCGCCTGGTTAGCCTCGTTGAACATCACCTGCGAACGAGGTTTGTTGGCGGCCAAGGTGTCGATATGCTCCCAGTTGGAAGGAACGGCCGGGAACCCTTGGGGAGCCGGATTCGATTCTTGCAGAATGGTGGGGTCGTAAGGCACCAGCGGCGTGGCTCCGGCGTCGGCGAAAAGGTCAGTGTAGGTGTCCGGCTCAGTTCCGCCCCAAAAGTATTCGTAATCGTGGGGGTTGATGAAGCTGATGGTTGCGCAGATGGGCGGAGAGTCTGCTGTGAGCGCTCCCAGATAGCCGATGGCGAGATCGGCGACGTCCTCGTCGCCCTGAATGGTTCCGTTGCCTCCCTCACCTTGGCCCTGCGAACCGCCGACGTCGGGGCAGACAAAGCTTTGGAAGCCCCACGGCTCCAGATAGTCCTGTTTCCCCACGGTACAGCCCGCGGAGCCGAGCGGGTAGTCTTCGGTGACATGGAATTTGCCAAAGTACGGGGTTTGGTAGCCGGCTTCTCTTAAAAGGCGGCCGTAGGTCGGAAAGTCTGAAGCTAGCCCCGGCGGCTCCGACCCTCCGGGACCGGATCCGGTGATGGTGGTCAGGGCCCAGGTCTGTTGAGCGTAAAGGCCGCTCAGCATGACGCCTCTCGACGGTGTGCAGGCGGCCGCCGCGATCTGATGATTGTCGAACTTCACGCCGTCGCGCCAGATGTGGCGATAAAGGTTGGGCATAAATCGCTCGATGAACTGATCGGGGGTGTCGACACCGGCCGGGAAGTGGACAGGGTAGCGAAGTTGGTCCACCGTGACCAGGATCAAGTGAGGTTGAACAGGCTCGCCTGGGGAAGGCGTTCCACCTGTCTGTCCCTGAACCTGATCACCCAGCGAGTTGCCACAGCCTGTGAGCGCGAGGGCGGCGGATGCCGCGAAAGCTTGCAAAAAATCTCTACGTTCCATAGTTCATGTTAGTGGCTTTCGCGGGGAAAGTCCACGAAAATAAAGCGGACCTTCAGCTGATGAGGTCGACCGAGCCCAACGCTAAACTCACCGGATCAACGAGCACGAAGAGCAGGTCAAAAGGGAACCTCCGGTCGAACAGGTTGTCAGCTGCGCCGTCTTAAAACCACGACGCAGCTAGTGCCAGAGGCGAGTTCGCGGATGGTCCTGTCTTGCAAACCACTGGGTGCTATTCCCATTCATGGAGCCTTCGAAATGAAGAACTGGCTGAGTCTCGGCATTCTTGCCATCTTTTTGCACATCGGAGCACCCCCTGCGCTAGCCCAACAAGGTCGAGTAATTCCGGTGGGTACCGGAATCGAATACCAGTTGATTGCCCGTTGGGATGTCAGCCGGCTCAATAAAATCCTGACCCGTGACACCCCTACTTTTGCCGGCATCGCGGTGCCCTACACGCCCGCGCGCAACGCCGTGCGACTCTATCGCATTAGCTATCGCTCGGTCATCCCCGAGATGGGCAATAAGCCAACTATGGCTTCCGGCTTGCTGGCCGTCCCCGATACCCAGGGAGAGTCTTTCCCGACCGTTTCTTATCAACACGGCACTGTCTATGGTCACAACGAAGTGCCGTCATTTCCCGAGGAGTCCCCAGAGACCCAGTTAATGATCGCCCAGTTCGCGGGCCAAGGCTACCTGCTGATCGGTGCCGACTATTTTGGCCTCGGTATCTCCACCGAGCCGGAAGGATACATGGTCAAAGGGAGTCACCAACAAGCGACTTACGACTTATTGATGGCAAGCCGTGCCGTTCTCACCGACATGAAGCTCTCTAGCGACCGTCTGTTTTTGGCAGGCTGGTCGCAGGGGGGGTTTGTGACCATGGCATTTCTCGAGAAACTCGAAGCGGCCGGAGTGAAGGTGGACGGGGCCGCGACAGCCAGTGCGCCGCTTGATGTCTATGCCTTGATGCAAGGCTTTCTCGTCTTTCCGCGCAAGTTCGATGCCGTCTGGCTCAACAGCATCATGATTCTCTCATCGTTTGCTTATGAGAATTACTATGGAGTACCTGGACTGGCCCGCTCATTGCTGACCGACGAGTATTACGACATCGCTAAGAGGGCGTACGACCGGAAGCCCTTCAATCCATCTGAGATCACGACAGACCTGCACAAGCTGATCCGTCCGGAATATTTCGACCCTCAATACTTTGCCAAGTCCGCTTTCGGTAAGCAGATCCTCCATGCGCACGCTTACCGCTGGGTCATACAATCTCCGGTGCGAAACTACTACGGTGAAACCGACGAGGCGATCACCCCCGGAGTTGGCCGGGTGGCGATGACCTATGCTCAGTCCATGGGCTCCGGAAATCAGAACGTCGAAGCCGTCTCCACCGGCCCGACCTCCCATCGAGGCACCTTTGCAACGGCGGTCCCTCTGTGGAAAGTCTGGTTCGACGGAATAAGGCATCGTCGAGCATAGGACAGGCACAATAGCCATTCTTGATCCCAAAAATTCGTGAGTTGATCGACGCTCAAGGTTGGTAGACGGTAAGAGATCAGCTTCGTTCAACTTGAGAGCTTTTTGGCAGCTCGTACGCCAAGAGAAAGATACAGATCGCGTAGACCATCTGACTGCCGACCACGTCCCAGTTCTGTTGCATACACATTCCCGCGATGAGTGTTGCCATGAGCAGTGTCGCGGCTTTGAGCACTAAGGTGGGGCGAAATCCAAGCAGAAGGCAAAGGCCAATGATGAGTTCCGCGGGAGGGATCAGATAAGCCATTGGCACGACGAGCATTTGCGGGAGAATTGTCGGCTCAAAACCTTTGCTGATGTATTCTACAAAACCGCCCATCCCGCCGAGCAAGCGAACGAGTCCGTGAAACAAGAAATTTACACCCAACATAATGTTGAGGAGTTGATAAGCGAGGGTCCTCTTCATACTCGTTCTTAACCAACGATTTGGCTAAGAGTTCCCGGCTGCCCACAGGTCTCGGGCTATAGAGCGCTGCCGCCTGGCCTTCAGCAGGAGGTAGACCATCATAAACGAGCCAGACCGCAGCCGCAGAAGCAACAACTGGGCAGATCCATAAAGACTCCTTTCTGGGACTCTCCAAATCCCGTAGGCTGTTCTAGCCCTAATTCTCCTTGGATTGGCCAGGTTCTTGCAACGCTCTATTCTACTCGATGGACTCCACTATTTGAGGAAACGGAGGATTGCTTCCGAGCTTCCGTCGAGGCGAGGATTCCACGGCAACCCCATCACTGAGCCTACAATCGGGTTCACATCCACCAGCCTGACCCAATCCTTGGACTTTGCTCCCTTCTCCTTGAGGTTCGGGGCGATGACGATATAGGGTATCCTCTGAACCAACTCTTGTGCACCGCCGTGACTTCCCGGTACATCATAGCCGTGTTGGTCAAAGAACAGGCCGATATATTCCGGTCCGGTCTCGCTGGCCAAGGTTGAAACCAGGTCCTGATTCTGGTCGTCGGCCCATTCCCGTTCGCGCCCTTTTAGCTCGTCGCTGCGAAAAGCCAGGGTGTATCTGTCTTCACCATATCGCCTGGTCTTACGATAAACTTCGGCCACACCGGCGACTTGACTCATAAGCTCGACAAAGTGCTCATCCTGAGCCTTCGTCATCGGTTCCGTCCAGCACAAAAGAATGGTATTGATCGAGGCGATCTGGAGTAGCCCGGTGTCAACCAGGGGTTGGATCGGAGGCGGCACTTTCTCAGTATGACCCAATCCGTACCATAGATTGTCGTCGTGGGCGCCGGCCGTCAAGCGACCGTGGAAGAACTTGCTGTATTGCCCGCCGTGATCGGCGGTGATCACAAGAACCGTCTCACGGTCAAGCCCGGTTTCTTCCAGACGGTCCAGAATGCGGCCTAACTCTATGTCGGCTTTTTTTGTCGCCTCTTTTAAAGAGATGTCATTTTCGATAGCCCAAGTTTTGGTCGTAGGTTCATCATGCTCGGCCAGAACGTGCGAGACTTTGTCGATGGTACCGAAGCTTGCCAGGATGACCGACCAGTCCTTCTCACGC
>JBBKWP010000362.1:0-26129 GCA_037968995.1 Candidatus Xenobia bacterium
ATCTTAGAGCGTCCAGCCCTGATGCGACGCATCCGAAAGGCCATCGGAAACGCAAAGAATAAACACCTGACCGTTTTCAACGTCACTCCGACAGAGCGCCAACTCTCCGTAGCTTTAGATATTCCGCTGCTCGGGCCAGACCCCAAGCATCTTCACTACGGTTCAAAAAGCGGCTCGCGCAAACTGTTTCGAGAGGCCGGGGTTCCTATGCCCGACGGCTTCGAAGATCTCAAAGACGAAAACGAAGTTTTCGACTGCATTATCAAACTTTGGGAAAAAAATCCCGGTCTCAAAAAAGTCGTCATCAAACTCAATGAAGGATTCTCAGGCGAAGGCAATGCCATTATGCCGCTGCAATGCCTCGACGGGGTCACCGATGCCGTCAAGGCTCGCGAGATTCTGACCGTGGAAGTGCCTAGGCAGGCCCGTTATCAGGCTCCCGGCATGAACTGGGATGGCTTCATCGCGAAGTTTCGGGAAATGGAGGGCATCGTTGAAGAATTCCTCGAGGGCGACACCAAAGAATCGCCTTCCGTTCAACTGCGCATCACACCGCTCAACGAGTCTCAACTGATCTCCACGCACGACCAACTGCTAGGCGGTCCCGACGGACAAGTCTTCATCGGCTGTTCTTTTCCCGCCCAACCGTCCTATCGTCCGGAGCTTCACAAAGCGGGACAAGAAATCGGTGAAGTGCTGGCAAAAACTGGAGTCGTAGGACGACTCTCCATCGACTTCCTGGCCATCCCCACCGAAGACGGCGGCTGGGATATGTTCGCCGTGGAGATCAACCTGCGCAAAGGCGGCACCACCCACCCCTTTCGGACTCTCCAGTTCTTGACCGGCGGCAAGTATAACCCGGAGACGGGGCTCTTCCAAAGCGGTTCCTCGATTCCGAAATACTACTTCGCCTCGGATAACCTCGAGAACGCGAAGTACAAGGGGCTGCTTCCCGAGGATCTTATCGACATCGTGACCTACACCGGTCTGCACTACAACTCATCATCGAATACCGGGGTCGTCTTTCACATGATTGGCGCACTTTCTGAGTTTGGAAAAATCGGAGTCACCTGTGTAGGCGACAGCCCCGAAGAAGCCCAGGAGCTTTATCAGCGAACTCTAGAAACTCTAGACTGGGCGATCACCAGCAACGATTGGATCGTATAAGCGGATGGCAAAAGCTAACCGGAGCCCGTTTATGGGTGGCAAAGGCGGTAAGCCGATGCGCGAGGAGAACGAATCCGCTCCTCCTGATTACGATCTGCCTCTTGAGCTTCCCACAGCCAAAGACATCGCCAAAGAGCTTCGAGCCAGTGAGAATAATTTCGTGCTGACTTTGAAAGCCGTATCTGAGCCTGTCGTGGAAATCTTTCTCGATCAGCTTCCCGCCTTCAAGGGCAAGGAGAACGCGCACTTTGGGTTCATGATAGCCAGGGGAAAGAAGTATCGCTACTATTACGTCCCGTTCTCACTGGTCATCCCAATGCTGGCCTGGGTCCCACTCTCTAAAGAGAAACGTCCGCGCTGGAAACTCTACTTGGTTCCCAAAGTTCACAAACTGGTGGGACGCAACGGCCCCCGAGTGGAAAACGTGGATTTAACCCCTTACTACAACACCCACTGAGTGCCCATGCTATCTCGTAGGCACTCAGTGAGACGGGGTTGCCCTTCCGAGGCTCTCTAGCCGCCCTGCGTCAAGTGTTCGATCAGACTTTGAAAACGGGCGTCGGGGTCTCGAAATCGCTCCTTGTAATCTTCTAGGGACAGCTCGATGATCTTCAAAGCTTCATGGCGTCCGTAGACGGCGTCTATCTGAACCTTTCGCGCCTTGGTCTGACTGGGAAGGTCCTTGTAAGAGAGAAAATAGTGTACCAATCGATCGACTAGTTGCTCGGGCAAGCCCGTGACGTCCTCGATCTCTCCGAAAACAGCGTCGCCCTTCACCACGGCGATGATTTTATCGTCCGCCTCATTGGAATCCAACATTCGGATCCCACCAATTGGGATAGCCTTGACCAAGAAATCTCCGTGAAGGATGGCTCGCTCCGTCAGCACACAGATGTCGATGGGATCTCCATCGCCCTTGATCCCTTCGATTCCAGACTCTTGAGAAGAGTGGGCTCCTACCCGATCTCCGCAATAGGTGCGCGGCACGAAGCCGTACAGGCACGGAGACTGTGAGGAAAACTTCTGAGGCCGATCGAGTTTCAGGTAACCGCTGGCCTTATCGATCTCGTACTTGACGGTGTCGGTGGGAACTTGTTCGATAAAAGCCGTCAACTCGGCCGGGGCGGCGGGACCAGGACTAACACCATGCCAAGGATGGGGCTTAAAGAAGAGCTTCATGAGCTCCTTGAATTCGTGTTGCTTCATCGTCATCTCGCTTTCTGCCGGGTGGCTCGAACTTTAGGGTGATCGGTCGATCAATTTGAGAGACAAGGGTCCATAGACCTTAGCGTCTAGCTACGAAAAATCGAGGTCCCGCCCTCTTGCTGAGAACCCATGGATTGACGCTCCAATCGTACTTCTCGGCGAAACTCCTCAAGGTCGCGGCAGCCGCAGGAACTCAAGGTACCTCTGATTGCTTTGAGGTCTCTCGGCATCACGTCGTGAAGAGACCCCTTAAAAAGGACGTAACCCTCTTCGCCTTCGATGACGAACGTGCGAGGGTCGTCTTGCTGATAGCGACGGACGTTCTTAGCGCGAGCCGAGGCCTCCCCCCAATAAGGCTTGACCGTGACCGAGACGTCGGACACTTGGCCAGAGAAAAGCACCGGCAATCGCTTCGTGAAACTGGTCGTCGGACTCTCGGCAAAGCTCGCGAAATACTTACCCATCATCAGGATGTCAGCACCCAGAGCCAAGGCCACAGCCATATCTCCGGTTCCCTCAAGACCACCGTCGCTGATGATCGGAAGATAGTTCCCCGTTCTCTGAGCCCACTCATCCCGGGCCCTGGCCACGGCACGAACGGCCGTGGCTTGGCCGCGCCCGATAGCCTTCACCCGTCGGGTGGTACAGATCGAGCCCGACCCGATTCCGACTTTCACTGCGTCAGCACCGGATTCCGCCAAAAACAGGAAACCAGCCTCGTCAATCACATTCCCCGCCACCACGGGCACGCCCAGTTCTTTGGTCCGCTCCACAGTCCGTCGCATAAACTGCGAGTAACCGTCGGAGGCGTCGACAACTAAAGCGTCGGCTCCCGCCTTAACGCACAGCTGAGCACGCTCCAAGTCCTCGTCATGTGTCGAAAGCGCTGCCGCCACCCTCAAGCGCTTCTGGACATCAATGGTCGCATCTGGGAAGCGCTGAGCGTTCTTGAGGTCTCGAAAAAACACGACCGAACTCAAACGGTCGTCGTCATCCACCACGCACAACACACCTAGACCCATTTCAAAAACCTTATCGTTGGCCTCAGAAAGACTCATCCCGACTCGGCCGACGACCAGTTTGTCACGGGGAATCATACGCTCGGCGACACTCAGTTCACCGTCTCGCTTCGGATGATACTTTTTCTCTGTAATCAGGCCTAAAAGCTTGCCGTCTTCGCTGGTGACAGGAAAGGTTGAGTATCCCGTTCGAGCCTCCGTCTCCATCAGTTCGGCTAAGCGGGTTTGCGGCCGAACAGTCAGGGCATCTTCCACGAACCCGCTCTTGAATCGTTTGACCCCTTCAATCTGGGCGACTTGGTCCTCTACATCCACTTTCCCGGCCGGCAACACCGACAACCCACCATGTTGAGCCAGAGCGACAGCGAGGTCGCGACCGCTGACGGACTCCATGGCCGCGCTCATAAAAGGAATGGCCAGAGGAAAGTCTTTGGAAAGGCGCCCACTCAGGGAAATGGAGGACAGACCGTGCTCGGCCCGGGTCTCTCTCGGAAGTAAGATGAATTCCCGAAACGTCGCGCTATGGTCGGCTGAAATCTTTGGGTCGTCACTGAGCATGGTTTGCCGTTTCGGTCGAGTCTAACCAGACCCTCCCTGTCGCAGCTCTCGACAGACCCCCTAAACATCGGGGTCCGGAACCGAGTTTTCGAACAGGCTACCGGAGTTGCCGCGACCGGTTGACACGACCCAAATGGTTGCGCTAGTATCCAGGAGCATCAGGGCGAGTCATCGATTGACGACGCGCCCAGCGAGCGGTTATAGCTCAGTCGGTTAGAGCGCATCCCTGATAAGGATGAGGTCCCAAGTTCGAGTCTTGGTAACCGCACCACCAAAGCCCCACCTACAATGGGGCTTTTTGCTTTCCCGTAAAAGTCGTCGCTTGCAGAATCTTTTGTTGCCCGGGGTATTGACCCCGAGCCAACCACGTGCTAATTTAGGGCGGCTTGGGGCCATAGCTCAGCTGGGAGAGCGCTTGCTTTGCACGCATGAGGTCGTCGGTTCGATCCCGTCTGGCTCCACCAAAAGAGACCGCACAATTGTGCGGTCTCTTTTCTATTCCGCCGACGGTGAGGGGGCGGTTATCTTAGATTGAAGCGATACAGAGGCCCTACTCCTCGACCTCGGTCAGGCGGTGAATCTGATCGGCAACCAAGCCGGACGCCTTTCGGCGAATCGACGTTCTTTTTTCTTCATCCAACTGCTGGTAAAGATAATACAGACCCAAGGAAGCTACCGCCCCTAGCGTTGCAACGCTAAATAGGCGCCCCATGGAATAAACCTGGTCCTCGTCTTCGTATGGGTCGAGTTCCACCACTTCAAGTTCTCGCTCTTTTTTCATGCTATCTCCTCACTTCCTGGGGTCAGAACCCAAGGGGCTTTCCTCGAGTTTTACCGAGCCGGAATAGTTCTCCTCTAGGGCCAGTATCGAGCGACGCCAGCCCTTCCAAAGAACTTCAACCTCAGCCCAACGTAACGGATCCCATTCACGGTCCATTCGAAACTCGAAGACTCCGTCGGCCGCCGAAACCGTCTCGGGCCAGCCGAGCACCTCCGCAAAAGTAATGCCCAAGAAACCCGTCAGAGCCGAAACAGCCGCACAGACAATGTCGGGCCCCTCGTCGGGGTCGGCAAACTCCGCGTGACCCACACAGCGCAATAGCAAGAGACGCCCCTGAGCGTCGAGAGAGACATCGATTTGAACCATAAGATTAGTACCTCGAGCATCCTGAGGAGACAGAAAGTCTCTGGATATGAAACAGTCTTCCCCTTTCGAGGAAGACTGCTCCGTGACACGGGACGAGAAATTCGAGTCTAGACTTTAATGTCTTCGATTCGAAGAGCCGTATAGTGTTGACGGTGGCCCCGCTTCACACGATATCCCTTGCGGCGCTTGTACTTAAAGACGACCACCTTGCGCGTGCGGTGCTGTTCCACAATTTTAGCTGTGACCGAAGCACCGTCGACATAAGGAGCACCGTACTGAACTTTTTCACCGGCTCCGGCCAAGAGAACCTGACCGAGGGTGATTTGAGATCCGACGTCGCCATCGAGTCTTTCGACTCTCAGGGTGTCGCCGCTCTTAACTTTGTACTGCTTGCCACCGGTTTCCACAATTGCGTACATCGGTATCCTCCAACGTTGTGAAGGCGATCTCAACGGTCGCCCTCTCGTAAAATAGCTTTTGCGAATCTAGCACAGGCTCTGCACAGTGTCAAACCTTCAGGAAATCTTGACTCAGGCATGACCCCGAAGATATCCTAGCTCAAGATGGAATCCATGGATGTCAAACGAGAGCAGTTTCAAGGGCAGATCCGCGAGCTTTACCGATTGGCCGAAGAAGCCGAAGCGTGCGCGCGACTGCTTCGGCAGCAGGCGACGAAGCATCAAAACCTTTTGGATTCAGACGATCTCACAGAAGATCAACTCGACGAGCTGATCTCCGAAAAGCCGGAGCAAACCTTTGAGCCCCCAAATGCGTCTGCGACATTTCGACCGGCTGAGGGCTTGATGTAGGGCGCACCCTAAACTCATCGAAACGGAAATTTCTTTTCATCCACAAGGAAAAGATTCATACCCATTCGAAACACTTGACTATTCTTCAATTTTCTGGGAGCAACATGGCACGAACCGAAGTACTTACAAGCGTTGACATTGGAACCAGCAAGGTCGCTTGCCTTATCGCGGAAGCCGACAGTAACGGCAATATCGACTTTGTGGGACACGGACTCAGTCCGTGCTCCGGCTTGAAGCGGGGCGCTCTTATCGACCCGGAATCCGCAGTGCGAGCCATCGAAGCGGCGGTCAATGACGCCGAACGAGAAGCTGGCTATTCAGTCAACAATGTCTTGGTATCGTTGACCAGCGAATACGTCAACTCCCTTTCCTCTCACGGGGTCTGGGCGGTTTCCAACCCAGAAGGAGAGATCAGTGTGAACGACGTGCGTCGCGCTCTGGACTCGGCCCGACTTGTGGGAATCCCGTCCGACCGAGAGATCATCCATGTCATTCCCCGTGGGTTCACGGTCGACGGCCACGAGGGGATTCGTAATCCCGTCGGGCTATCCGGTCTTCGACTAGAAGTTGACACCCACATCGTGGCGGCTTCCTCCGCCTATTTGCAAAACTTAGGGCGCTGCCTCTCCAAGGCCACCCTAGAAGTCGAAGACGACGGCCTGATCGCTTCCTCCATGGCCAGCGGACTCGCGGTTCTCACCGCGGAAGAGCGCAAACTTGGAACCGCCATGATCGATATCGGCGCGGGAACCGTGGACCTCTCTGTCTTTTGCGATGACGAAATCGGACATTCCGCGATCCTCTCTATGGGCGGCGATCTTTTGACCCAGGACTTGGCGAGGTTTTTCCGCATCCCGGCCTCTCAAGCCGAAAAGCTCAAGCTAGAAAAAGGCATCGTCGCTCCAACCTATCTCGATTCCGACGAGCAAGACCGCGACATTGAAACGGTTCCGGCGAAATCGCTTTCCGGAGAAGAAGAGATCAGCGTCTCCCGATTTGAGATGGCTCAAGTCTTGGAAGCGCGGCTCCTAGACATTTTAGAATGGGTCGGTAAAGAGATCACAAGCGCCGAACAACAAGGACTGGTGGTGACCTCCTTGGTCCTCACGGGCGGCGGCTCTCAACTGCCCGGTCTCGCCAACCTGGCCTGCCGAGAACTCGACAAGCCCTGCCGCATCGCCGCGCCGTGCTACCCGGACCGCCTGCCCGATCAGTTAGCGTCCCCAATCTACTCCACCGCTGTAGGCCTCATTCTCCACGGCGCTTCGCGACGATTGCTACCCACCGACGTCATCGTGGGCTCCTCGAAAGTGAAAGTTCTTCTGGGCCGTGTCGGACGTTGGTTGGCGGAAGTTTTCTAACCCAGATGATGCGTAGACGAACCTCGCCTTTAGCCCCCAAGCCAATTCGCCTCGGACTCGGCCTCACTCCTCTGGTGCTCAATACCAGACAGGTGTATCCGCTCCTCGAAGCGAGTCCGAGTCCGAAGCGGAGCGACTTGAAGACCAAATTCTTCGGTCCGCTACGCACCCTCTGGGTTTAACCCAGAGTGCGCTGCCCCTATTGCTCTCATCCTGACAATCGCGTTCTAGATTCTCGACTCACCGACGAGGAGCGTTCCATACGGCGCCGCCGAGAGTGCCTCGAGTGCAAGAAGCGATTCACGACTTACGAGCGCTTCGAAGAGACTGTACTGATGGTCATCAAGAAGGATGGCCGACGGGAAAAATTCGACCGCCAAAAACTCGTGCACGGGCTCTTAAGGGCCTGCGAGAAGCGCCCGATCACCGGAGACCAGATCGAAGATCTCACATCCAGCCTAGAGTCTTCTTTGCGCCAAAAGAACCGGACCGAAGTCCCAGTCTCTGAAATCGGCGAACGACTTATGGAAAAACTCCGTGACCTCGACCAGGTAGCTTACGTTCGCTACGCCTCCGTTTACAAGGACTTTGACGACGTTTCCAGGTTCATCGAGGAACTACAGAACCTTAGGACCAGATCTTAAACACCTCTGTACCCACTAGCCAGCAGGCATCAGGCACCCGATATCAAACATCGCGACTTCGAATCACCTCACGCCAAGCTATGACGTTCCGAACGAGAATCCGTCATCGGCGCTTTCAGAGCAAAATGAATTCGAACAAGGAGATTTGCATTGGGACTTTACGAAGAGGTTCAAGAAGCCGCGGAGTTCATCAGAACCAAAGCCGGTAACGACCAACTGGAATTCGGCCTCATCCTCGGATCAGGCCTGGGGGCGCTGGCGAACTCTGTCGAGGGAGCCACAGCACTCGAATTCAGTGAGATCCCCAACTTCCCGCGAAGCACCGTCGAAGGACATAAAGGACGCCTCGTCCTGGGAACCCTCAGTGGCCGAAAGGTCGCCGTCATGCAGGGGCGCGTTCACGTCTACGAGGGCTACCCTTTGTCGCGCATCACGCTGCCCGTCCGCGTCATGAAAGCGCTGGGAGCCCATTCTTTGGTCGTGACCAACGCTGCGGGAGGCATACACACCAGGTTTCAGCCGGGCGACCTCATGCTCTTGAACGATCACCTCAATTTGATGGGTGACAACCCTCTCATAGGACCGAACGACGAACGATTAGGGATCAGATTCCCCCCGATGAGCGCTGCTTACGACCTTGACTATCGGTTTCTCGCCCACAAGGTCGCTCGGGAGCAATGCATCACCTTAAAAGAGGGAATCTATTGCGCCCTGACTGGCCCTGCTTATGAAACCCCCGCCGAGGTCCGCTACCTCGAGAGGGTCGGCGCCGACGCGGTGGGGATGTCGACCGTGCCGGAAGTCCTCGTGGCGAGGCATTCCGGCATGAAAGTCCTGGGCATCTCCAGCATCACTAACGTGCTTCATCAAGGCCCCTCCCAGGATACTCACCACGAGGTCCTGGAAACCGCCAATCGGTCCGGTCCCGACTTGCAACAAGTTATTCTCGGATTTTTGAGCGGAGCGGCATCATGAACATCGTTGAAATCATCGGCAAAAAGCGAGACGGCCAGGCTCACACCAAAGCAGAGATCCGATTTCTCATGCAGGGTATCGTCAGCGGAGATATTGAAAACTATCAAGCCTCTGCCTGGTTGATGGCAACCCGCCTCAATGGAATGACAGTACAAGAAACCGTTTGGCTCACCCAAGCCATGATCGACACGGGAGAGACCGTCGACCTCAGCGCGCTCGGGGGGATTCCCGTGGACAAGCACTCGACGGGAGGTGTGGGCGACACGACCACTCTCATTTTAGCTCCGTTGGTCGCCGCCGCAGGCGGCAAGGTCGCCAAGATGTCGGGGCGCGGCCTTGGGCACACCGGCGGCACTTTGGACAAAATGGAAGCCGCCGGTCTTAACGTCAACCTTGATTCCGAACGCTTCATGCAGCAAGTCAAAGATATCGGCGTGGCCGTCATCAGCCAGACGGCCAAACTCGTGCCGGCCGACGGCATCCTATACTCGTTGAGAGACGTCACCGCCACCATCGACTCCATTCCCTTGATCGCATCATCGGTGATGAGTAAGAAACTGGCCTGCGGAGCCCAGGCGATCCTTCTGGACGTTAAATACGGAGACGGCGCCTTTATGACCGAACTCGAGGGAGCCAAAGAGCTCGCTAGAGTCATGGTGGACATTGGCAACGGGCTAGGTCGGCGCGTGAAAGCCGCCCTGTCCTCTATGGACCAACCTCTTGGCTCGGCCATCGGGAACGCCCTCGAGTTCCGTGAAGCCATCGAGGTTTTGACCGGTGTCCGAGCCGACACGGCTCTAGCCCGCGTGAGTCGACAACTGGCGGCCGAGTTGCTCGTCATGTCTGAAGTCTGCCCAGACCGGACCTCCGCCGACCAACGCGTTGAAGAAATGCTCTCCAGCGGCGCGGCCGCGGCCAAACTCAGGGAAATGATCTCTCGCCAAGACGGCGATCCCGGAATCGTCGACGACCCGGACCGACTGCCCAGTTCCCCTATCCAACACGAGGTCAAAGCGAACGCCTCAGGTTACGTCAAAGAGATTGCCGCTCGCCAACTGGGGCTTGCCGCCCTGGAACTGGGAGCTGGACGCCTCAAGAAGAGCGACGTCATCGACCCAGCCTCTGGAATTGTCTTGATGCGACGGATCGGTGACAAGATCGAGACGGGCGACACGCTGGCGGTCATCCATTCCTCCAGCCAAGAAGCCGCCAACAGCGCCCAGCGTCAGGTCCTGGAATCCATCAGCCTGACGGATTCCAAGGTCCCGGTTTCACCAGAAATAGCCGCCTGGATCGAATAGAATGTGCGAGAATCGTCACAGAAGAGGACTCCCCCGCCTTCCGAGGAACGTAACCGGTGAGAAGGGGACTATCAAGCCTTCCTCTCGGTGGAGACAACGGTCGATTAGAGCGAACTGACGAAGAGGCGAGAAGCAACCGCCGTCGTTAGGCGCCGAGTAGACCAGGTTTACGATGCCTCGACATGAGCCGAACGGGAAACGTTAGCGGTTGGTCGGGGCTGGGGGCCACCTCCGGGTCATCTTACCGTCTCGTCAAGTCGACGGCCGTCAATGGACCCCCGGAAGGCTTCTCCGATTTAAAAAAATTTACAACTGAGGTCAAGTTATGGCACGCTATCGAGCCGTCCGCGGGACCTTCGACTTGCTCCCTAGTCAAGTGACAGGCTGGGTGCAAGTCGAGAATACGGCCCGCGAATTAGCGCACCGCTTCGGGTTTCAAGAAATCCGAACACCGCTTTTCGAGCAAGCCGAACTTTACACCCGAGGAATGGGTGTACTGTCTGGGCTTATCGAGAAAGAACTTTGGACATTCCAGGATAAATTCGGTCAGAAGCTCGCGCTTCGAGCCGACATGACGACTGGAGTCGTTCGAGCATATGAAGAGCACAAGCTTTACGAAGCTGGACTTCCCCAAAAAGTCTTCTATTTGGCACCGGTATTTCTGCTGGGCAAGGAAGGCGAGGAGCGGTCGCGTCAAAGCCACCAGTTTGGCTTCGAGGCCTTGGGCAGCGACAGCGCGGCCCTCGACGCCGAGGTCATCGCGCTGGCGGTGGCTTTCTGCGAATCCGTTGGACTAGAGGACTGTACGGTCCGACTCAATTCCTTAGGGGGCGACGAATGTCGTCCTCAATACCAAGCGAAGCTTCGTGACTATTTCCACGCCAATGTCGAGCAACTTTGCGGCGTTTGCAAGCGGAAGTACAAATCCCATCCCGACTGGGTGCTCTCCTGTGAAGAGGAAGGCTGCCAAAACCTTGCTCAGGTCGCACCGACCATCTATGGGACTCTCAGCAACGGCGCAAAGCAACACTTTGCGCTACTACGAGAGTACCTCCAAGCTATGGAGCTTCCCGTGGAACTCGATCCTCGCGTCGTGCGTGACTCCGAGTATTACAACCGCACCGTTTTTGAAATACGCAGCGGAGACAAAAGCATCGGATTTGGCGGCCGATACGACAGCCTGGTGGAGAAACTTGGTGGGAAGCCGACTCCCGCGGTCGGGTTCGCGGTCTCGCTCGAGGCGGTCATGGACCTGCTCGGCGAGCAGGCTGACGACACAGATGTCGCCGCACCACAAGTGTACCTTCAAGCCGAAGGACCGGAGTCTCTCAAACTTTTGGTCCCCCTGATGAACCTTCTGCGTCAGCGCGGAGTCTGGGCGGAACTCGACTACCGCAGTTCCGGACGAGGAGGGGGACATCGCCCACCTGCGGGCTGCAGTTACTGCGTTTACCTCGACGAATCGAACGCCTTCCGCGGCAATGCTATTGTCAAAGACCTGGTCAACAGCAAAGAGGAAAAAGTCTCTGTCCAGAGACTTCGCAGCCGAGTGCTGCATTTAGCTGGCGTCAGTGCCGAGAGCGAGCGCGAAGGCCAGCAAAGCGGCCGCAAGAAGCTTCGAAGAGGACGTCGCCGACCCGAGGACGAGCGCGATGACCGCGCCGTAGCGAGCGCTTCAGACGACGATTCGGAAAATCGCGGCGGTCGTGAGAAACGCACACGTAAGTTACGACGAGGCCGCGGGAAAGACGATTCGACGGCCACTGAAGCTCGAGAGATTCAAGATTCTCAAGAGTCGAAGCCTTCGCGAGAAGCCAGACCGTCACGAGAAGCCAGGCCTTCTCGAGAAGCCAGACCTTCGCGGGACGCAAGGCCTGCACGGGAAGCGCCGGCCTCAAAGACAGATTCCCAAGATGGTGAAAAGACGCGCGATCGAGACCGCGATCGAGACCGTGACAGAGACCGTGACAGAGATCGTGACAGAGATCGCAATCGGAGTGACCGCGATAAAGAGCGACCGATCCAAGAGAAGAGACCACGACCGAGTCGCTCGGAACGCGAGGAGCCTTCTGAAGACGATGGCAAGGCCATCGTGCCGGCCTTCAACCTCGGGGGAATCGCAAAGAAACCAGCCGCTTCGAAGGCAAAAATCGCCAAGGCCAAAAAGTCCGCGGTTCCAGCCTCCAAGCCTCAGCCGCAACCATCTTTTGCCGGCGGCCTGAACTGGTCCATCTTGCCTGGTAAAGAAGCTGAGGGCGGAAACGGGAAATCGTCCAAACCTCGTCGAGGAGACTCTTGAGGATGAACGATTCTTTGGATACCGCTGAGCGGTTGGCGGAAATCGGTCGGGAAAATGACCTTGCCGAGATTGAGTACGAAGATGCCACTACGAAAATCCATATCACTTTCGATCCCCCTCCCGCGGCGACATTCTCTGGAATCAACTCCGCTGTCCTAGCCGATCTGGCCATGGCGAACTCGGGAGGACAAGCCCAGAGTGTCAACCCAGTACCGGATGCCGGCGTCAAGTCTCAGTCTCGAGACCTTGGCGAGACCATCAATTCTCCCTTGGCCGGAGTCTTTTATCGGTCCTCCAACCCGGATGCGGACTCATTTGTCGCCGAGGGCGCCGATGTGGCGACTGGACAAGTTCTCTGCATCGTGGAAGCCATGAAGCTTATGAACGAGATTACGGCCGAGCGCCCTTGCAAAATCTCTAAGATCTTGGTAGAAAATGCGGAGGCTGTGGAAGAAGGACAGCCACTTTTTCTTATCTCTTGACGGGTGCGAGCCAAAAGTTATCTGGTACCGTAAATGAAAGAAAGGGCGTCTTAGCTAGGCGCTAGCCCTATGATTCCAATTCTAGAACTCAATTCTCAATACAACGACATCGCTGAAGAACTAGAAGCCGCTGTCCTCAAAGCTCTCCGCGGTACCCACTATATCCTAGGACCTGAAGTGGAGGCGTTCGAGAGAGAGTTCGCCCAGTGGCACGGTCAAGACAATGGTGTTGGGGTTGGATCTGGAACCGAAGCCTTGCACCTCGCGATTCGCGCTCTAGGTCTGGGCCCAGAGGATGAGGTCATATGCCCGGCTTTCACCTTCATCGCGTCTGCGGGAGCGATCGCTTTGGCTGGAGCCAAACCAGTCTTCTGCGACATTGAACCTCTATACTTCTCAATGGACCCAAGCGACCTAGAAAAACGCATCACTAAGAAGACCAAAGCCATCATCGTAGTGCACCTTTTCGGTCACCCCTCCCCCATGACGGAAATCATGAAACTTGCCAAAGATCACGGACTGGCAGTGATCGAAGACTGCGCTCAGGCCACCGGGGCTGAGTATCGCGGTCAAAAAGTCGGCACCTTTGGAGACTTTGGCTGCTACAGCTTCTTTCCGAGCAAAAATCTAGGTGGCATTGGAGATGGCGGACTGGTGCTGGCCAACAGCCCCGAGAAACTCGAAAAAATCAAAGTCCTTCGCATGCACGGCTCACGAGTCAAGTACTATCACGACGTTATCGGTACCAACAGTCGCCTCGACGAAATTCAGGCCGCCGCCCTGAGGGTGAAGCTACGACATCTCGATCGCTGGAACAACGAGCGCCGTCGAGTCGCCAATCGCTACCAGGAGAATCTCAATAAGCAGGTCTCGGCTCCGGTCGAAGCCCAAGACTGCCGTCACGTTTATCATCAGTATACCGTGAGGGTCCCCCGTCGCGACGAATTCAAGGCTTATCTGCAAGAAAACGGAGTCGGATCCATGATCTACTATCCAGTTTCGTTACATCAGCAGAAAGCTTTTCGCGATCTAGGCTACGATGACGCGGACTTTCCCGTCACCCGTCAAGCTCAAGAAGAGGTTCTTTCGTTGCCTATGTTTCCTGAACTCACCGACAGTCAAGTGGATTTCGTCAGCGACCAGGTGAAAGCTTTTTTGAAAACTCCGTTGGCAACGGCGTAAACGTTCGGAGATGCTCAGTCGCCTAGGTCGGAAGATGCGCAGCTTGCTGCAAAAAGAGATCAGTATCGAAATGCGGGTCGCGACAGCGCGCGCGGAACGCGAACCGTTCGACCTCACCGACGACGAACTTCTCAATCAGTTTCGCTCCATCAGCTTAGATCTTGAAGAAGCTAAGCGCTGCGCCCGCCAGAATCGTCTAGCCCAAGCTCAAGCCCATCTGGCCGACCACGTGAGAGATAGGCTGCGGCCCCGCTTCTTCGTGCACCCGGCGAATCGCGACAAACTGATCGACCTGATGCGCACCGACGAAGTACCCTTACAGAAACTCATCCGCTGCGCCGAGGAAGCCCAAGCTCGCTCCTTTGCTCCTCTGGGTATCCGCAAAACGTTTCCCTCGGCTATCGACTGGTTCACGGACTTTCAAGACAACTCTTGGATCTTCGGCGCCGACAGCGACCTCCGTTCGGTTCTCAAACGTCCCAACGAAGACTCAGGGCGGGAGATGGGTCCGGTGGAAGCCACTTGGCTATTCAACACGCACGACCACTTCGTGGCTATGGGGAGAACCTATTGGCTCAACGGGGTGGAAACCTTGGTCAGCGAGTTTGTCGTCCAGGCCGTCGACTGGGCTGAACGAAACCCCGCCCAATTCGGGATCAACTGGGTAGACCCCGTTTCCGTCTCCAACCGCCTGATCAACTGGATGCTGGCTCTCAACCTCTTCTTGAGCTCCGAACAGCTTCAAGACGAGGTGACCACCCGACTGCTACGCACCATTGCCGTCCATGGGGCCGTACTGGCAGACCTGCTCAGCGACACCGAACGGGAATACAACGCTACACAACTCACCGCGTCGGCATCGGCGCTCTGCATCCTCAGCCTCACTTTTCCCGAGCTAAAACCGGCCCACCGTTGGTACGAGTTGGCGTCAAGCGTTCTCCCGAAACACGCCTGGGAGTGCATGGGTCGCGACGGTTTCCACTTGAGCGGCTCGGCCTCCGAACATCGCCAACTCCTTGAGTGGCTGTTACTGCCCGAAATCCTTCACCGCCTCAATGGCATCCCGTCCCCCAAGGGACTCCGAGAAGCCACGGAAAACGCCTGTGAGTCCTTGACTCTGGTAACCCCGCCCGACCGCAAAGCGTGCGATATTGGTGCGCCCGGTGGGCACTCCTTTCTGGGGCAGTTCGTCGGAGCCACGGAGCACAGTCGTCGCCTGATGGCACTCGGTGCGATCGCTTGTCAGCGCGACGATTTCCGTCCCGGTGTCGAAATGCCGCCGGAACTGTGGTGGTGGCTGGGGCCTCAGGCCGAAAGTCTCTACCAAGGAATCGACGTCGGCCTCTCCAGCGGTCCGAAAAGCAGGGCCTTTCCCGAGGCCGGGATCGCTGTTGCTAGAGACCATTGGGAACGGAAAGCGAACTGGTGCCTTCTTCGCGGGAGCCCCATGAGCTCACTTTTAGAAACCGCTCCACCCCCACCGGCTTCCATTCCACTTCACGACGATGCCCTTCACTTTTCCCTCAGTCTGGAAGGCGAGTCCGTGTTCGTGGAACCCGGAGGTCCCGAGCAAACCCACCTTGTGCAACCAAACTTCGCGCGCATCTCGGCACACTCCGCCCCCAAAGTACCTAGAGAGCGGGAGCCGCTTTGCTTGGAAAGAGTCTCCAATCGCATGGAGTCAAGTCTTTACGAAATTCGCCTAGGGGGTAGCTCTCGCTACTTGGCAGCCAGTCGATCGGTGTGGCTCGGACCCGATAAGCCTATGAAACTCTGGCGTGAAATCCTGTTCATGCCGGAAAGCAAACACGTCGCGATCCGAGACACCCTAGAAGGCGAAGGCGAAGTCGACTTTGAGACCAACCTCGTTCTGGCTCCGCAACTCGACATTTTGATGCGGGGGGACATGGGCTGCCTTCTACGCGGAAAGCAACTGCAGGCGCGCTTGGTTCCTATTTTCCCAGGTCGCTTTCGCTACTCGCTCAAAAAAGGTCAACAGAAACCTATCGCGGGTTGGTGCTTCGGGGGACAACGACCCATTCCCACTTACTGTTTGCGCTACTTCGCTAAGCTACAGGCCCCGTTTTCCACCTATTTGTGGTTGGTATGGGACCCGAACGACACACGCGTTCCGCGCACCCAAGAACTCGACAGGCAGTACGCTGAAGTCAGAGATCGTTTAGGAATCTAGAGCAGTTCTCTTGCCCGATGAGTCTGTCCGACTCGTCGCCTAGATCGGTTGATTCCAGCTTGCTAGGGTGCTTACGATTTTGTCTTGCAGATCCACGCCCGGCCAGGTTTGAGTGACGTCATTGACCAGAATCGAAAAGCCTACGGTCTGTCCATAAGCCGTCACGACATAGCCGGTTAGGCCGGTATGATTGTTCAGAGTCCCCGTTTTTGCTCTCAGCAGACATCCGCCGAGCCGTGAGGTCATCGTCCCCTCACCCGGAGCGGGTAACGAATCGATGAAGATCTGTCCTTTAGGGTTGGACCACATCGCCAACAAGACTCGCACCAGTTGGTAGGCGGACACTCGATTAGACTCGGAAAGTCCATTGCCGTCGAGCATCTTCAATCCGCGATCATCAATCTGATTTTTTACGAAAAAGTCCCGAACCACGGCCTCGCTGTTGTGTGCACTTCCAAACCCGACCACCGACGCGCCGAGTCGACGGAAAATGTGCTCCGCCAAAATGTTGTCGCTTTCCACGTTGGTCTCGCGTATCAGTTCCTTGAGAGCGGGCGACCGATGCCGAGCCAGCAACACCTTGCCGGCCAATGAAGCCGGCTTCCCCAACGGCACAGTGGACCACTTTCCCCCCATCGTTACGCCGGCTTTTCCCAACAGGCGGTAAAACACACTGCCTGTAAAACGAACCGGGTCGTGAATCGTGAGGGTCGTCTGGACAGTGCTACCGGGACGCACCACACCATTGACAATGATTTTGTCCGTACCGCGGGGGCGGTCGACCCAAATCTGGTCGTAGCCTCCCGCTGTCACCTTGTTGATCAATTCCAGGGAGCCTGTGGGTGGGTCCGTTGTGATTCCGTCTAAGCTCACGCTCAAGGTCACCAAATTCCGATTCAAGGAAAGTCCTCCGAAGGGAGCGGCGTAAGCTTCCAGTCGGTAGCGTTCGTGGTGAGTGCTGCTGACGAACTGTCGGTCAAAGTCCGAGTCATCGATAATGAGACTCCCGGTCACCTTATTGATGCCCCCTTTTTTGACCGCTCGAGCCAGGTCTTGAAGCGGCGCTAGGGCCGACTCTGCCATGGGTGCATAGAAGGTGGGATCCCCCCCACCTTTTAGAACGAGGTCTCCTTCGGCCACCCCGCCACTGTGTCGACCCGGTCCGTAAAGAAGGGTCTCGAACTGAAACGCGGGCCCCAGACGGTCGACGGCTACGGCGGTGGTGATGACTTTCATGTTGGAGGCCGGAATCATCGGTCGGGTGCCGTTATGGGAATAAGCGACCTTGCCTGTTTTAAAAACGAGGGTACTGACTCCCACTTTGCCGCCGGTCTGACTTTCGAAAGAGCGGACGAGCCCGTCAAGGGTCGCCTGGAGATCTCTTTTCGACGAGTTCTGTGCCCAAGCCGGACCGGACCCTAAAAAAACGAAGAAGAGGAAGGCAAGGACCGCTGAGCAATAATGGAACCGGATGCCCACTTGGTTCTTTATATCCCGTCGTTCATATTCGGCGCCCCGCCCACCGGAACGATGCGATCGATGTCCGAGAGAAAAGCTTTCGTGGAGAAGCGTACTGTTCATGGCCTGTCCTTTCTTTTCGGTAGTGGTTCTAATCCTGTCATGAAAGCCAGAACTTGGGTCGAATCCCTCAAGCATCCTTTTTCCACCTGCTATCAAGTCACGGCGGAGTTCTTTATCGACGACGGTCCCTTCATCTCCGCTGGGATCGCCTTCTTCGCGTTCTTTTCTCTGTTCCCACTGGTTTTGATCTCAGTCGCTCTGTTGTCATATGTCCTCACGGCCGAAGAGGCGATCAGCGACACGATGAAATTGACGGCCTTGTTTCTTCCGCCCGACATGGTGGGTTTTCTCGATAAGCACGTTCGCGAGATCTTTTCAGACAGCAGAAAGATCGGAGTAGCCGGGCTGTTAGTCTTGCTGTGGTCCGGTCGACAACTCTTTCGGGCCATGGAGTTCGCTCTACACAAAGCCTGGGGAATCCCGCTGGAACGAAACTGGGTGGTTGGCAACCTTTTGGCTATGATGCTGGTCATTCTGTGCACCGCGGTCGTCTTGAGCGTGGGGGCCATCTCGTTAGGCCTGACGTCCTTGGGTATGGCGCTTCGAAACGTAAATTTCCCGGCCAGAGTCGAGGAAAGTTGGAGCCTAGCCGAGACCACCGTCTTCGCAACCATTCACTCTTGGGTTGTCGTGCCGGGCGCGGTGGCCCTTATCTTTTTGATCCTCTATATCATCCTACCGTCGCGTCGAGTGCCCGTAAGCATGGCGATACCAGGGGCCCTCTTCTCTTCTGTTGCTTGGAAGTTCTCTTCCTGGATCTACTTGACCTACATCGTAAAACTGGGAACCACCAACCCCTTCTACGCTACCATTTGGGGGTTTGTAGGCCTGTTGGTCTGGCTGTATATCGAAGCCGCAGTCTTCATGCTGGGCGCGGAATTAGTCTTCGTCAACCTCGACTCCGCCGAACGGGCCGCCCTTCGCGCCTCAGCGAGAGGGGGCGGCCGTGGAGTGACCGGACGGCTCAAAGCTTAAGGTCTTGCTATGACAGTCTGATCTCGAAGTGCTGCTGCGGGTAGTGACCCTGGATCTTATAACCTGCGTCCGTCGGTTGGAACACGAAATCATCGACGCTATATCGACCATCAATGACGGCT
Source organism: Candidatus Xenobia bacterium (assembly GCA_037968995.1). Lineage (GTDB taxonomy): Bacteria > Vulcanimicrobiota > Xenobia > Xenobiales > JADMJV01 > JAEXNA01. Next base: position 19,020 of record JBBKWP010000362.1, read on the forward strand.
TTACCATCCTTCTCAGTGATGGTGAAGTCTTGGTCGGGGAAGTTGGAGTCCACGGTGGTCACGCCCCCTTCTTGAGAGACTTGAAATGTCTCGCCCTTTTCCCAGTCCGAGCGCACAGAGAAGCCTTTGTCGGTAGACTCCACCGTCCACGCCCGAGCCGACTTGGGATTCTCGACGCGAAGGCCATTGGGCGTTTCACTGACGGTGAACCCCTTGTGGTCTTGGTAGCCTTGGGCTGAGAATGCGGACGGCTTACCCTTAAGTTGGTAATCCTGCCAATCGTGATATCCATCTACAGCGGTGGACTCACCGTCACGCAGCACCACAGTGTCACGTTGCGGATACGTTCCTCCGTCTAGGTGACCGATGACATCGGTACGGCCTTGATGACCACTGGGGCCCACCAGAAGAGCTTTCCCGTCAAGACTGATTCCGATACCCGGCGCCAGTTCTACACCCACGGACACATTATAGTCAACATTCGGTGGAAAAGGGACCTGGGAATTGAGGTACCCGCTCGGTACGCCCACCATAAGTTGTGGTCTTGAGTTTGAACTAATCATAAAAGCCTCCGGTGATGGATTACATTTATAATAAACCGTATTTGAAGCCCTCATATATTACAACGCTGTAACAGTTGTGAACTCATCCCCAGACCTGGCAAGATTGTCCCTCGAGCTTTTACGCTTGGCTAAGAACTTAGGGCTGCCCGGTTCCTAAAACCGGGGGACCGAACATCCAGCCGCGAAAAAGGGTGTTGCGCGGTGTCTTGGCGTCGAACAGACGAAGTAGGTCGCTTGGTCCCGCTGTGTCCAAGGCTGACAGAAACTGGTCTCTGGAGCGACTCCGGTGGCCGCGGACGCTTTCGCCCTTTATCTCGACGTTAGCAACCGCCAAACGCCCACCGTCTCCAAGGCGCTCCAAGAATCTCGTGGTATCCGCCCAGAGAGCCTCGGGAGCGGGAGTTTGTTCACGATCAGGGATAAGTTCCGTGGAAAAAATCATCAAACTGCGGACGTATCCACCAGCCTCTATCGCCTGCGCTAGGTCGGTGGAAGTCAACGACCCTTGACCCAGCTTCAGGTCCTTGCCACCAATCAACTGCCCCGGATCAGAATGCGCTTCCAGATACAGCAAAAGGTCGCTGGCTCCACGCCCTTGGCGTATCTCTGCTGTGAGTGCATCGGAAGTAAGCTTTCCGGTCTCCAAAAAGGTCACCCCATCCGGATTGTAGCCCGCTTTTTGTAGGGAGCCGAGAACCTTCTTCTCGCGCCAACCATCATCTAAAGTGACTACGATGGCGCGCTTGTTGGAGAATCCGATGCTCGCGGCCGACGGTGGTCCCTGCAGCCACAAGTCTCGTCGTTGTAGGAATCCTTCGTCATCAGTAGCGGTCAACCTAAAAAGATTCCAGCCGCCGTTGAGGTGGCGTGCCAAATTGAATTGAAGCGCGCGCGACTGCATGCCCTCGGGACTTTCCCAGGCCACCTCACCGTTCTGCCGGATCTCCAAGGTTTTCAAGGTCCGGTTAGCCAGCGCCTTACCACGAAGCTCAACCTCTGGGCTGTACAAACGTGCGAAGTCGGTCGGCTCCTCGAGGGAAAAGCGAATGTTCTGTTCAGTATCGGATAGCGCTACCAGAATCTCCCTTTGCTCAGTGTTGCGTCCCAGCAGAGTGCCGTTGACCATCTCGAGTGTTTCCAACTCCAAGACCACTCGCGCTTGGCCCGGCCCTGCCGACTCGATGGATCCTACCGCCACGGGAAGGACGGCGCGCACTCTTTCAAGTCCAGGACCCGAAACGATCTCAAAATAGGCATAGGATGGCGACTTGGCAAGGATCTCCGAGTCGCCATTGGTGGTGGCCTTGGTGACGTAGACCGACCCGTCGTAGCCAACGCCAACGACGTCAGACAAGCCATCGCGGTCCACATCTTGAGTGACCATGGCCCTCATGGAAGGCCGCACCGAAGACAGATCCCTAGTGGGAGGACTCTCGATGGTGACACTGACAAACCCGTCTTGATTGGCCTCTTTGACGACTTTAGAGCGAGTCAGCCAGGCCATCATTTGAGGGTTCGGATGGTCTTGGTCGACCTGGAACAGTCGAAGGTCTCCCTCCAACTCGCCCCATCCGCCGACCAACACTCCGTCCCGGAGTCCGTCCACAACGAGGTTCCGGTAAGCCTGCAGGAGAGCGGCGTGGCGAGCGGATTCGAGCCCTTGACCTTGTTGGACCGGAGCCCTGCCCACGGCGGTGAACGTCTCCGAACTCACCTTCACCGCGTCGGTTGGCGCCGGTTTTGGAGCGCCCTGGAAGTCCTGGTCGGCGATCGCCAGATTCATCATAAGCAGGAGCGCCAAGCAGATGAGAGCCCCGCGCATGACGTGGCCGTCATAAGTTAGGCCCGATTGATTTTGGTTCACTCTCATAAACATCTCCTCGCAATACACTGCCCGCCAGAGGCTTGAGGCCATTCCTGCTTTTGAGAAAGGAACCTGCGAAGGACGCCTGGGATTCGCGCGCTACTTAACAGCCCCCGCTGTGATGCCCCGAATGAACTGTTTTTGTAGCAGCAAGAAGAGAACTAAAATCGGAATCATGGCCATCACCGAGCCCGCCGCCACCAGACGAAAGTTGGAATCGAAAGCGTTCGCCATATAGTTGAGACCCACCGAAAGTGGATAGAGCTTACGATCTTGTAAGATCACCAGGGGCCACATGAAGCTGTTCCAGTGGGCCACGAAAGAGAAAAGTGCTAAAGTCCCCAAAGCGGGTCGCGTCAGAGGCACCATCACTCGGGAAAAAATGTACCACTCGCCGGCTCCGTCTATCCTGGCAGCATCCTCTAGGTCTTTGGGTATCACCAAGAAGGCTTGTCGCATCAAGAAGATTCCGAATACGGACACTGCCGACGGAAGCAGGACTGCGGTGAGTGTGTCATAGAGACCGAGTTGTCGAATGGTCACGAAGTTGACAATGATGTTGGCTTGAACCGGCAGCATCATTGTGGCTAACAGGGCTCCCATGATCATCGACTTGCCGCGAAACTCCATACGGGCCAGTGGGTACGCGGCGAACGTGGCGAAGCAGAGTTCGATGAGGACCCCAAAAAAGCATAGGAGTCCGGTGTTCCGGAAAAAATACGGCAACTCCGGGAGCTTCTCAAACACCTCGAAATAGGCATCCAGCGTGGGGGTGTTTGGCAAAAGGTCTAGAGGCGATTGCAAGCGGAACACGTCGCCGCCTTCCAACGAGGTGCTCAGTAAGAAAAGGAAGGGGCCCAAGCAAAGCCCAGTGAGTATGAGCAGGGCGCCCCACCGCAATACCGAGCGTGCTCTATCCATAGCTCGAGAGACCACCATCTTTGAAGTAACGAACATTGATCCAGGAGATGACTCCGACCACGCCCGCCAGCATGAGGGCCACCGCGGCCGAGTAGCCCATGTCGAAATCCTCGAAACCCAATTGATAGATATAATAGACCATCGTGAGTGTGCTTTGATTGGGGCCGCCTTGAGGCGTCATGACAAAGATCTCCCCAAACACCTTCAGCGCCGAGATGCAACTGATGATGGTGCAAAGCGCCACTGTAGGCTTAAGCATGGGAACTGTGATATACCGAAAAACGTGCCACGGCCCCGCACCGTCTAGTACCGCGGCCTCCTCGAGTTCCGGCGGGATGGTTTGCAGGCCCGCCAAGTAGAGGATCATGTAATAACCCAGTCCCTGCCACAGCGTCACAAACATGATGGAGAAAAGCGCGAAATCCGGATCGGTCAGGAACGCGATGGGTCCGAGCCCGAAGAGGCTCAAGAAATAGTTGGCCAAGCCGTCGGACCGAAAAACCCAGCCCCAAGTGATCCCCACAACCACCACTGAGGTGATCACCGGAATATAGAAAGCCGTGCGAAAAAACTGACGCCCCTTGAACGGCTTGTCGACCAGAACCGCAATGCCGATCGCCGCGAACTGGATGACCGGCACAACCAGGAGATATTTGACGGAATTGCCCAACGCTTTCCAGAAATAGGGGTCCACCCATAATCGAGCAAAGTTTTGAATACCCACAAACCTCGGCCCTACGAGGTGGCCTTCTTGAGAATGCCTCAGCAGAGAAAACTCCGTAAAGGCCAAGCTCACGCCGCAAAGGATAGGAAAGAACGTGAACAGACCAAGAATCACCAAGGCCGGAATCAGAAAGAGCCAAGGTGTGAAATTCCTGGGACGTCTCACCGCGTTCCTTCGCCCGAGTCCTGGCTGTAGGCGGTCCATTTATCGTTGCGCCCTCGACTCTTCTCCACGGGATAGCGCTGGTCCAATATCTTGAGCTTCCGGTTGAAAGCGGTCAACAGGTCGACCCCTGACTCACGGGCCAACAAGAGTAGCAGAAACAGCGTGTCGGCGAGTTCCGCCCCAACTTGCTCTCGAAAGTCGTCATCTGCGAGGCGCTGGGCGACTTCCTCTGGGGAGCGAAATCGAAACAGTTCCATGATCTCCGCGGTTTCGATGGAGAGAGCCGAGGCCAACTCTTTGGGGTGATGAAATTGAGCCCAGTCGCGGGCTTCGCGAAACTCCCACACGCGTTCGGTGAGGGCCTCCAAGGTATCTATGCTGTCGCGCACGAGTCCTCCAAGCGTTCTCGCCTTCAATGGCTTCGAAACGGTGCCAGGGTCTTCTCCCAGTCGCGGGCCGCCTCATCTAGCGCCTGCTGACTTGTCGCTTCCCCTCGGATCGCCTTCTCTACCGCCGTATTCAGTGAGCGACTGAGGTCCTTCTGCCGAGGCAGCGCTAAGGAGAAATCCCTAGCGTCAGGCAGTTGTGCAATGGAGATCCTGACCGCCTCCGATTGCAGTCGGTCCTCGCCGCCATTTTCGAAGAAAGGGTCTCGGGTGCTCTCGATTGTAGATGGCAGTAACGGGACGAGCTTGGCGAACTCCAGTTGAGCTTTCGGCGAGGTCAAAAAGAGCGCCAGCTTTACCGCCAATTCCCGATGCTTGCTTGATCGGGGAATGGCGAAGTTCATCGTGGCCGCGGGAACCGTGCCTGCTTTGGTGGCGGGAAGGGGAGCCAGTCGGGTCTGCTCATACACAGAAGGTGCGTCCGCTTTGATCCTCAGCAGAAACTGGGGACCCGCTTCTAGAAAAGCCAGAGAACCCGCCTTGTACCGGTCGAGAGCTCCCTTATAGCCCTCAGTCAAGGTCTCCGGCGGCATGACTTTTTCGGCATAAAGGCGACGGTAACGCTCCAAGACAGCGACAGCCTCGGGATCGGTGAAGAGTGGGCGCAGACCAATTTCATCCACCACGGGGACACCTGCCATGGACCAATCGTTGATGATCTTGATGGGGGGCATCAAACCAACGGCCTTCGTGTTCTTGGAAACCTGGCGGGCATCGGCGTCGAGTTCGTCCCAGGTTTTGGGGGCTTTATCGGGATCCAGACCGGCCTGCTGCATGAGTTGGGCATTCATCATGATTACGCGGGTGGTGACGTACCAGGGTATGGCGTAGGTGCCGCCTTCATACACTCCGGCCTCCCACAGGTTGGGGAAATATCGGTCTTTTTGCTCCTTGGACACTAGTCCGGTCAGATCGGTTAAGGCTCCGTTCTGAGCCAGCACCAAGGTGAACTCCGTGTCGAGATTAACGAGATCCGGTGGATCTCCGGCGGCGATACCGGCCATCAATTTTTGCCGGGTGGCTGATTGGGGAAGGTCTGTCCAGAGCAGTTCGACATTCGGATTTTCGCGCTCGAACTGTTGGATCAGATCCCGAAGATAGGCATCATAGGTCGGCGAGAGGCTGATGGTCCAAAAGCGGAGTTGGGTCCGTCCATCAGAGTTGCCGGGCCGGCTACATCCGGTAAGGCTCGCTGCCACCATGGTGATGAAGAGGAAAATGACGGTTCTCTGAAAACGTCGAGAAGGAACTGAAATCATGAATCTCCCACGTGTTTGAACTTGATGACGATGTACTCAAAGGCAACTTTTTTCATGATTTCCACATCATACCCTTATGCATATCCCTTCGGCCAGAAAAGTGCCTACTCACTTCGTGCGGGCGAAGGAGCGCCATGCGGCGACGAGAACGTCCCCCATTGTGTCTTCTGGAACGAGAGTACCATATCTCCTGATGCTTCTCTTAACGGCGACCTTTTGGGTCCCCGGACTGGCCCAAGATGCCAACAGATCTCTGACGGAACGAACTTTCCCCTTCAGAGCCCTCCCTGTCGAAATCACCGTAACCAGACAAGAACGGACCCTTCCTATCCTTCAGGTTCCCGAACTGAAGAAAGGCGACGAAATCCGCCTCCATGTCGATCTAGAAGCCCCGGAGTGGACATCCATGAACTCAAAGGAACGTCAGCGCCTCCGCGACTGGTCCATCGGATGGTTCTTGACCACCTCGCAGGGTTCTCTGCTCTATGACAAGTCAACCGGTAAGCATCCCGATCGAGGCCGTATCGATCTGGCCCAGGGGCAAGACACCATCATCATCCCAGTCGACCATGACCGGCAAAAGTTTCCGATCTTCTTCTTCGTGAGAACACGGACCCTGGAGTCGTGGGACGTGATCCGGGAGACCCGTGAGACGAAAGCCGCTAACTTTTTGGACCATTTCGGACGCTACTCCGAGGTGGTGGACGACTACGAAAGCTTGCAAACATTTCTCACCGCCCTCGAGCGAGAGTCGCCTCGGGCGGAATCTGTCGAAAAGCGACTGAAAGCGGGGTTTGAGCAGCTTGGCTTCTCCGTGGACACCAAGATGAACCTTGCCGACCCCAAAGTCGTGGGAAAGTTGCTGGGGGAACTTGAGCACAGCATCTCAGAACATGGAAAAACCTTCCAATCCCAGGCTGCCGGCAAATTGCTCTCCCAGATGATCGGAGACAGCGACTTGGGATTGATCGGGGCAGCCGTTCAGATCGGCGGATTCCTCTACCGGGCCACGGACTACCAGGAAAACTATCGCTGGAGTTCGGCCAAACTCAAGGAGGAGGGCCAGGAAGGTCGTTACTCGGTTATGAGCACTGAGCCGATACGCTACGGCGAAGCGGAAAAAGCCGAGGATGGATCTTTACGAAACAATGTCCGCTCCATTCTCGTC